>DATBCV010000034.1:0-22392 GCA_036270275.1 Chthoniobacterales bacterium | reverse complement strand
CTCGCAACCGAGCGCGAAATCAGTGCCGATGACGATTGTCGATATCGGCCGTGAAAATCCGCCGCCGCCGCTCGAAGTTGCTTTACTCCTTCAGGGCACGCTCGAATTCAAACCCACCGTCATCGCGATCGAACCGGTTTTGCAATGGGGCGAGCGCCTGAAAGATCAGGAACAAATTTTCATCGATCAGGCGATGCGCGTGCCGAAGCTTGTTCTCGGCGCGGAGCTGACCGCGACGCCCGACCCCGACGCGCCGGTCGCGGAAATTAGCGGTTTCACCAACGTGACCGGTCGTCGCGGCGATCTTCCGACGTTTTCGGGAATCGAACATCAGCCCGATGAAGATGTGAGAATTCTTTCCACGCTCGGCTTTATTAATCTTTCGGACGAAAGCGCGAACGAGTTGCGCGTGCCGCTTTTATTTCAATATCGCGGCGAAGTCGTTCCTTCGTTCGCGTTGCAGACCGCGCTGCTTTGGATGCGCATCATTCCGAACGAAGTGAAGATCGACATCGGCTCGGCCATTACGCTTCCAAACGGAACGAAAATTCCGATCAATGCCGATGGCACGCTCCTGGTGAATCCGCAATTGGCGAAGCGCGCGCGCCACATCACGCTCAACGAGCTCTTGCTCGCCACGCAACAACATGAAAGCGGCGCGGCCACGACCATTCGGCTCGAAGACATTCGGGCTCAAATTGTCCTCGCGCGCGTGGAATCAAATTCGCCTGACCTGCTCGCCGCGGCGATTGCTGCGATTCAATCGCAAACATTTGTCCGGCGCGTGAGCTGGATCTTCGACTGCATCGTCGTCGTCATCGTTGCCTTAAACAGCGGTGCACTGCGAAGATTTTCGCGAGTCGATCTCATCATTGGCGCGGTCGCATTTACCGCGGCCTATTGCCTCATCGCGGTCGGCCTTATGTCGACATATTCAATCTGGATTCCGGCGTGGCTTCCGCTCGGAGCGGTTTGGATCACGGTGCTTTTCGCGATGATTTTGCCGAAACCGAAAGATTCAGCGCGCACCGTCACCATCGCCGCGCCGCCGCCAACGCCGTGATGAAGAGCGACGATTCAGTCGAATCGCGCATTGACGAGCTGCACGCCGGCGGCCTTGTCGATATGCATTTCGATTTGCTGATCGATCTCTACGAGAAACGAAATCAACCCGGCGTTTTGGTTTCGCATTTTCTGCCTGAGTTCGAAACGGGAAACATTGGTGTGATTGGCGCCGCGATTTATGTGGAGGACCGTTATTTGCCCGAATTGGGATTGCGCGTCGCGCTCGATCAAGTGGCGCGACTTTATTTTGAAGTCGAACGAAGCGATCGATTCGCGATTTGCAAAACCGGCGCGCAGATCAAAGCAGCGCGCGAAGCGAACAAAATCGCAATCGTGTTGACGATGGAAGGCGTCGAACCGCTCGGCGAAGATTTAAATTTGCTGCGAGTCTTTTACGAGCTGGGGCTGAGGATGGTCGGACTGACTCACGCGCGCCGCAACGCCGCAGGCAGCGGCGGCATTTTCGCTTCGAACGGTTCGCCGCGCGACGGATTGACGGCGTTTGGACGAGAAGTCGTGCAGGAATGCCAGCGTCTCGGCATCATTCTTGACCTGGCGCACATTAACCCGAAAGGTTTCGAGGAGATTGTCGATCTTACGGACGGCCCGATCGTCGTTTCGCACACCAACGCGCGAAAATTCTACGACATCGAGCGCAACATCAGTGACGAGCAAATCAAATCGATCGGTGCGCGTCGCGGCGTGATCGGCATAAACGCGATTCTTGTTACCCCGAACTCGGCCGAGAGCACGATTGATCGCTACGTCGATCACATCGAGCACGTGATCAGTCTCATCGGCATCGATTGCGTTGGGATCGGGTTCGACTTTTGCGAATACTTGTTCGAGCAACTGCCTGAAAATGTGCGCAAAGAATTGGCCGCGAAACTCACCACACCACATTTTATCTTCGACCTGACGAATCATTCGCAGGCGAGAAACTTGACGCGCAAGTTGATTGAGCGCGGGTTTACCGACAACGACATTACAAAAATCCTGCGTGGCAACTGGCTGCGAATCCTTAAGGAAATTTTGTAGCGGCGCTCTATGAGCGCCGTATTAATCGAACTTCGACGGTCATAGACCGCCGCTACAGGGGGAAGAATCTTGAAATTCATTAATCTCACGCGCCGGGTAGAGATCGGCGCTAATTCCTATTATCTGCAGGCAGGCGGTCGCAACATCGTCCTGGATTCGGGAATGCATCCGAAGTTCGAGGGCGATGAAGCGCTGCCGAATCTGAAAGCGCTCGGCGATGTCCGCCTCGACGCGATCATTGTTTCGCATTCGCATCAGGACCACATCGGCACGTTGCCGGTGTTGATGCGTCGCCAACCGCACGCACGAGTATTTATGACCGAACCGACGGGCGAGATCGGCAGCACGCTTTTGCACAACTCAGTCAACGTGATGACGCGCCAACGCGAAGAAATCGGCACTACGCTTTATCCGTTGTTCACCCACCGCGAGACCGATCGCGCGGCAGAACGCTGGCAATTGTGCGCGCTGCGTCAACCCTACACGCTGGCCGGCGAACGTTCTTCCGCGGACGACGCCGAAGTGACGTTCGAATTTTTCGAGGCCGGCCATGTTCTCGGTTCCACCGGGATTCTTATTCGCGCGGAAGGGCGCACGTTGTTTTACACCGGCGACGTGAACTTTGATGATCAAACGATCGCGCAAGCGGCGGTGTTTCCGGAAGAGAAGATCGACATCTTGATCATGGAATGCACTCGCGGCGACACTCCGGCGCCCGCGACCTGGTCGCGCAAAGGCGAAGAAGCGCGTCTGGCGCAAGCAATCGAAGACGCATTTACACGCGGCGGTTGCGTTCTCATCCCGGTGTTCGCTCTTGGCAAAACGCAGGAGGTCCTCGCGATGCTTTATAATTTCCGGCGCGAAGAGAATCTCGATTTCCCGATCTACATCGGCGGGTTGAGCGCGAAGATCACCCAAATCTACGATCGGCGCGCGCAAATGGGCCGGCGCCAATTCCCGCGATTGCAATTGCTCGATGAACTTCGCCCGTTCGTGCTCAACGCCGACACGATTCAGGAAGCGCGCACCAGACCGGGGCGGGTCTATGCGCTTTCCAGCGGAATGATGACGCCGAAAACGCTCTCGAATATTTTTGCGCAGCGCGTTGTCGATCAACCGCGCCAGTCTATTTTTTTTGTCGGTTATGCCGATCCGGAATCGCCCGCCGGGATTTTGCGGAACGCGCGCCAGGACGAGCAGGTGAAACTCGATCCCGACGAACCGTCGCAGCGCGTGCGTTGCCACATCGAGCAGTTCCAATTTAGCGCGCACGCGTCGCGCGAATCGCTCATTGCTTACGCCGGGCGGCTTGCGCCAAAAAAGATTATTCTCGTGCACGGCGATCCGCCCGCGGTTGAATGGGTGCGCGCGCGCCTGACCAACGACTTGCCTAATTCGGAAATCGTTGTGCCGACGCCGGGAGTTGAGATGGAACTCTAGTGAGAATTGTTTCCTGGAATATCAATTCGCTCCGCAAACGGCAGGATCGATTGTTTGAGTGGCTCGAAAAGACAAAGCCTGACGTCGTTTGCTTGCAGGAAACGAAATGCACCGACGAACAATTTCCGGCGCTCGCGCTTCGATCGGTGGGTTACGATTGCGCTTATCACGGCGAAAAATCCTACAACGGCGTCGCGATTCTTTCGACGACGAAGCTGAGCGACGTTCGCGCTTCTCTTTGCGATGAAGTTGTCGATCCACAGGCGCGCGTGATCTCGGCGACGATCGAAAATATTCGGATCTATTCCATTTACGCGCCGAATGGCCAGGCGGTCGGCTCGCCCCCTTACAAATATAAACTCGAATGGTATGCGCGGCTGCGCGATTGCCTCGCCAAAGAGAAAGATGTCGATCTTGTCGTGTGCGGCGATTTTAATGTCGCGCCCGAAGATGCCGATGTTCACGATCCGCAACTTTGGCGCGGCGCGATCATGTGTTCGGATGCCGAGCGCGCGGCGTTTCAACAACTGTGCGCGATCGGATTGCGCGACACGCTCCGCCTGCATCCGCAGCCTCCGGGCGTTTTCACGTGGTGGGATTATCGGATGCTCGCGTTTCAGAAAAATCGCGGACTGCGCATTGACGCCGTGCTCGCGAGTGAATCGCTCGCCAAAAAATGCACTGCGTCGGGAGTCGATCGCGAGCTGCGCAAAGGTAAAGATCCTTCCGATCACGCGCCGATCTGGGCGGAATTCACTTTGTGAATTGAACGTTCGCAGCGAAGCGTTGAACGTTGAGCGTTGATGCCTAACGAAGCTACATTGCGCGTCGCCAATCCACCGCCAAAGCCGCTGCTGATTTGGGACGGCGAGTGTCATTTCTGCCGGCGCTGGATCGAGCGCTGGCATGAAATCACCGGCGATGAAGTCGATTACGAGACGTCGCAAAACGTTACTGATCGCTTCCCGGAAATTGGCCGCGAACAATTCCAGCGCTCGGTAGTTTTGATTGAACCCGACGGCGCGGTCTTCAGCGCGGCGGAAGCGGTCTTTCGCTCACTCCGATGTCGATCTTCGCGGCGCTGGCTCGCATGGAGTTACTATCACGTTCCCGGCTTCGCGCCGATTACCGAAGCGTTTTACAAGTTTGTCGCTGCGAATCGCAGTTTCGCTTCGGCAATGACGCGATTGCTCTGGGGCGATGATGTTCGACCGCCACAATATTTTTGGGCGCGTCGTTGGTTTGTGCGGGCGGTCGGTCTCATTTTCTTGATCGCGTTCGTTTCGCTTTGGGTCCAAATCGACGGACTTTTCGGTTCCAATGGAGTCACGCCCGTCGCGCAATTTCTTCCGGCCGCGCGCGCGCAGCTCGGCGATCGCGCATTGTCGATCTTGCCTACGCTCTGCTGGCTGAACTCGAGCGACGCTTTCCTCCACTTTCTCTGCGGCGGTGGCGTTGCGTTGTCGATCTTGCTTATGGCCGGAATTGCGCCCGCGCTTTCGCTCGTTGTGCTGGTGATTTTTTATCTTTCGCTCGCGATCGCCGGCCAAACGTTTCTCAGTTTCCAATGGGACATTCTTCTTCTTGAAACCGGATTTCTGGCCATTTTTCTCGCGCCGTGGCGGCTGCGTTGGACGAAAGCAAATGAGCCGCCGGTTTCGCGCGCGGGAATGTTTCTGCTCAAAGTTCTGCTTTTCAAATTGATGGTGATGTCGGGAGTGGTGAAGCTGACCAGCGGCGACGATTCATGGTGGAAGCTGACGGCGCTCGATTATCACTATTGGTCGCAACCCTTGCCGACTGTCATCGCCTGGTGGGCGGACCAGCATGCGGAATGGTTCAAGAAATTTTCGGTCGCATTCTGTCTCGTCGTCGAAATCATCGTGCCGCTTTTCATTTGGGCGCCACGCCGATTACGATTGCTCGCGTGCGGACTGCTGGTCTTTTTGCAAATCGCGATCGCGGCAACGGGGAACTATTGCTTTTTCAATCTGCTCACGCTCGCGCTGTGCTTGTTGTTGATCGACGATTCTGTGGTAGGGACATCGCGCCGCGATGTCCGCGGGCGCCGCAGCGCGGCGTCCCTACCGGATCGATTGTCGATCTACGCGGCTGCAATCGTGATCGTTGTGACGCTGCCGTTGAACGCGCGGCTGATTTACAGCGCGTTCGAGCCGGAAGAGGAATGGTCTCCCGTCCTCGCGAGGATTTACGCGCGCGCCGAATCGCTTCGCATCGTCAACGGCTACGGTTTGTTTCGCAAGATGACGAAGGACCGGAAGGAAATCGTCATCGAAGGCAGCGCGGACGGACTGGAATGGAAGCCGTACGAATTCAAATGGAAACCGGGCGACGTGAAGCGCGCGCCTGGTTGGTGTCAGCCGCACCAACCCAGACTCGATTGGCAAATGTGGTTCGCCGCGCTCGGCTCGTATCGTCAGAATCCGTGGTTCGTCCAAACCGTGGTCGCGTTGTTACACGGCAATAAAGAGGTGATCGCGCTGTTTGAATCGAATCCGTTCCCGCAAAACCCGCCGCGTTACATTCGCGCGACATTTTATCGTTATCGATTTACGAACGCCGAAGAACATCGACAGACCGGCGCCTGGTGGAAACGCGAAGAGCTCGGCGAATATTTGCCCAGCGTTTCAATCGAAGACGTCCAATGAATTCTAAAAATGTGATCCTTGCATCGCAGATTGTCTTATCCGGAATTTTTCTTTTTCTTGCTTATGGGGGACGGATAAAGCCCAGTCTGCACTTAGCTTGGGCTGTTGCTATTTGTGTGTTCTTGATTGGTGCATCTCGAATTCTTCTCAACAAGAAACGCGTTGTTTGGGCCACTGTCTTGATCGCCATCCATCTGTTATTCGTAGGAATCCTTCCGCTCAACTCTTGAGATAGCTAAAGTTGAGCGCGTTCGCGCTGCCGATATATTTCGGCGCGATGCCGAAGGAAGCGCCAATCGTGATGGATGGGACCGTGACTGAAGTTCTGCCCGGCACAATGTTCCGCGTCGATCTCGTGGGTCAGCGAAACGTGCTCGCGCACATATCCGGCAAGATGCGCAAACATTTCATTCGCATCGTTCCGGGGGACAAAGTCTCAGTCGAGCTCTCGCCCTACGATCTCACCAAAGCGCGGATCGTATTCCGGGAACAGTAAGATCGATCCGGCTCCAGCCGAGGCTACGGCGGACTTGGCAATCGGTGTAAGATTTGCTCAGAATTGCAAGCGCGCGGATAGTGAGCAAAACGAAATCCAATCGGAGGAATTTTATGGCTGAAGAAAACAAATCACAGCGAGGATCTGCGGCAGGCGATGCCCAGAACAAATTCGAGAGCAGCAAAACCCACGCACGCAAGGCGGCGGAGGATTTACGCGGTGCGGCGGAAGCGGTGGCCGGCGAGTATCGGGACAAGGCCGAGCAAGTTTGGACCGACGCGCGCGGCAAAGCGGAGAAAGCCTGGACGGACGCTCGGGATCGAGCGGAAGAAGCTTGGGGCGATGCAACGACTCGCGCTCGAACATTTCAGGAAGACGCGGAACAATACGTTCGGGAAAATCCGACTAAGGCAATCTTCACCGCGCTTGGCGTGGGATTTGTCCTCGGATTGATTTTCCGCCGCTGACCGAGAAAAATTACTGAATGACTGGCGAAATTTCGCCGTCGGGAAATCGTCCGCGGCAGGCGGGCTTGATCGGAAGCGTTGTCGCGCTCGCCGCCGCGCTCGCTGATTTTTTCGAGAGTCGCGCTGCGCTTTTCGCAACCGAATCGAAAACGGCTGCGGTGCAGTTTTTAATCGCCGCGGTTTGCGCAATCGCCGGCCTTTTGTTTTTCGCTTTCGGCTACATTTTTTTGCTCGCCGCTGCAATCGTCGCGATTGCCCATTTGGCGCAGGTCTCGTGGGTATGGATCGCGCTGGATGCGGCGGCGTTGCATATTTTGATTGCGCTGATTCTGGCGGTGGTAGCGATCAGCAAAATTAAACGGCCAGTGTTTCGCGAGAGCGCGGCAGAACTAAAGAAGGATCGAGAATGGCTAAGGAATCTGGACACAAACCAAAGACGCAGCTGAAAACCGAAATCGCGCGCTCGCGTGACGAAGTTTCGCTGCGTTTGAATCGCGTTCGGGAGGAGATCGATCTGCCGAAAAAAATTCGGCGCTCCGTTCGCCGCGAACCGGTGCCGTGGATCATCGGGGCGGTCGCGGTTGGCCTGATCATCACCGGCATGCTTACCCGGAAAAAGAAAATTGTGGTGGATGTGTCAAAGCCGGGGACAAAAACGAAAAGCGCGCTTTTGGAAACTGGGTTTTTGTTGGGCGCTTTCCGCATCGCGGCAAGCTTGCTCAAGCCTGTGGTCATGAACGCCGTCCAAAAGAAATTCGGCGGCCACCTGCCGCGCGAACGTTCCGGGCCGAAAGGCTTTTGAGTTTACGCGCACGCTCGCGCCGCGTAAAAATCGCGGCGCGCCATGCCTGAAAGATCGACATCTCCCGCGTCGCATCCGCTTTCACACGTGGACGAGTATCTGGCCGTCGGCGAAGCGGCCGGCGCATCGGACGTTCATCTTGGCGTAAACTCTCCGCCGATCTGGCGGTTGCACGGAACTCTCCAACCGATCTGGCCCGACGCGCCACCATTGGGATCTGAGCAAACACTCGCGCTCGCGGAAACTTTTCTCACGAACCAGCAGAAATCGCAGCTGAACGAGCGCGGTGACGCCGACTTCGCTTACGCAAATTCTTCCGGCCGCTATCGCACGAGCGTTGTGCGTCAGCGGCTCGGTGTCGATCTCGTATTTCGCATCATCAACACCAAAGTGAGCACGATGGACGAACTGGGTTTGCCCGAGCATCTCAAATTGCTCACGCGCTACCAAAACGGATTGATTCTCGTGACCGGCTCGGTCGGCAGCGGGAAATCGACAACCCTCGCGGCGCTGGTCGAGCAGGTGAACATCGAGCGGCGCGAACACATTATTACGTTGGAAGACCCGATCGAGTATGTGCTCGAGCCGAAAGGTTGTCACATTACGCAACGCGAAGTGCACACACACACGCGCTCGTTCGCGGCGGCGTTGCGCGGCGCGCTACGCGAAGATCCGGACGTGATCATGGTTGGCGAGATGCGCGATTTGGAAACGATCTCACTCGCGATCACCGCCGCCGAGACCGGTCACTTGGTTTTGGGAACGCTGCACACCGGAAACGCTTCGCGCACGCTCGACCGCTTGCTCGATGTTTTCCCGCCCGATCAACAGGAGCAGATCCGGATCATGGTGAGCGAGTCGCTGCGAGGCGTAATTAGTCAGCAATTGATTCCACGCAAAGACGGGCAAGGTCGCGTGCTCGCATTGGAAATTCTCACGAACACGCCCGCGGTCGCAAACGTGATCCGCGAAGCGAAAACCTTCATGCTGCCCGGAATTATTCAGACGGGGAAGAAACAGGGGATGCAGCTGATGGACGATGCGCTTGTCGGTCTTGCCAGCCGCGGATTGATCACCGCCGAAGAAGCTTATGCGCGGTCGGAACAAAAGCAGGAAGTTAAGGAACGACTGAAAGGATGAGGGTTGAAGGATGAAGGATGAAGGATGAAATTCTAAAGAGCTCTTCTTTTCATCCCTCCACCTTCAACCTTCATCCTTAATGGCCATGGCTTCGCTCGATCAATTTTTAAAAGTAATCGTCGATGAGGGCGGTTCTGATCTTCACATTGGCGAAGGGCAACCGCCGAAGATGCGCAAGCACGGCGACGTCGCGGCGATTCGAGAAAAGCTGCTCGATCACGACGAGACGATGTCGATGTTGCGCGAGGTTTGCGGCGAGCGGAATTGGAAAATCTTCGAAGATCGCGGCGATCTCGATTTCGCCTACGAGATGGACGCGGCCTCGCGCTTTCGCTGCAATTACTTGAAACAAGCCCACGGTTACGGCGCGGTTTTTCGATTGATCCCGACGAAGATCGCTACGCTCGAGCAACTCGGAGTTCCGCTCGTGGCCAAAGAGTTTGCGCATTTGCGCGGCGGTTTGGTGCTCGTCACCGGTCCGACCGGCTCGGGAAAATCGACGACGCTGGCGGCGCTGGTTGATTACATCAACGAGAATTTCTCGCGACACATCGTGACGATCGAGGAGCCGATCGAGTTTGTGCACACCAATAAGCGCAGCATCATCACGCAACGCGAAGTCCCGGGCGACGCCGAGTCGTTTCCAGTCGCGCTCAAAGCCGCGCTGCGCGAGGACGCGGACATTGTGCTCGTCGGCGAAATGCGCGATTTGGAAACGGTTTCGCTCGCGCTGACCGCGGCGGAGACCGGTCTGCTCGTTTTCGGAACTCTCCACACGAACAACGCGCGCAAAACGGTGGACCGAATGGTCGACGTTTTTCCGGCCGCGCGTCAACCGCAGGCGCGAGCGATGCTGGCCAACTCATTGCGCGGCGTCCTCGCTCAATTGCTCATGAAAAAGGCGGACGGCTCGGGGCGCGTCGCGGTGAATGAGATTTTAATCTCGAACGCCGCCGTCTCCGCGATCATCCGCGAAGGCGCGACGCAAAAACTTCAGGACGTGATCGTTTCCGGCAAAGCACAGGGAATGCAATTCATGGACGACGCGATCAATGCTCATCTGCAAAGCGGAACGGTCACGCCACACGAAGCTTTCATGAAAGCGATCGACAAGAACCGGTTTAAACAATTTCTCTCGGCTGAGGAAGAAGGTCTTGCCGCGGCAGCGGGCGCGGTCCCGGACGACGAAAAGAAACTGGCCGGCAACTTCATGAAACGGGCGGCAACTCAAAGCGCGAGCAAGCCAACACGGCGATAGGCCTAACGAGAACAAGATAAGCCGCCACAGCGTGCTGCAACAACTTCACTGAAGTCGCATCGCAAGGAGTGATTGGCTTCATCGATTGGTTAAGTCTTTAAGGGGCACCGACAGGCTGAGGCATTTGATTGAACATTGGAAAGTGGAAGATCTCTTCAGAGAGTTGATCCAATTCGACCTGATTTTTGCCCTCGACCCACACATAAACCTTCCAATAATCGCTGTGAAGCGAGACAGATGCTTCAAGATGGAGCAAACCTCGATGTTCTTTTCTCTGCCAGGTTACTAAATACATTCCAAGACGACGTTCTATCTGTGGCAGCGAGGAGTCGCGTACAAACGGTGGAAAGCCGCCGAGGTAAATTCCGACGAGTTCCCAAGGGCGTTCCGCATTACGGCCGTAATACGTAGTGCAATCTGGCCCTGCGAGTCTCTTCCATTGCAATCGACTCGGCCGATCTGAACCCAAAAGCTCAGTCAGCTGTTCTTTTGATAATGGTTTCGCTTCGTCTTCTATGGTTTGAGCAGAGCTTAACGCGCACGCGAAGAGCCACATTATTATAGCGAGAAGCCAGGCGGTTGGCTGAAGCGTTCGATTAGCTCTCATCGAAAATCCCGCCTTTAATTACGGGTTTTTCCAGCATGAGCCGAGACATTACCGGAAGCCTAAGGGGGAAACGCTTCATGCAATTGTTACGATGTCAGGCTTGCGCATTTTCTGCAAGCGCGCGACGGAGCCGCTGGCCCACGTTGACAAGGAAAAACCTGAGTGATAATTTCGCGCCACTTTCCACCAAGAAAGTGGTAAAAGGGCAGGAGAGAAAGTCTTGCACTCGCTGTTAAACAGTCAGGTTTTGGTGCTGAATCGCCTCTGGCAGGCGGTAAACATTTGCTCTGCCCGGCGCGCGTTCTCGCTCGTTTATGCCGGACACGCGCACGTCGTCTCGGCTGATGACGCGAACAATTTCTTTACTCACGATTTCGAAAGCTGGCGGGATTTTTCATCCGATGCGCCCGATCACGAACTGGTCCAGACGATTTCGTGGAGGATTCGTGTCCCGCGCGTCATCGTGCTCCTCTTTTTTGATCGATTGCCGAAGAAAGAAGTGAAATTCACGCGCCACAACGTTTTCGAGCGGGACAAGAACACGTGCCAGTATTGCGGCAATCTTTTCGATCGGAACGATTTGAATTTGGACCATGTCGTGCCGCGAGATCGCGGTGGCACGACGACGTGGGAAAACGTCGTTTGCTCGTGCATCCCGTGTAACACGCGCAAAGGAAATCGTCTGCCGCGCGAAGCGCAGATGGCTTTGATCCGCAAACCGAAGCGGCCGAAATGGCGCCCGTTTTTACACGTCACGTTCAACGCGCCGCAGCACGAAAGCTGGCGACACTTTGTCGATCTTGCCTACTGGAACGTCGAGCTGAGCGATTAGCGGCTCGATGTCGATTTTAGCGCGACACTTGCGGGTTGCGATTTCATCGCGTTAAAAATCGGTTGCGGGTAAACGCCGAAGACGATTGTCGCGATCATCAGCATGATCATCACTGCGCGTGAAAGTTTGCCCACCGCGATTGGTTGCTCTGACGTGGCCGGTTGCCAATACATCGCGCGAACGACTTTCAGGTAATAGTAAAAGCCGCAGGCGACAGTGAGAACGCCCGCGACGACAAGCAGCATTTGGTTTTGCGCCACTGCACTCGCGAAAATGGCGAACTTGCCGAAGAACCCGGCGGTAAATGGAACGCCCGCAAGCGACGCCATCGCCAGCAACATTCCGAACGCGAGAAACGGCGCGCGTTTGCCGAGGCCGTCGAAATTAGAAATTTCTTCGCCCGTTGATCCAGCAACGGGGACCATGATTGCGAAGCTCAGGAGCGTCATAATCAAATAGGCGACGAGATAAAAGACAACCGCCGGACCGTTGAAGCACGCGACGCCGATGAGCAGATAGCCGGCGTGTGCGATGCTGGAATAGCCGAGCAATCGTTTGAGATTGTTTTGCGGCAGCGCGGCAAGATTTCCGTAGAGCACGGTGATGAGCGCGATGAGCACGATGAGCGATCGCAAGCGTGGCAGCATCAAGAGCGGTTGCAACACGCGGAGCAAAACGACGAAGCCGGCCGCTTTCGATCCGACCGAGAGGAACGCAGTGACAGGCGTCGGTGCGCCTTGATAAACATCGGGCACCCACATTTGAAATGGAACGGCCGCGATTTTGAATCCGAGGCCGACGAGAACAAGCACCGCGCCGAACGCGGCCGCGTGATTGTCGATCTTTCCGGCGGCAAACGCGTCGGCGATGCGTTGCAAGTTTGTTTCTCCGGTCACGCCGAAGATCCAAACGACTCCGTAAACGAGGAAAGCGGTGGAGAGCGCGCCGAGAATCAGATATTTAATGCCCGCTTCGAGCGCGATCGCGTTTCGCCGCGGAAAACTGACGAGCACGAAGAAAGAAATCGTGACGAGCTCGAGCGCGACGAAGATGAAAATGAAATCGATCGCCGAGACCAGATACATCAAGCCGGCGCAGGTCAGAAGCGGCAGCGAGAAAAATTCGCCCAGATTGGAGGCGCGACTGTCCTGCGCGCGCATACTTGGCGCGTAGTCGATCATCATGACAAGGACGACGATCGTGGTGACGAGCATGAAGCGTTTGAAAAAAATCGACAGCGCGTCGGCGGTGTAAAAATTCCAAAGCGCGCCAGCTTCGGCGCCGGACGGTGGCGGTGAGAGAAAGAAGGTTGCGATGAAGACCAGCAGAAGAATGACGATGCCGGCGTAAGCGAAAAACTTTTTTTCGACGGACGGGACGAAAGTTTCGCAAACGAGAATGGCCATGCCACAGACGAGCACCGCGATTTCGAGATAGGGCGCGGTCATTTTGCGGCGCTGAAGTAGGTTTTAAACGTCGGCGTGACGAGCTGCAGCAGCGTTTGCGGAAAAAATCCGAACCAGAGCAGACCTGCAATTAGGAGCGCGATGGGAATTTTCAGAGCTGGGCGAAGATCGACAAGGTTTGTCCAACGGTCGCTCATTGTGCCCATAAAAATCGCGCGATAAGCACGCAAGATGTAAACGGTGGAGATCACGACGCCCCAAAGCGCCAGGACAGTTGCGATTTGAAACAGGTGGAAGTGTTGCATGTCCCAGCCTTTCCGGATCGCGCCGAAAAAAATCATGATCTCGGAAGCGAAGTTGGCAAAGCCGGGAAGGCCAATCGCGGCAGATGCGCCGAAGCCAAACGCGAGTCCGGCAAACGGCATGACTTTGGCGAGGCCGCCGAGATCGCTGAAGGCGAGCGTGCCGGTTCGGTTGCGAATTTCTCCCGCGATTGCGAAGAGCAACGCGATGGAAAGCCCGTGCGCCAAAATGAGAGCAGCCGCGCCGGTCGTCCCGAGAATGTTCGCGCTCGCGATCCCGAGAAAGATGTAACCCATGTGCATCACGCTCGAGTAACCGAGCATCCAATCGAGCCGCTTCTGCGCAATCGTGACCAGCCCGATGTAGATGATGTTTCCGAGGAGCAAAATCGCGAGCAAGTACATCCATTGGTGTGCGCCCTCGGGCAGCATCGGCGTCGCGAGCCGGAGCAATCCGTAAAGGCCGAATTTTTTCAAAACACCCGCGTGCAACATTGCCGCGGGCGCAGGCGCCGAGGCGTACGCTTCGGGCGCCCAGGAATGAAACGGAAAGAGCGAGATCAAAATGCCGAACCCGATGAGGAGCAAAAGATAAATGTGGCGTTGGTCCGGCGCGGCCAACGGATGCACTGCGATCGCCTGCTGCAATTCCCGAATATCGAAACTGCGTTCCGGCGGCGGTAAGCTTTGGTAGAGCAAAATTAATCCGATCAGCAAAATAAAACTGCCGAGCGTCAGATAAATCGTGATCTTCCATGCCGCGCGGACACGGTTTCCAGTTCCCCAAATGCCGATCAGCAGAAAAGTCGGGATCAGCGCGAGCTCGTGAAACGCGTAAAAGAAAAAGAGATCGAGCGATGCGAATGCGCCGATTGCGCCGGCGGCAATCAGTAGAAGCGATGCGTAGAACGCGCGCTCGTAATTGTCGATCTTTCCGGTGAACCAAACTGCCGCGAGGGTTACGATGGTCGCGAGCAGCAGCATGAGGAGACTCAATCCGTCCAGACCGAGCGCGAAATGAATTTGCCAATCGCTCGAAACGAGAAATGAACTCACGAATTGGAAACCGGTTGCGAGGCGGTCGAATTGGAAAAAGACAATCAGCGTTGTCGCGAGATTCAGCGCCGCGGCCGCGAGCGCGGTGAATCGCGCCGGCGCCCCAAGGATAATCAAGAGCGCGGCGGCGATGGGACAGAGAACGAGAAAAAGAAGCATTAGTGGAAAATCACGAAATAAATCAGGGCGACGATTCCCAAACCGAAGAGGAATGCGTAGGCCTGAAGATTGCCGACTTGAAATAAGCGCAGGAGCGAACCGAACTGGACGGTAGCGCCGCTTGCTCCGCGCACCGCGGCGCCATCGACCACGGAGCGATCAAGAAAAGCCGCGACGCGCGCGAGCAGTTCTTGCGTGTGGTCGATCAGCCACGCGTAAAATTCGTCGATGTAGAACAAGCGCCGGAAAAGATCGACATGCACGACTTCGCGGTCGCTGTTTCGATAAATCCAAAAAGCGAATCCGGCGCCGGCGAGGAGCGCGGCAATCGCAAGCATCGGAACGATGAGAGTTGTTTCGCCTTCATGGGGAACGACGAGAACTTTTTTCGCGATCGCTCTAAATCCGGCAGTGAGCGCGAAGAAGGCGAGGATGAGTAAAGGTACCACCATGACGAGCGGAGATTCGCGGGCCGTGCGCGCCGATTCGCTCCGAGGTTTTCCGAAGAAAACGACAATGAGCTGGCGAGAAACATAGAACGCAGTCAGGAACGCAGTCGTTAGGCCGATCGCGAAGATGGGCAGATTGCGCTGATAAGCGAGGGCAAGGATCGCGTCTTTGCTGAAGAAACCGCTGAACGGCGGAACGCCCATCAAGGCAAAGCCGCCAACGATGAAGGCGACAAAGGTGAGTTTGAGTTTGGAAGAGAGTCCGCCCATTTGCCAAATGTTCTGTTCGTGATGCAGCGCGACGATCACCGAACCGGCCGCGAGAAAGAGCAGCGCCTTGAAAAACGCGTGGGTGAAAAGATGAAACATCGCGGCTTCGTCCGACGCGAGTCCGACGGCGATGAACATGTAACCGAGCTGCGAGATTGTGGAGTAGGCGAGGATCCTTTTGATGTCCGATTGTTGCGTCGCGATCAAACCGCCCAGCAGCGCGGTGATCGTGCCGATCCACGCGATCGTCATGAGCGCGGTTTGTGATGCATGAATCAGGAAGGCGACGCGGACGAGCAAGTAAACGCCGGCCGCGACCATCGTCGCCGCGTGGATCAACGCCGAGACCGGCGTCGGACCTTCCATCGCATCGGGCAACCAAACATGAAGCGGGAATTGCGCGGACTTGCCGGCCGCGCCGCAAAAAATCAGGACGGCCGCGATGGTGAGATAGCCCGGGTTGCTCGTGATCTTCGACAAATGCGCGACGATGTCGTCGAACACGACGGACCCGGTCGCCATCCAGACCATCAGGATTCCAATCATCAATCCGAAATCACCGATGCGAGTGGTGATGAACGCTTTTTTTGCGGCTTCGGCGGCGGAATCGCGCTCGAACCAGTGGCCAATGAGCACGTAAGAAGTGAAACCGACCAGCTCCCAGAAAATGAACATCATCACGAAATTGTTCGCGAGCACGATGCCGAGCATGGCAAACATGAAGAGTGAGAGCGCGGCAAAGTAGCGCGATTTGCCGGCGTCGTCGCGCATGTAGTCTAACGAATAGATATGGATCAAGGAGCCGACTCCGGAGACGACGAGCAGCATCAGCCGGCTGAGATCATCAAGGATGAAACCGATTGGCGCGTGAAAAATCCCGCGGATGTAGATCCAATTCCATTCGGGCGTGGAAATGTCCGTCCGCTGAAATATTAAACAGCTGCAGAGAAAACTTCCGAGCACGGCCGCGACCGAAATGAAAATGCTGAGATTCTTCCAGCGCCGCGTGAAGAGTGTGATGACCGCGGCGGAGCCGAACGGCAGCAGCAACACGAGCCATGGAAGAAAGCTGTTGTTGGTGAATCTCAAAATTTAAGGGTGGTGATGTCTTCGACGTGCGTGGTTTGGCGTAAGCGAAAGAGCGCGACAACAATCGCGAGACCGACTGCAACTTCAGCGGCCGCGACGGTGATGATGAAAAAGACGAAGACCTGCGCGTTGTAATTTGGCGCGCCGGTCGGATCGACATGGAATCGCGAGAAGGCGACGAGCGAAAGATTTGCCGCGTTCAACATCAGCTCGAGCGCCATCAGAATTACGATGATGTTGCGGCGGAGCATGACTCCGGCGAACCCGATGGTGAAAAGCATTCCGCTGACGGTGAGATAATGGCCGAGCGTGATCATGCTATTGCCTTTCACGGCGACTCAGCATCACGACGCCGACGGTCGCGACGAGAATGACAATGCCGATGATTTGAAATGGCAGCGTGTAGTTCCTGAAAAGCAACATGCCGATGTGGTGCACGTCGTCCGATGTCGATCTTGCGAGCGGCGGGAATGGTTGTTTCGCCAAAGGCAATCTCTCGATCACGGCGATGATTTGAATCATTAGAGCGAGGGCTACGAGCGCGCCGCCCGCGGACGCGATCCAGTTGATCTTGCGCAACTCTTCCGCGCGCAAATCGAGCAGCATGATGATGAAAAGAAACAGCACCATGATTGCCCCGGCGTAAACGAGCACTTGAATGATGCCGATGAAATACGCATCCAGCGACATGAACAGCGCGGAGAGCGCCAAAAAACACACAACAAGGCTCAGCGCGCTGGCGACCGGATTACGATTGACGATCACGGCCGCGCCGAAGACGAGCATCATTAAAGCGAAAATCCAAAAGAGGGTCGGAGACATTAGGAAATTGCAGATTGCAGATTGCAGATTGCAGATTGACAGCGAGCGGGAACCGCCAATTTGAAATTTGAAATTTGAAATCTGCAATTCGTTTTCATTTTTTCGCGTTCCATTTCAAGACGACGCCATGCATCACGCCGCCGATCTCGAGAAGTTTGTCTTTGTGATGCACCATCTCTTCGCGAGTGAATCCGGTGATCGCGTAATCTTTGCGCAAATAAATTGCCTGCTCCGGGCAAACTTCCTCGCACATGCCGCAGTAAATGCAGCGCACCATGTCGATGTCGAACTCTTCAGGATATTTTTCGACCTTGGCGAACCGATCGCTCCTGGAAATCTCGCCTGGAATAATTTTGATCGCGCGCGGCGGACAGATGAATTCGCAAAGTTGGCAGGCAACACAGCGCACGCGGCCGTCGCTGTCGCGGACGAGGGCGGGCGCTCCGCGATAATAGTCCGGCAGATTCGCGTCCCATTTCTCTTCCGGATATTCCATCGTCACTTTCGTGCGGCGAAAGAGCATGTTCACAAAATGTTTCCAGGTAATGGCGAGTCCGGCGACGATCGCCGGCAGGAACATCCGCTCGCGCCAATTGAGATTCGGTCGTGGAACGGTGATGGGCATGGTCAAAGCATTTTTTCGAGCTTCGTCATTAGATTGGCAGAAATGCCATTATCGCAGCGACGATGAAAATGTTCACGAGCGCGATTTCAAAAAAGAAGAGCCAACCTAGTCGCATCAGCTGGTCCCAGCGGAATCGCGGCAGGGTCCAGCGAATCCACATCATGAAAAAAATCAGCGCGCAGACTTTGGCGAAAAAGACGGCGATGTTGATCAGTCCAAAAATCGGACCGTGCGAGCCGTCGGGAATTCCCGGGAAATGCCAGCCGCCGAGAAAAAGCGTGGTGATAATTCCCGAGCCGGTGATCATTGCGATGTATTCGCCCAGAAAAAAGAGGCCAAACTTCATCGACGCGTATTCGGTGTGATAACCACCGGCGAGCTCCTGTTCCGCTTCGGGCAAATCGAATGGGAGCCGATTTGTTTCGGCGAGGATGGCGATCGTGAAGACGACGAACGAAATGAGCATTGGAATCGCGAGCAGCCATTTCCCGGGATTCATCCAGTCGCCAATAAAGGGCGCGATTAACCAGCCGTGGTCGATTTGATACTGAACAACACTCGTTAGGCGCAAATTACCAACGAGGAGAAAAACCGGGATGACGGCGAGGCCGAGGGAAAGCTCATAGGAAATCATTTGCGAGCTGGAGCGGACGCCGCCGAGGAAAGGATATTTGGAGTTGGAAGCCCAACCGCCGAGCACGATTCCATACACGCCTAACGAAGCGATTGCGAAGACAAACAAGATTCCGACGTTGATATCGGCAATTACCATCGGCACGCCGAACAGCGTGCTGCCGAATGGGATGACCGAGAGAGTGATGACCGCGGGCATCATCGCCAGACACGGCGCGAGCCAATAATAAACGTGGTTCACGTGCGCGGGCGTGAATTGCTCCTTCAGCAAAAATTTACCGGCGTCGGCAATCGGTTGCAGCAAGCCGGCGAAGCCGACGCGATTCGGCCCGAGGCGATCCTGCATGAATGCGCTGACCCGTCGCTCGGCGTAGACCGCGTAATTCATCAGCCCCAGCACGAACGCGAGCAGACAAACGATCTTGAGGAACGATGTGCCGATGAAAAAATAATCCATTGTCGATCTTGGTTATCGTCCGGGCGGGCGTTTGGCTTCCGCGAGTTCGATATCATTCAGCTTTGGCTCGGCCGGCGGCGCGGGCGATTCGTTCTGGGCGACCAATTGCACACCGAGATCTCCGATTTTGCTTAAAGTCAGTCCATTGAACTGCGAAATGTCCGCGCTCATCTGACGAAAGACATCGTCGACCGTGTAAAGCCCGTTGCTGCCGCCAACCGCCTGCAGCAGATCGCGCAGGATTTCCCAATCATCGCGCGCATTTCCGGGCGCTCGCACCGCGCGATTCAATCGTTGCAATCGTCCGTCGCCATTGATCATCGAGCCGCGCTTTTCCGCAAATCCGGAACCGGCGAGCACGACGGTCGCATGTTCGTTCGCCGCGTTGGAAAGAATATTGACCGCGACGAAGACGGGAAGATTCGTCAATTGCTCGACGGTAAGGCCGATCTTCGTTGGATTTTCAGCGAGCACGAGCAGCGCTCGGATTTCTCCGGACTTCACGCCCTCCGCGATCGCGGAGAGGTTTGCGCCTGGTTCGGATTCGAGGCCCAGAATCAAACGCGCCCCGGTCGTGTTCGGATTGCGATCCGCGCTGAGCAGAATGTCGTCGCACTCGCCAAAACGCGGGACGATGTCGATGTAAGCAGCGCCGATCAGGTCCGCGATCTTGCGCGTGAGCCAAAGCTCTTCGTTGGTCATGCGCGCGGAAGCGAGGATTGCGATGCTTGAGCCGTAACATTGGCGCAATTGAAGCGCAGCTTGATTGATTGCCGTTTTCCAATCGACAACCATGAGCGCGTTGCCGCTGAGAATTTGCGGTTCGAGCAAGCGATTGTCGGCTTCGAGATATTTGTAATTGAGGCGACCGAAATCGCACATCCAGCAGGAATTTACGGCATCGTTCTCGCGCGGCGTTTGCCGGTAAACAATGTCTTCGCGCGATCCGATCACGGTGTTGCAACCGGTGGCGCAACTCGTGCAAATGCTTTTTGTCTCTTTCAAAAACCAGACGCGCATCTGGAACCTGAAATCGGTGGAGGTGAGCGCGCCGACCGGGCAAATGTCGACGGTGTTGAGCGAATAATTGTTCTCCAAGCGCTTCCCGGGATGCGCGGTGAGAACGGTGTGACTGCCGCGATCGACAAAGCCGAGGACGTCGTCGTTGACGATTTCGTTGCAAAAGCGGACGCAACGTGAGCAAAGAATGCAGCGCTCGTCATCGAGCGTTACGCGCGGACCGATCTGGACCGCTTTCGGTTTTTTGACTTTGTTTTCGAGAAAGCGCGAGCCTGCTCCGCCGTACTCGACGCTGAATTCCTGCAGCTCACATTCGCCTGCTTGATCGCAAATCGGACAATCGAGCGGGTGATTGATCAGCAGAAATTCCATTACGCCTTTGCGACATTCCTGCACGAGCGGGGAATTCGTGCGCACGCCCATTCCTTCCGCTACGTCTTGGGCGCAGGAAATTTGCGGACGCGGCATCCAGTTAATGATCGGCTTGCCATCGGCGCCCAGTTCCGGTTTACGATCAGGACCCATTCGCGCCATGCCCATCTCGATCAAACACATTCGGCAATTGCCCGGCGAGCTGAGCTTCTTGTGATAACAATAGCGCGGCACATAAACGCCCACTTGCGCGCAGGCTTCAATCAGGCGCGTGCCTTTCGGAAACTGATGCCACACGCCGTCGACCTGGACGTTGAAAAGCGGCAAATCAGACATAGCTAAGGAAAGCAGGAACGCAGGAATTCATTGTTGGAAATCGGGAACTTCAAAACTTCGCTCGCGGCGCACTCGCTTCACCGTGAGCGGCATGCTTGAGAAATTTAAGATCAAACCGTCAGCCAATCCGCTCGCTTTCAGGTAACTTCGGACGATCGCGAAGTGAACTTTGTCCAGTGAGTCGATGGCTTTCAGCTCGACGACGATTTTGTCTTCCACCAAGAAGTCGAGCCGGTGCTCGCCAATTTGGTGATCACGATAGAAAAGGGGAATCGACTTTTGCCGAATGAACGCAATCCCTTGGAGGGCGAACTCAACGGCGAGTGCCTGTTCGTAAACGGATTCAATGAATCCAGGGCCCAAATCTCGATGCACGGCAATCGCAGCCGCAATAATCGTTTCGGTGATTTCCGAATCTCCCAATCTGTTTCCTGCTCTCTTGCTTTCCTGAGACATATCAGATCACGGAGTCGGCGCCGGCTTTTTCCCAGCCGGGATCGTGGGCTAGGGGACTTGTCGGAATTACTTCGCGCTCGATCAATTCTCCGGGCGTCGTTTCTGGCGGAAGCGGTGGCGGAATTGATTTGCGGGCGTAAGCGGCGAATTCTTCCGGAAATTTTTCGACAAAACTTTGCGTCGGCCACGCGCATGCTTCTCCGAAAGCGCAGATCGTCCGGCCGGCGATGTTATCGCCGATTGTTTTCAATGTCGCCGGATCTTGCGTGACGCCGCCGCCCTGCAACATGCGGTCCGTGATCTTCTTCATCCAAAGCGAACCTTCGCGGCAAGGTGTGCACTGACCACACGATTCGTGCGCGTAAAATTCGTTGATGTTGTTGAGCACCCAAACCATGTCGCGCGAATCGTCGATCACGACGACGCCGCCGGATCCCGCCATTGATCCCGCCGCGGCGCACGTGTCGAAATCCATCGGCAGCTCGTCGATCGACATCTCTTCTTCGATTGTCGATCCATCCGGTTGTTTTTGTTTGATCTTGAATCGCTCGTCCGCGCGCAAAACTTTTGCCGAACTGCCGCCGGGGATCACGGCCTTCAATCGGCGGCCCCATTTTAAGCCGCCGGCCATATCGTAAATCAACTGGCCCATCGTCACTTTGCCGAGTTCGATCTCGAAATATCCCGGTTGCGCCACGTCGCCACTGACGCAAACCACGCGTGTGCCGGTGTTGTTCGGGCGGCCGAGCTGCGCGTACTGTGCGCCGCCCATCGCGATGATGTGTTTCACCGCGCACAGAGTTTCGACATTGTTCACGATGGTCGGACACATGTAGAGCCCGAGCACCGCTGGAAAATACGGCGGCTTGATCCTCGGATACGCGCGCTTGCCTTCGAGCGATTCGATCAGCCCCGTTTCTTCGCCGCAAATGTAAGCGCCCGCGCCGCGGTGAATGTAAATTTCGACGTCGAAGCCGGTGCCGAGCATGTTGCGGCCGACGAAATTTCTCTCGCGCGCTTCTTCGATGGCGCGCTCCAGGATCGTTGCGCCTTCTGGGAATTCGCCGCGGATGTAGATGTAGGCGGTCCTGGCATTCAACGCGAAACACGAGATCAGGATTCCCTC
>DATBCV010000033.1:0-25254 GCA_036270275.1 Chthoniobacterales bacterium | reverse complement strand
GCGATGTTAAGATCGACAATCGCAGCGCGAACTTTGGCGGCGTCGCGATTCAAGGTCCGCGCGTGAGCGAGTTGTTCGTGAATCTCCCGCCGCGCAATCACATTGTCGATCTTGAGATAAACGGAATGGCGATCTCGATGGCGCGGACGGGTTACACCGGCGAAGACGGCGTGGAAGTTTTCTTTCGCGCACAGGACGCGGTCAAATTTTGGAACGCGGTGCTCGCAAAAGGGAAAGATCTCGGGATCAAACCGTGCGGACTCGGCTCGCGCGACACGTTGCGACTGGAAATGTGTTACCCGCTCAACGGGTCCGATCTTTCGCCGGAGCGAAATCCGATCGAAGCCGGGCTCGGGTTCTTTGTCGATCTAACGAAACCGAATTTCATCGGCCGCGAGGTTTTGCTGAAGACAAAGGAAAATGGTCCACGCGAAAAACTGGTTCCGTTTAAGATGAACGACAAAGGTCCGCCGCCGCGCCCGCACTATTCGGTTTTCGAAAACGGCGCGCGAATCGGCGAAGTGACGAGCGGCACGGTTTCGCCGAGCTTGAACTGGGGCGTCGGGATGGCTTACATCAATGCCGCGAACGCGAAGATCGGAAACAAGATCGACATCGAGATTCGCGGACAGAAATTTCCGGCCACGATTGAGAAGAAACCGCTATATAAGAAATGAAATGCCGCTGAGGACAGCGGCCGCTACAGCAATATGAATGTTCCAGAGGATTTGCTTTACACCGAGAGCCACGAATGGATTAAGCGCGAAGGCGACAAAATCCGTGTCGGCATCACCGATCACGCGCAATCGGAATTGACCGACGTCGTTTTCGTCGAGCTGCCAAAGATGGATCGGCAAGCGAACGCAAAGGAACCAATCGCCGTTGTCGAATCCGTGAAAGCCGCGAGCGACATTTACGCGCCGGTCAAAGGAACGGTGGTCGAAGTGAACAAAGCGCTCGAAGCCGACCCCGGTTTGATCAATCGCGAACCGTTCGGCCAGGGCTGGCTCTACGTTCTCAAGATCGACAACGCGGACGATCTCAAAAATCTGAAAGACGCCGCGGCTTACAAAAAGCAGATCGGATAACTTTTTGACTCATGTTTCCCCTCGTGTTCTCAGCTGTCGAATCTATCGGCGCTGAATCCGTTGCACATCACAGAATAGACATAGTCGCGATATTCGGAATCATCGGGACCTTGGCTGGAACCTTGGTGGGGACGGGTGCGACATTGTGGATCCAAACAACCCAGCGCCGATATCAAGACCGAACAAGATTTCACGAACGACGGCTGAACATTTATGCCGACTTTACGGGCGCATGTAATGTTCTGATTGGCAACTTGGACAATCCAGCAACGCAATTCGACGAAAAGTTAGGGGGTGTCGTCCGAACATACGAACTAGTTCGACTTGTGGCGTCACCGCCCGTTTGGGCAGCAGCCATGCGAGTTCATTCAAGTATACTGACGATAATCAAAACTCGAAGTAAAGTTGGCGATGAAGACTGGGTGAGATTTAACGCCGAAATGGCTGCTCTTTGTAATGCTATTAGAACCGAGCTGGGCACGGCCACTTCGTTGTAAGCCTTTCGGCAACGCCGCTCGGTGAATGAAATCGGCACTCAAGTTTTTCCCAACGCCGGCAGAGTTTCGAGAATGGTTGGAGGAAAATCACGCGACGGCGGGTGAGCTTTGGGATGGGTTTTATAAAAAGGATTCGGGCAAGCCGAGCATTACGTGGCCGGAATCGGTGGATGAAGCGCTCTGTAATGGTTGGATCGATGGGATCCGGAAGCGCATCGATAAAATCAGTTACAAGATTCGTTTTACGCCACGAAGGCGCGGCAGCATTTGGAGCGCGATCAATATCAAGCGCGCGGGAGAGCTAGCGAAACTAAAACGAATGCGACCGGCCGGATTGAAGGCGTTCGCTGCGCGGATTGAGAACAAGTCTGGAATCTATTCGTACGAGCAACGGCCAACAGAATTGCCGCAGATTTATGCGAAAATTTTCAAGAAGAACAAAGCGGCCTGGGATTTCTTTGCGGCGCAGCCGGCGTCTTACCGAAAAATGATCAGTTGGTATATCGTGAGCGCGAGGAAAGAAGAGACGCGCGTCCATCGACTGAAGAAGGTCATCGCCGTTTCGGCGAAAGGACAGCGACTCTAAGATTCCTGAAAACACGGCAACAGAGCGCCGTGGCTACAACATCTCAGTCTTTGCCGAAGAGCAATTCGTCCACGCCGCGGAGAACTTCTTCAACTTTGATGGGCGCGGCGAAGAAGCTGTAGCCGGAAAGGATTCCGCCGGAAACCATTTCGCTTTCGGGGCGAAGGTTGCTGAGCGAGAGGACAGGCGTGTCTTTGAGAGTGGAATCGCTATTGACCGCGCGTTCGATACTGAGCTGGGTCTGGCCGGGATTATCGACGAGGATGAGATCGGGTTGAAACCAACGGGCCGCGTTGAGGGCGAGTTTATCGTCGTGTTCTTCGCGGATTAAATATTTCCCGGCGCGTTCCAGTGCCCGCCGAATGAGGCGAGTGACGCCGGGCTCGTGATCGATCAAGAGGATTTTTTTTGGAAATTTCATGGTGATAAACGGGTTGTCTCCAGTGCAATCAGCATCGGTTATGCCATTGCCTGAATTGGGGCGGTTCAAATGCGGGATTGCCCTCACCTCGATCCTCTCCCTTGAAGGGAGAGGAGGCAGATTGATGAAAATCGCGCCGGACTGCCGACGCACGAAATCGAATCGCCGCTTTCAACTTCGACGCGCTGTGCTTATGTTCGCGTTTGCCGATGAGCAGTAAGACAAAGGCGCCGGCGACCGAATTGAACTTTGAGAAAGCGATGGACCGGCTCGAAGCGATCGTCGAACAAATGGAAGGTGGAAAATTGCCGCTCGAAGATTTGATCGTGCGCTACGAGGAAGGGATGAACCTGGTGAAGGTTTGCCAGGAGCGGCTGACCAGCGCCGAGCAGAAGATCGAGATCATCGCCCGGAACAGTGCGGGCAAGCCAGTCGTCAAAGATTTTGAACCTGCGGCCGAATCGGCGAATGATGATACAGAGGCCAAGAAAGAATTGAGAAACGATGAAGTCAGACTCTTCTGAAACAACAACGACCGCGCCGGCGGAGAAGCCGAAGCGGTTGCTCGACTCGGTGCGCGGTCCGGCGGACATCAAAGCGCTTCGCGAACAGGAGCTCCCGCAATTAGCCCACGAAGTCCGCGAGGAATTGATCCGTATTTTATCGCAAACCGGCGGACACTTGGGACCAAATCTCGGCGTGGTGGAATTAACAATCGCGCTTCATCGCGTCTTCAACACTCCGAAGGACCGGTTTGTGATGGATGTGAGCCATCAAGGTTACGTCCATAAACTTTTCACCGGCCGGCTCGATCGCTTTTCAACGATGCGCCAGTTCGGCGGGCTCAACGGATTTCTTTTGCGCACTGAAAGCGAACATGATTGCTACGGCGCGGGTCACGCGGGCACGGCAGTGTCGGCCGCGCTCGGTATGGCGGTCGGACGGGATTTGCGCGGCGGGGATGAAAACGTCATCGCGATTGCGGGAGATGCGGCGTTTACCTGCGGCATTACTTACGAAGGTTTGAACAACGTTCGTTCGCAGACCAAAAAATTTATCGTGGTGCTGAATGACAACGAATGGTCGATCGCGAAAAACGTCGGCGCGATTGCGAACTACTTTAATCGCATCGTGACGAGCGAGACCTACGCGCATCTGCACGACAAGGCGCGGGATTTCGTGGAATGGATCCTGGGCAAGACCGGCGTCCAGCTCGCGCACAAAGTCGAGGAGAGCGTGAAAGGTCTGGTCTTGCCGAGTGTGATCTTCGAAGAGCTAGGCTTCCGATATTACGGGCCAATCGACGGCCACGATATTCCATTGCTCATTCGCACGTTTGAATTTTTGAAGACGCAGGAGGAACCGGTGTTGCTGCACATCCTGACGAAAAAGGGCAAAGGCTACGAACCCGCGATCAAACAACCGGACAAATTTCACGGGCTCGGCAAATACACGATCGAGAGCGGCGAAACTGCGCCGACGACGACGCCCACCTATTCCGAAATAATTGGCAAGACGCTCTCAAAATTCGCGGACACAAATCAAAAGCTGGTCGCGATCACGGCAGCCATGCCGAGTGGGACAGGTCTCGGCCATTTTCAAAAAGCGCACGGCAATCGTTATTTCGACGTCGGAATCGCGGAAGAGCATGCGGCCTTGTTCGCGTGCGGATTGGCGACGCAGGGATTGACGCCTTTCCTCGCCATCTACTCGACTTTTTTCCAACGCGCTTACGACATGGCGATCCATGACATGGCGATTCAAAAGTTAAACGTGCGTCTTTGCATGGACCGGGCGGGGTTGAGCGGCGATGACGGCCCAACGCATCACGGACTGTTCGACATTGGATATCTGCGGCACATCCCGAATTGGGTCCATATGCAGCCGAAGGACGAAGACGAATTCGTCGACATGCTTTGGACAATGGCCAACTACAATGAAGGGCCGATCGCGATTCGTTATCCGCGCGGCGCAGGCACAGGCGCGAAGATCAAGACCGAACCGAAGCTTCTCGAAATCGGTAAAGCCGAAGTCGTGAAGCATGGCCGTGACGTGGCGATCTTCGGACTTGGCAACATGTTCGAGGTCGCGGAAGAAGCGGCGAAGAAGCTGGAGGAAAAAGGGATTTCGGTGGCGTTGATCAATCCGCGATGGATCAAACCGATGGACACTGGCACGCTCGAATTTTTCGCGCGCAGCGTGGAAGTCCTCGCGACGATCGAAGACCATGTGCTGCACAACGGTTTTGGATGCGCGGTGATGGAACATTTGCATTCGCAGCAGATCAATACACCAGTGGCGCGTGTCGGCTGGCCAGACGAGTTCGTCGAACACGGCGCGGTCCCGCTGTTGCGCAAGAAACACGGCATCACGGCGGACGCGCTCGTCGAAAAAATTCTCGCGCTGCTGAAGAAAAAACCGGCCGCGAAACCCGCGATCGCGTAGTTGCACGCGAGATCGGCACGTCGATTGTCGATCTAACGAATGGCTGCAATTGAAGCTCGCGATCTAACGAAGATTTACCGTACCTACCGCAAGGAAAGCGGTCTGCGGGGCGCGATCAAAGGACTTGTGCGACGTCGCTACGATGAAACGCGAGCGGCCGACGCGGTTTCGTTTCAAATTGAGGAAGGCGAGTTCGTCGGATTTCTTGGACCGAACGGCGCCGGCAAGACCACTGTGCTAAAACTGCTATCCGGACTCTTGAATCCGACGTCCGGCGACGCGCGCGTCCTGGGTTTTGTTCCGTGGGAGCGGCGCAACGAGATGAAACGGCAATTCAGTTTGCTGATGGGGCAGAAAAACGCGCTTTGGTGGGACTTGCCCGCGCAGGAATCGCTCGAGCTCAACCGCGCGATTTATGGGATCGATCGCGATCGTTTCAAAAAAGTGGTGGGCGGTCTGTCCGAACTGCTCGAGGTCACTGACAAAATGAACGTGATGGTGCGCGAGCTCTCACTCGGCGAGCGGATGAAAATGGAATTGATCTCCGCGCTCATTCACCAGCCGCGCGTGTTATTTTTGGACGAACCGACGATCGGTCTGGATGTCGTCAGCCAAAAACGTGTGCGCGAATTTCTGCGCGTCTACAACCGGGAACACCGAATCGTCACCCTGCTGACCAGCCATTACATGCAGGACATTGAGGAACTGACCCAGCGCGTTCTCGTCATCGATCACGGCAAGATTTTTTTTGACGGACCGCTGGACAAAATTATCGATCGCTTTTCCAGCTACAAAATCGTGAGCCTCACCTTCAACGAACAAAGCGAGCGCGATTTTTCACGCTTCGGAGAAGTGATCGAGCAAACTCCGATGTCGATCCAGGTGAAAGTGCCGCGCGCGAAAGTGACGGAAACGACGCGGGAAATTTTGCAATCGTGCGACGTGAGCGACATCAACGTGCAGGAAGTGCCGGTTGAAGAAGTCATCCGCCAGCTTTTCGGCGAACGCCGCAATCAGCCGTCAAACGGCGCTTAAGCGCTGCGGGTCAAGTCCGAACCAACGCGCGCTTCAATTCGTGCATGTAGGCGGGATTTAATTCGAAAGACGTGACCGGCATTTCCGCTAATTCGGTCTGCTCGGCGTAGGGAATACTCTCGACGAACCCGGCCGCCATCAGGCTATTAAGCGTATCGACGACATCCTCAGACTCCATTCGCACGTAGTCCTGGATCTCGGCGCCGAGCATGCAATCGGTGAAGCCAATGGCGCGCACAACCGACGCTTCCCGGCCTGAAAGTTTAACCTCACGCATACCCGCAAAAAAATTAGCAGCTTCCATACCGATAGGCGCACGCCGCGTAGAACTTAGGCGTGGTCGAGATTAAAGCCGAGCAGCACGCTTTTCGCCATTCCCTGGCCAAATGTCGCGTACTGTGGACGCCAACCCAGCGCGCGCAGCTTCGCGTTGCTCACCCGTTTGTTGGTCGCGCCGCGTTTTCGCGACGATGTCGATCTTCCAATCGGCGGAATCGGCCGGTTCAACTTCGCCGCGAGCCAGCGGTAGCACTCGCTTTGCAGAACGGGTTCGTTATCGACAACATTGTAAATCCCGGCAGCCACACTCGGCGCGGCGACTAACTTTATCGCAGCGGCAGCGTCATCGCGATGGATCGCGTTCAGGAAGCGATCGTTACCAGAATCGATGATCGCCTCGCCGCTCAGGAATTTCGTGAGTAGTGCCGAGCGGCCCGGCCCATAAATGCCAGCAAGACGTAAAACGATTCCGCTCTTCCCGAGCACGACCTCTTCGGCTTCGCGCAGAATCTTTCCCGTCTCCATGCTCGGATCGGCAACGCTCTCTTCGGTGACCCATTCGCCATTACTTTGTGCGTAAACGCTGGTGCTGCTGACGAACAAAATTTTCGCGCGCGTGAATCGTTCGAGAAGATTGCGCACGCCATTTAAATAAACGCGGCGGTAAGAGCCGGCGCCGCCTCCTCGTGTGCTTGCGCAATGGAGAACCAAATCGAATTCTTCGGCGCGTGCGCAAACTTGATCGCGATCGGAAAGATCGACGGCATGCGCCGAGTTGAGCTTCTTGGAAAGCGCCTGCGCCGATTCGCGCGAAATTGTCCAGCCCTCGACCTCCCAATCGCCCGCCCGAAACAGCTCGGCGACGGCTTCTCCGAGATAACCGCAGCCGGCGATAAGCAGACCCGGCATGATGTCGATCTTACGCCGCGACACCGGCGATCTCGATCTCGTCGAACATCTGTCGCTGCAACGCGCGGACTTGATTTAGCCGAATCAACTCCAGGAGCGCGAGAAAGGTCACGACGATTTCTACGCGGGACGCAACTTGCCCAAATAGTTCCGAGAAGCGGACCGAGACGCCGTTCGCAACGCGCTCGAGGATTTTCTCGATCTTCTCCGAGACGGAGAAGCGTTCGCCGAAAATTTCGCGAAGATCTTCGCGCGCTTCGATGCGCTTGATCACTTCCTGGAAGGCGTGGATCAATTGAAAGATTCCGACTTCGTGCAGCGGCAACGGCGCGTCGGAAATTGGGGCGCTTCCGCCATCACGCGTGAAGACTCGTTCCTGATCAAGTGCGCGGTCGTGCAATTGGACGGCTGCTTCCTTGAATTTCTTGTATTCAATGAGCTGGCGAATCAGGTCCCAGCGCGGATCATCCTCTTCGGCGTCTTCTTCGGGCGGCTGTTGATCGAGCGGAAGGAGACTGCGGCTCTTGAGGTAAATCAAGTTCGCCGCCATGACGACGAATTCACCCGCGATGTCGATCTTCAATTCCTTAAAAGCCTGCAAATACTCAAGGTATTGCTTCGTGATGCGCTCAATGGAGATCTCGTAGATGTCGATCTCGTCGCGCTTGATCAGGTAAAGGAGGAGATCGAGCGGGCCTTCGAAGATCTCGAGTTTAACTTTGTAATCGGTCTCCATTTTGCGGCGATTCTAAACGACGGGCGCTTGAAGTAAATCGCGCGCGTCGCTCGATGTCGATCTTGCGAGGGCTCAGGCGGCGTCGTGCCGGTGGACCCAAACACTGTTCACGACGCCGAGCGCGAACATGATCATCAAAGCGAACGAGCCGCTGTAACTAATCAGCGGCAATGGAACACCGGTGATGGGCAGGAGCGCGATGGTCATGCCCATGTTTTGAAAAATATGAGTGAAGATCAGAGTTGAAATGCCGATTACTAAGAGAAGGCCGAATTGATCGCCGGCAAGAAACGCGACGAAGAGACAGGTCAATAAAAGCAAAGCAAAGGCTCCGATGAGAAACACTCCGCCAACAAACCCCCATTGCTCGCCGATGGCGGAGAAGATGTAGTCGTTGTGCACGGCAGTGGCGGGAAGAAACCCGAGCTCAATCTGGGTGTTGGGCGCTTTGAAGCCTTTACCGGCCCAACCTCCGGACCCGATGGCGATCAACGACTGATTGATTGCCCATGAGGCGCCTTGTTTGTCTACGTCAGGATGCGCGAATGCGGTCAAACGCGCCTGCTGGTAGGGCTTGAGAACGAGATTGGCGGTAATGGGAATCATCGCGAACAAGATCAACAAAATGCAAATCAGATAGCGCAGAGGAATTCCGCCGACGAAGAGCAATGCGAGCAACACCGGAATCCAGATTATGACTTCACCCAAATCCGGTTGGAGCAAAATCAAAAGACACGGCGCGCCGGCGATCGCGGCGCAAACGAGCAGCCGGAGCATCGGATGCATTTGCTTGAATTGGCTGAGGAAGAGCGCGAGCACCATGATGCCTGCGATGACTGCGAGCTGCGCGGGCTGAAAATTCAGAGGACCGAGATGAAGCCAGCTGCGCGCGCCATAAACTTTCGTGCCCATGAACTTGGTGAGCACGAGAAAGATGATGCCGAGAACGTACATCGGCAGCGCGCCCCAACGGATCCAGTGATAATCCACCAGACTCGCCACCATGAAGGCAAAAAATCCGACGACCACCCATTGCGCTTGTTTACGCCAGAACTCCGCGGCGACTGGATCTTCGCGCATGTAGGTGGCGCTGTAGATCGCGACCACGCCAAAGATGGCGAGGGCCAGCATGACAACGAGCAATAGCCAGTTCAGGCCCAGCAATTTTCGAAGAAATGGCGTCATGTCGATCTAATCGAACTCGCTTCCGCGAGCATTTCGAGTATAGCCACGCGTTGAAATTCGCAACCGGCTTTCACGTCGGCAATGCCAAAAAATGCGACCAAGGCCGCCTAATTTCCTGTCGCTGAATGGGATCGAAGCCGTCCGCAGGGTCAAGGTGCAAGAGGCTGAAAATCAGGTCTTTGCATCAATATTGAGAAAAATGATCCGATTTCTTGTCGACCCATTTGAACCAACTTACAATTAGAGGGTCTTAGTGAGGGGTTGTTGATCATGGCGAAGAAAACAAAGCGTAAAATGGCGTATCGCCGGCTGCCGATGCAGCAGCAATTAAATCTTCGCCATGAAGGAAAGCATTTCGATCTCGGCGAGCTTTTTAAGGAAGTGAACACGCGATACTTCCGCGGTCGCTTGCGCAATTACAAAGTGGAATGGGGCCGCCGCCGGAAACAGCCGCCGAAAGACCATTTCATATTTGGAACGATCCAGGAGGAGGACCGGATGATCCGAATTCATCCATTGTTGGACCAGGCATTTGTTCCCCGCTGGTATTTGAAATACGTGCTCTATCACGAAATGCTGCATTCGGTGGTGCCTGACGAACCGTTGCGCAGCGGGCGCCGACGCGTGCACACCGAAGAATTCAACCGCCGCGAACGCGCTTTTCGGAATTATCGCCGTGCGCGCCGGTGGGAAGAACGAAATCTTCCGCGCTTTCTGCGTTAGCGTCTCTGCGCGGCCGGCGGCGACGATGCCGCCTCAGACGGCAACGGAGTCGTGGCCACGTTCTTCTTGATGAGGTACCACAGGGTTGTCGCGAGTAAGAGGGAGATCAACTTCGCGCGCCAATTCCTCAGGAGCAGTTTCTTCATAACGGCCGTGCAATAAAATTTCTCCGATTCGTTGTCGGAATGTTTCCGGCGTAAAATTGCGCTCAATCCGGCGGCGATGGCAAATGGAAATCCCGCCAGTCTCTTCCGAGACAACGATCGCCACCGCGTCCGATTCTTCTGTGATTCCGAGCGCGGCCCGGTGACGCAGACCCAGACTTCGATCCAAAGTTTCCCGTTGGCTTACCGGAAAAATGCAGGCCGCAGCCGCAATCCGGCCGTTTCGAATGATCACGCCTCCGTCATGCAACGCAGCTTTCGGATGAAAAATGCTCAGGATCAGCTCGACCGAGAAATCGGAATCGAGTGTCACGCCGGTTTCTTCATAAACGCGGATCGACGTGTCGCGCTCGATCGCGAGCAGCGCGCCGAACTGTTTATTCGCGAGTTGAGTTACTGCTTCGGCCAAATCGTGCACCGTTTCGCGCTTCTCGCTGGTCAGCGAAAAAATCGGATGGCCTCCCAGCTCAGCGAGACCGCGACGCAGTTCCGGCTGGAAAATTACGACAAGCGCGATGGCAAGGAAAACGGAGAAACTGCGAACCAACCACCCGATCACGACGAGGTTCAGTAATGTCGAGATCAGGGTCAGCGTTAGAAAAACAATCGCCAGACCTGTCAGCACTTTCGCTCCGCGCGTTCCGCGAAAATATTTATAGCCGTAGTAAATCCCGATTGAGAGCAGGAGAATTTCAATCAAGCTGCGCCAACTGCGCAACCAAAGCTGAAGAACGTCCTGCATCATGACAGCATCTCCTCTGTCATTCGCAACGCCGCCACATTTTCTTTTACGTCATGAACGCGAATTACCTCTGCGCCGCGCTGCCGCAAGATCGACGTCATCGCGATCGTCGGCGCCGTTCGGTCCGCTATTTCATTTGAGCCGACGAGTTTTCCCAAAAACGATTTTCGAGAAACGCCCACTACGAGCGGCCGATTTTCCGCGCGCAATTGCTCGAGATTTTTTAGCAACGACAAATTGTGCTCCAGCGTTTTTCCGAAACCGATTCCGGGATCAAACGCCACCGTCATGGGATCAACGCCGCACTCTATTGCGCGTGCATATTGTTGTCTAAAAAAATCGCCCACTTCTCGAACAACGTCGGCATAGTGCGGATTCTTTTGCATCGTTAGGGGCTCACCTTGCATGTGCATTAACACCAAGGCCGCTTTTCGGGTTGCGGCAAGCGCTAACATTTGTTCGTCACCTCGCCCGGCGGTCACGTCGTTGATGATTGACGCGCCGGCATTCAACGCCGCGCGCGCCACTTGCGACTTTGAAGTGTCGATCGAAATGAAGATGTCGATCTTGTCCCTGAGTTTCTCGATCACTGGGATCACGCGTTTCAATTCTTCCTCGGCCGAAATCGGTTCCGCGCCAGGGCGCGCCGATTCACCGCCAATGTCGATGATGTCCGCGCCTTCGGCCGCAATTTGCAGTCCGCGTTCAACCGCCGCATCGCGATTAAAAAATTCGCCGCCGTCCGAAAATGAATCCGGCGTGACATTCAGCACGCCCATGATCATGCCACGCTTGGAAACATCGACAGTTTTGTCACCGATTTTCCAGAGACGTCGTGTCATCAAAAATCAGACTAACACAGCGCTTTAGTTATTCGAAGCGCGCGGGAACAATTACTTCTTCGAATATTTCCCGATCAATTCGCCCTGCGCGATTACGTGACCTTTGATCGCGGCATCGACTTCGTTGCGCTTTGCTCCGGATTTTAAATCCACGCTCTTATCAAGCGCGAAGATTTTAAAAAAGTAGCGGTGCGTGCCGGACGGTGGTTGCGGGCCACCGTATCCAACATCGCCAAAATCATTTTTGCCCTGCACGGCGGCTTTCGGGACCCTGCCCTCTCCGATCTCGCTCGTCTTCGGATCGATGTTCCAAACGAGCCAGTGCGTGAACAAACCGCCCGGCGCGTCCGGGTCATCCACGATCAACGCGAGACTCTTCGCTTCGGCCGGCACCCCCGCGATTCGCAATTCGGGATTCACATTGTTGCCCTTTTTGCTGAATTTCTCCGGAATCGTGCCACCTTCCTGAAAAGCGGGGCTGTTGATTTTCATTTTCCCGCCTGCGGCAAACGCGACCACCACCGCGATCGCCAACAAACATCCAAGGCTTAGAATTCTCTTCATCGTTAGATCGACATCTTCCAGTATGATTTCGCCAGTATGAGCAACAATGGCCGGACAATTCGCGAGAAGCTTCTCGCGCTGTTGCGCAAGCCCGACTACAGACCGATCGATCGCGACGAAATTGCGCAAAGGCTCGGCGCTAAAGGCCGCGATCGCGTCCAGGTCCGCAAAACTTTGCGCGAACTTGAGCACGCTGGCGAAATCGTTCGCATTCGAAAGAACCGTTACGTCCTTCCGTCAGAAGCCGATCTCGTCACGGGCAAACTCTCGATTCATCAATCGGGATTCGGTTTTCTCGTTCCGGAAAAAGCCGGCGAAGCGGACATTTTCATTGCCGCCGAAAATACCGGGACGGCGATGAATGGCGATCGCGTCGTGGCGCGCATCAATCGCGACATTCCACAGCGCCGCGGGAAGGCGCCGGCCGGGAAGCATCGAAGCGAAGGCCGCGTGATTCGGATTCTCGAACGCGCGCGCGACACGATTGTCGGCACGCTTCAGCATTCGAAAAACTTTTACTACGTCGTGCCCGATGATCCCCGAATTGTGCACGACGTTTACGTCAAGCTGCCGCAAGATCGACAAGCGACGGTTGGAGACAAAGTTGTCGTTCGATTGGAAGACTGGCAATCGCGCCACGTAAACCCCGAAGGCGAAATCGTTGAAGTGCTCGGGCGATCCGATGCGCCCGGCGTCGACATGTTGTCGATCATTCGAAAATACGATTTACCGACGGAATTTCCAAAAGCGGTCCTGGACGAGGCGAATCGAATTCCGCAATCGGTCGAGCAACGGATGATCGAGGGCCGCGAAGATCTTCGAGACAAATTCATCGTCACGATCGATCCCGACGATGCGCGCGATTTCGACGACGCGATCGACATTGAAAAGATCGACAGTCAGGGCGGCTGGCGACTCGGGGTTCACATCGCGGACGTTTCGGCTTACGTCACGCCCGATAGCGCACTCGAGCGTGAAGCGCGCCGGCGCGGCAATAGTGTTTACCTGCCGGACCGCGTGATTCCGATGTTGCCGGAGCGATTGAGCAATGGCGTTTGCAGTCTTAACCCCGGCGTGGATCGGCTCACCTTCTCGGCTTTCATCGAGTTCGACAAAAACGGACGCGCGAAGAACGCACGCTTCGAACGAAGCGTAATTCGCAGCGCGAAACGACTCACTTACAAGGACGCCTACGCGATTTTGAAATCGAAACCGGCCGACGAATTGGGCGAGCGACTTCACAACGCATGGGAGCTCGCGTCGTTGCTTCGTCGCAAACGATTTGAGCACGGTTCGCTCGATCTCGATTTCCCCGAAGTGAAAGTCTATGTCGATCCAAATGGAAAACCAACCCGGCTCGAGCGCGTGGAGAATGACGAATCGCATCAGCTCATCGAGGAATTCATGCTCGCGGCCAACGAAGCGGTCGCGCGCGAGATGCGTCATCGCTCGATCCCGACGATTTACCGCGTCCACGAAGATCCGGACCCGGAAAAGCTCGGCGAATATCGCGAGTTCATTTTGAGCTTCGGTTACAAAGTCGGCGATCTGTCGAACCGAAAAGAAGTGCAACGCTTTCTCGCTTCCATTCGCGGCAAACCCGAAGAACAGGCGCTGAAAATTGGTTTACTGAAAAGTTTGAAGCGCGCGCGTTACGCGGCGCAGCCGCTGGGACATTACGGATTGGCCAAAGCAAACTATCTGCACTTCACCAGCCCGATCCGCCGTTACGCCGACCTCGTGGTTCATCGCACGCTCGCCGAACGAAATCTTTCGCGGCGATCCAAGATCGACATCGGACAAATTGAAGCGCTCGCGCAACACATTTCCGACACGGAGCGAAACGCGGCCGATGCGGAGATCGAATCTGTGCGCTTAAAGAAGCTGCAATTCTTCCAGCAACAGCTTGATGAACGCAAACCACAGATCTTCCGCGCGGCGATCATGGACGTCCGCAATTTCGGGTTGGTCGTGGAGCTTCCGGACGCGCTTGTCACCGGCGTGGTGCACGTTTCGACGCTCGAAGACGATTTCTACCGCTTCGATGCGGCGCAACGCCGGCTCGTTGGACGTCGCACAAACAAACGATTCAAAGTGGGCGACACGGTCCGAGTTTTTGTCGCGCGCGTGGACATGTTCAAGCGGCAGATCGATTTTGCGATCGCGGATGACAAGCCGCAAAAGCGTTCGCAGCGGCGGTGATTTTGGGTTGGGCGAAAGTTGTTAACAACCACGCCGTTGCCGTTTCATTTATTGCAAAAAAACTGCTTCCCTTTCCCGCCCCGCCCGGCCTAAACTCCGCGGTTTTTCGAAGTAATGGATAACCTCATAGAGGCCAGGGAGCTGCAAATCGAGCGTAAGTATTTCCACGTGGAGTTCCGGGAGAACGACCGCGGCAAATTTCTCCGCATCACGGAGGAAGCACATGGTCGCCGGAACACGATCATCGTGCCGAGCACAGGCTTGGAAGAATTTACCGCTGCGATTGGCGTTGTCATCGAACACGCTGAGCGCGGCACGCCGGCTTAATTAACTACACTGTTAGCGTCCGTTGACACGCGCGAGCGTGCGGAATTACTGTGGCCAGTTCGCCAATCGGGGAATTTCATGGCCACAAAACGCAAATCGCTCAGTCGTAAAGCAGGAACGCGCGCTAAATCCCAGCGAAGATCGACATCTTCGCGGGTAAGCGCACCGAAGAAATCGTCGAAACCAAAGTACGTTTATTATTTCGGCGACGGCCAGGCGGACGGCACCGGAAAAATGAAACCGTTACTCGGCGGCAAAGGGGCGAACCTCGCCGAGATGACGCGGATCGGTTTGCCGGTCCCGCCGGGATTCACGATCACGACCGAAGTGTGCAGTTATTTCTACGCACACGACCGCACTTATCCGCCGCAGTTGAAAGCGGAGGTCGAAGCCGCGCTCGCGAAAGTCGAGATATCCGTGAGCAAGAAACTCGGCGACAAAGAGCGGCCGTTGCTCGTTTCAGTCCGTTCCGGCGCGCGCGATTCCATGCCCGGCATGATGGACACGATCCTGAATCTCGGAATGAACGACGAAGTGGTGGAGATCGTCGCGAAGAAATCGAACAACGCGCGCTTCGCGTGGGATTCCTATCGCCGGTTTCTGCAAATGTATGGCGATGTCGTGATGGGCGTGCAGAAACGCGCGGGCGAAGATCACGAACCATTCGAAGCAGCGATCGAGCATTTGAAAGATGAGCGCTACGGCAAACACGATTTCCCCGACGTAAAACTCAAGGTCGAAGACTTGAAAGAACTGGTGAAGCGTTTCAAAGCGCTGATCAAGGAACGCACCGGCAAATCGTTTCCGCAGGACGCGCACGAGCAGATGTGGGGATCGATCAGCGCGGTGTTCGGTTCGTGGATGAACGACCGCGCGATTGTTTATCGGCGGAAATACGGAATTCCGCACGACTGGGGCACGGCGGTAAATGTGCAGACAATGGTGTTCGGCAACATGGGCGACACGAGCGCGACGGGCGTGGCCTTTACGCGCGATCCGGCGACCGGCGAAAAAGTTTTTTACGGCGAATATCTGATCAACGCGCAAGGCGAAGACGTCGTGGCGGGCGTGCGCACGCCGCATCCGATCGCGATGCTCGCGAAAGAGATGCCCGAGGCGCACAAAGGTTTGATGAAAGTGCGCGCGATTCTCGAAGAGCATTTCAAGGACATGCAGGACCTCGAGTTCACCGTTGAAGACAAACGCCTCTACATTTTACAAACGCGTAACGGCAAACGCACCGGTCACGCTGCAGTGCGGATTGCGGTCGACATGGTCGGCGAAAAGTTGATCGACAAGAAAGACGCGGTGCGCCGGATCCCCGCTGATTCGCTCGCTCATCTGCTCGCGCCGATCTTTGATCGACAATCGGCGAAAGAGGCGAAGAAAATCGGGAGCGGACTGGCCGCCGGGCCGGGCGCGGCGTCTGGTCAGGTTGTGTTCAGCGCGGAAGAAGCAGTCGCGCGTTCGAGCAAAGGCGAGAAGGTCGTGCTCGCGCGAATTGAAACGTCGCCGGAAGACTTGCGCGGCATGATTGCGGCGGAAGGAATTCTCACTTCACGCGGCGGCGTTTCGTCGCATGCGGCGTTGGTGGCGAGGCAAATGGGAAAAGTTTGCGTGTGCGGCGCGAGCGGAATTCAGATTGATTACCAACGGCGAACGCTGAGCGCGAACGGCACCACACTCGCGCAAGGCGATTACATTTCGATCGACGGAAGCGCGGGCGAAGTTTTCGCCGGCGAAGTAACGACCGCGCCGTCGGAAATCATTCAGGTGCTGATCGATCGATCGCTCGACGCGAAAAAAAGTCTGACCTATCGCGAGTATGCGAAGTTGATGAGCTGGGCGGATGAATTTCGCACTCTCGGCATTCGGACGAATGCCGATACGCCGGAACAAGTAGACAACGCGATCGCGTTCGGCGCGGAAGGAGTCGGGCTCTGCCGCACCGAACACATGTTTTTCGAGGGGAATCGCATCGACGCGATGCGCGAGATGATTCTCGCCGGATCGAAAAAGGAACGTGAGAGCGCGCTCGAGAAATTGTTGCCGTATCAACGCGAAGATTTTGTCGGGATTTTCAAAGCGCTCGATGGCTTGCCCGCGACAATTCGATTTCTCGATCCGCCGTTGCACGAATTTCTCCCGCACGATCACGCGCAACAAACCGAGCTCGCGAACAAACTCGGCGTATCGGTGGACCACATCTCGCGCCGCGTTCACGAGCTGCACGAGTTCAATCCAATGCTCGGACACCGTGGCTGCCGCTTGGGAATCACTTTCCCGGAAATTTCCGAGATGCAGGCGCGCGCGATTTTTGAAGCAGCGGCCGAAGTGCAGGCCAAAGGCACCAAAGTGCGCCCGGAAATCATGATCCCGCTCGTCGGATTTCCGCGCGAGCTGAAACTTCAGATCGACATCGTCAATCGCGTCGCGGACGAGGTCGCCAAGCAGAAGAAAACCAAGTTCGATTATCTCGTCGGCACAATGATCGAGATTCCGCGCGCGGCGTTGCTGGCAGACGAGATCGCGCGCGATGCGGAGTTTTTCAGTTTCGGCACGAACGATCTCACGCAAACAACGCTTGGGATGAGCCGCGACGATTCCGGAAGTTTTCTGCCGCACTACGCCGAGCTCGACATCGTCGAAACAAATCCATTTGCGTCAATCGATCAGCGCGGCGTCGGCAAGTTGATGGAGATGACGCGCGATCTCGGACGCAAAACGCGGCCGAAGATCAAACTCGGAATTTGCGGCGAGCACGGCGGCGAACCGAACAGCGTAAAATTCTGTCACCGGCTCGGACTCGATTACGTCAGCTGCAGTCCGTTCCGAATTCCGATCGCGCGCCTCGCCGCTGCCCAGGCCGCGCTCGCCAAATAAGTTCCAGCGCGAACTGCGATTGTCGATCTACTTTGCCGACTGCGCGGTGTGAAATTTGAGCAATGCTTTCCAAGCGCGGTCGTAGGTTTGTTTTTCGGCCCAAAGCTCGGCCTCGATAAATTTCCAATACGCGGGGGAATTTGATCGCTCACTGAAGTGGCGAACGGTTTCAAGCGCATCGTCGATCCGGCCATCTTTTTTTTGCGCGCGATAAAGTTCGTAGCCGATCGCGTAACTGTCGGGCGATGCGCGGAAGCGGCTTTCAAGCTGGAGCCGGTCAGTCGTGCTTGAGTTGATTCGCGGAAGAGCAGGCGGTTCGCCATAATGTTGCGCGAGATCGTAGGCGCCGCGGAAATCGCCATTGTTCGCGCGGGCTTTTGCCAAACCGAACCACGCATACGGCAACCAATCCGGATGTTCGTTGACTGCTTGCGTAAGATCGGAGGCGTCGCCGCGTTCCGACCAAAAGCTGAACAAAGCAAGCTTCTCAGGTTCGGTAAACGATTTCAGACCGGGATCGTTTTCCAAAACTTTTCCGAGCGCACGTTTGAATTCAGGCCCGGAAATGCGCGCGAGATATGGAAGAGCGAGATCGTGATGGCTCAAGCCGATCTCGGCCAGAATCTGACTGACTTCCGGATTCCGCAACGACGCTTTGGTTAACATGCTGGAATAAACTCCGGGGCGATCGCTTCCCGCGCGGCGCAACGCCTCGCGCCAGGCGGTCGCAGCGAGCACCGGTTGTGTGCGCAGCCACGCGTTTCCTTCCGCGAGTGGAAGCTCGGCCGAAAGTGGTTCCAAGTAACGCGCGCGGCGGAAATCGGCGAGCGCGTTGTCAGTTTGCTTGAGCTCGGCTTCAGCGACGGCGCGATAAAAATAAAGCTGCCAATCGAGCGGCGCCCATTGCAACGCCTCGGTTGTGATCGCGACAGTTTCCGCAAAATCGCGTCCGCGATTCGAGATCGTCGCTAAATTCTTTGCGTTCGTTACGCCGAGCGATCCCGGCAGCATTTTATGTCCGCGCGCGGCCACAACCCAAGTGCTGCCGACGACGAGCAAGATCAATCCGATCACGCGAAACAAGATCGACAACGTGCGGGACGGCTTGAACGAGTGCGGCCGATGAATCGAAAGGCCGAGCAGAAAAATGGCAGAGAAAACCGTGCCGACGCGATGGCCCGACACGTCCACCAATCCGTGTAAAACAAAAAGAGCGCAGGCGATGAGCGTGGCAAGGCGGTAACGCTGATTCGTCCCTTCGCGCATCGGAAAAATTTTCGGCACAACAAAAGCCAGACCGACGATGACGATGAGCACTGCGACCCAACCCGCTTCGCTCCAAAGCCAGAGCCAATCGCTTTCGGGATGGAGCGCGCGTTGATCGCTGTAGGACGCGACGCGAAAAATGGCGAAGACGCTCTCGAAATTACCGAGACCAATTCCGACGAAGGGCGAATCGTGGATCAATTGGAAGACGTCGGAAAAAATTCGCCAACGGAATTCGCTGGAGATGCCGGCGCTGTGAAGATCCCGAAGGTGGAAGCGCTCGAGTGTTTCTCCGCCGAAAAGGAGAAGCGCGGTCAAGAGCAGAAGCAGGAAGGAAACGACAAGCGCGATGCGCGAGGCGAGGCGGCGACGCTGGCACAGCGAAAAAATTCCCAGCCAGAGCGCGCAGCCGGCGACGAGAATGCCGATGCCCGCGCGCGAGAAATTGATGATGATGGCGGCAACCAAAACGCCGAGCGCGAGCGTCCAGACAATCCAGCGCTTGCGTCCTTTGCGCAGATCATCCTGGCCGCACGCTAAAACCATGATCGCGGCGAGGCCAAAAAGATTTCCGGTTTGATTGCGATTCGGGAACGGACCGAAAGTGCGCTCGTTATGCCAGAACGGCGGCGCGCTGTGACGCAGCCAAAACAAAATGCAGACCGCGGCCAGGACGACGATGCCGGCGGTAAAGACACGCAACGCGACGCGGACTTCGCGCAAGCCGAGGCGTTCGCTGCACATGACATAAAACCAACTCAGCGCCGCGAGCAGACTGCACATCCAGGTCACGGTGATCCACGGTTGCGCAGTGACGGTTGGCGGAAGCACAATTCCGAAATCGTTGAAGTCAGCCGCGCGCCAGTTCGGTTGATAAAACCAATTGGCGGGCAAAAAGGCGAACGCGGACCAGAGAAAGATCGCGAGCAATGCGAGATTGAGTCCGAGCCCGAGCGAATAACGCGGCGGTCGCGCGATTAGATAGATTCCGAGAACTGCGACGATGATTCCCTCGCCCCATTTTGCGGTGGCGCCGCCGAGAAAACAGGCGAGAACCGGAAGCAGGGCGAGAAACGCCTCCGGCATCGGCCCGGGCGTGTCCTTGCGTCCGCTTGCAGGTTCAGGTCGATCGGCGGTGTTCTCCATCAGGGGGCGAGTGGCCGAATGGTATGGGAATCGCTTTTACACAAAGCGGCGATTTCTTCGCAAGATCGACATCTCATGGATCGCAGCATTCTAGCACGAGTTGAAGGTGTGCCGCCATCGGGTACTCTCATCCTGATCGGCGACAAGTAGACATGCTTACGCAACGGACGGAAGGACTCTACCGCCTCTTCCTGCTTTGCCAGATCTTGATCGTGGCTGCCGCTTTCTGGCTCGGCGTTTGGATCATGGTGACCTTTTATTCCGAAGGCGGCGCGCTGACCTGGGGCCGTTACAGCATTTACTGCGGCATGCTCGTGCTCGGCGTCACTTTGGAAACGCTGAGCCGCTCGAAAAATTCTTTTCTTCAAAACGAATTGCTTCGTCCGCATCGATTGAGTCTGCGTCAAACAGCCGCGGGAGTTGGATTGCTCGTGCTTTATCTCGTTGCGGCGAAGGACGCGTTCATTTCGCGCGTGTTCCTTTTCAACTTTGTCCCGTGGCTTTATATCGCGCTTCTCTTTTCGCATTATTATCTGCCTTCAGTTCTGGCACGCGGAATTTTTCGGCGCGAGGACAAAACGATCCTGATTGGCTCGAGCCGCCGCGCGGCCCAGTTGCGCGACTGGCTCCAGCGCAAAGCCGAAATCGGATTCCGCACCGTCGGATTGATTTCAGATGACGAGAAGATCGACAATGTCGACGTTCCGCTGCTGGGCAAGCGCGACCAGCTCGAGCAGATCATTCGAGATCACGGCATTACTCAGGTCATCCTGCTTGAGTTTCCGCTCGTGACCGAAGGGAACCAGGACGTGATACAACTTTGCGATCAACTCGGAATTCGTTTGCTGATCCTGAGCGATCTCGAAGAACGGCTTCGCCATTCGGTGACACATTTTGAAGACGGCGGCTTCCGATTCATTGGACTCCGCGAGGAACCCCTTGAGAATCCGCTCAATCGATTTTTGAAACGACTGATCGACATCGGGATCGCGCTGCCGGTGATGCTGCTCGTCTTTCCCCCGCTGGCGCTGGTCGTTTGGATCGCTCAGCGATTGCAATCCTCCGGTCCGCTCTTTCACGTTCAGAACCGCGCCGGAATGCAAAATCGACAATTCAAAATTTACAAATTCCGAACGATGCATTCGGGCAACGGCGAAGTCTCACGACAGGCCAGCCAGTCGGATGAGCGCGTTTATCCGCTGGGCAAATGGTTTCGCAAACTGAGTCTGGATGAAGTCCCGCAATTTTGGAACGTGCTGCTCGGCGACATGAGCATCGTTGGCCCGCGTCCGCACTTGATCGAGCACAATCAGCAATTCTCGAAATTCCTGGCCAACTATCATGTGCGCGCTTTTGTGAAACCGGGGATCACTGGTCTCGCGCAAGTTCGCGGATTTCGCGGCGAAGCGAGGGACAATTCCGACATTCGAAATCGCGTCGCGTGCGACATCGAGTATTTGGAGAACTGGAACCTGTCACTCGAGATCGCGATCATTCTGCGAACGTTCGCCCAAATCATTCGCCCGCCGCGAACCGCTTACTAGAACAGGCGGAACTTTAACTCGCCGATCGTTACTTCGTCGGGCGTTTGCGCGTTGAGGTCGTAGCGGGAATAAACAGTTCGATACAACAGGCGGTCCATTTTTAGGAGATAACCTGAAGTAGCGAAACTTTGCAGGAAAGACGTCTCGAACATCGAATCGCGCGGCACTAACACGCAACCCTGGCGCTGTTGCGGCCGAAAGATCGACAAGTCACGCGACTCGGGGCCGGCTCGATGTTCTTTTCGAGCAGCGAGAGTCCCGCGCGCGACGTGATAGTCAAAGTCCCAGGACCAGGCATTGGCGACAATTAAAGTCGGCCCTGGTTCGAAGCGATCGAGAAGTGAACGCAGATAGCCAATTCTATAATAAGGCTTCGCTTCGACGGCTTGCGCGTAGGCGCCGGGAACAAGGTATGGCCTGACGAGTTGTCGATCTTTGAAAATGTCGACGGTGACGAAAAAACCGAGAACGGTCGCGGCGGTTACGGCGGTAAGAAGAATCGGTTTGCGGAGTGCGAGAACAAGTAGAAACGGCACGACAAACAGCGCGTGCGCAGCTTTGGAGGCGTGAAGAAACAAGGCCGCGCCGAAAATCAGGGGCAAAACAAACGAGCTGAGAAAAACAAACCGTTCAGGAAATGATTCGCGATTGACGCTGCCCTGCTCGGTGGCCGCGCGAATTAAAATCCAGCAGAAAACAGCGAACACCACCGGATTGAAACATTGGAACAACAGCCGATAAGCGCCGCCGAGTAGAGATTCGCGAAGATTCATCCCCGCCGTCCACGGAGGTTGCAGTCCGATAAAGAGGACCGGCGCCCAAACCACGACGATGAGGAAGCAAAGCAAAATCGCGAATCGAAATGCGTCTCTAAATCTCAGTTCGGGATGAAGCCGAAAATAAATCGGGAACATCGCAGCGGCGAAGATCGCTTCGGGACGGCAGCCCGTTGCCAGGGCGAAACAGAACGCAGATCCGAAAAGATTTTTTAGCGACGGTTGTTGCGCGCCCGGGAAGATCAAGAATTGAAGCGACAAAAGCAGAAACAAGAGCGCCCAGACAAATTCTTCGCCGTCCACCGCGTTCGCGAAAAATTGCGGAGATAATGCGAGCGCGATTGATGCGACAAAAACTTTCCAGGGATCCGCAATGCGACAAAGGATCCGATAAAAGACGAGGAGCGTGGCGACGCCGGCGAGCGCTTGCAGCCAAAGATACTCCTGCTCTCCGAATTCCCTGCCCAATGCGCTTCTGAGGATGAATGCGCAAATGCCAGACAAATAATATTCGGTCGTCGGATGCCCAGGCGGACGCGATACTTCGACGTGATGTCGATCAATCAGCGCGCGAGTGGTCCTGATTGCGCCATGACCGTCAAGGCTCGCGAGTCCATGGCCTGATTGGAACAGGAGCAACGCGCTATAAACGAGAATGAGCGCAACGAACGCCCATCGCCAGAGACGCGAAGCGGTGAATGCCGATGCAGACGCGACTCTGTTCACGCTGACGCCGCGCCTTCGGAGGATCGCGTTCTGATCACGCGGCACGGATTGCCAGCGGCAACGACATTGTCAGGAACGTCTCGCGTCACTACAGAACACGCGCCGATCAGCGCGCGGTTGCCGATTCGAATGCCGGGCATGACAAAGGTTCTGGCGCCAACAAATGCATCCTCGCCGATCGTGATCTTCGCGACGGTCAAGGGCACGGCGGGATGGTCGAAGTCGTGGCTGCCGCTGCTCAAATATGTTTCCTGCGCGACAATCGACCGCGCGCCGATTTCAATTTGCCCGAGCGTGTTAATGTTGGCGCGATCTCCAATCATGGCGCGATCGTGCACCGTGAGGTTCCACGGCACCGAGATGCGCGCGCGTTGATGAATGAACGGCGCGCCGTCGATCTTCGCGCCAAATGCTTTCAGCCAGAAAAGCCGCCACTCATTGAGAGGCTTCGGCGTCCAGACGCAGAAAAGCGCCCACGAAAACTCCCACAACAAGCGAAGCAAACGATCGCTAAACGGCCACGGCGATTGGTGCGCGTCGCTTTGCTGTGGATTAACGACTTGTTGTTGTTCCATTGCTATTGAGAGGAAGCGCCGCCCGAAAGAATGTTTAACAACGAATCGACGGCGCGGCCAATCTCAAACCGCTCGGTGAAGCAGCGCCTCGCATTGGATCGCATCGTTTCGCGTTCTTGCGTTGAAAATTTCGTCCAGCGCTCGAGCAAATTGGTTGTTCCATCGACATCGTCATTGGCAGCATAGCCCGCGCGGTCTTTTTCGATCTCGCGCCAAATGTTAATCCGATTCGAGATCAAAACCGGCAAACCTTCGGCGAGCGCTTCCACGACCGCGATCCCGAAATTTTCCTGATGCGATGGCAAAAGGAAGGCTTCCGCGTTCGCTAAGGCGCTGCGTTTGAGATCGCCCTCGAGCATGCCACAAAAAATTACGCGCGAAGCAATCCCTTCGCGCGCGGCGAGCGCTTCCAGTTGATTGCGCAATCCGATTTGATCGGGACCCGCAAGCACCAATGAAAAATCTTCAGCGCCGCTTGCGCGCGCGAGACTTTCAATCGCAATGTCGCAACCTTTTTTCGGATGAAGCCGTCCGAGAAATAAAAATAATCTGCGATCACGAAGCTCCGGGAATTTCTCGGTGAACATTCCCTTTATCGAATCGGTGAGGGCGGGAGGCGGTTCCACGCCGAGCGGCGAAACGCGTTCGAGACACCGATAAAGCCAAAACGATTCGCGCGCTTCGTCACGCTCCTGCTCGGAGGTAAAGATGACAGCCGCCGCGTCGCGCAGGATTCGATACTCGGCCCACGGCCAATACAGCCATTTTTTCAAATGCTTGAGCGGGTAAGTGCGTTTGAACCACGGATCGAGCATTCCGTGCGGAAAAACGTAGTAAGGCGTGCCGGAACCCGCGAATCGACGCCATGCCGCGAAGCCCGGATACTGCCACGTGCCATTGACCATCACGCGATGATATTTTCCGCCGTTTTCGCGTAACCAAGGCAGCAGTTTTTTGGAATAACGATAGACTCCGGCGCCGAGGCCAAGCGCGTGGACTGGAAGATCGACATCCGCCAGCCAGGGTGAACTCGCATCGTCCAAAACAACGATGTCAACATCGTGACCGCGGCGCGCGATTTCCCGGGAAAGACTAAGCACCGCGGCGGCAACGCCGCCGGCGCGCGGATCCAGCGTTGGCAGCAACTGCAGAATTTTCAAATCACGTGACCTTCGCGGCGGAGGAAATATTTGCAGTCAGGCGAAAGTTTTTTTAGCGGTTTAGCCGGAACGCCGCCGTAAAGCTGATATGACTCGTTAAAAGCTTTGTTCAGGAGGGACTTCGCGCCGAGCACGGAAAAATCCGGGAGCATGCTGCCGCCAAGCAGAACGCAATTCGTTCCGACAAAACAATATTTGCCAATGCGCACGGGAGACGATGCCTGACAGTTTCGTTCGAGATCGATACTGTGAGTCATGATTTGCGATTGGACACCGGCGAACGTGCTGAAATCGCCGATCGTGACCGAGTCGGTGCAGTCGATGAAGTGACGATGCGTGATCGCGGCATGAAGACCGACAATTAGCTCGGGCTGTCGATCCTTTTCCGCCGCGAAATGAGGCGAATCACCGAGCGGGAAACCAGTGATCCAAT
>DATBCV010000032.1:0-5817 GCA_036270275.1 Chthoniobacterales bacterium | reverse complement strand
AAGCTCGAGAAGGAATTGGCCGAGCTGAAAGAAAAATCGAGCGCGCTCAAAGCCGAATGGCAAAAAGAGAAAGCGGTCATCGACGAGCAGCGGAAAGTGAAAGAAGAACTCGATCGTTTGCGGACGGAGCTTGAGCGCGCGCAACGTCGCGGCGAACTGGCGACCGCGAGCGAGATTCAATACGGCCGCATCCCGGATTTGGAAAAAAAGCTGGCCGAACTCACCGCAAAATCAGCCACCAGCAAAAAACATTTATTGCGCGAAGAAGTGACCGAGGAAGACATTGCTGAAGTTGTTTCGAGTTGGACGCACATCCCCGTTTCGCGATTGCAGGAAGGCGAACGCGAGAAGCTTGTAAAACTCGAGGAACACTTGCATCAACGCGTCGTCGGTCAGGATGCCGCGATCAAAGCCGTCGCCAACGCAGTCCGTCGAGCCCGCGCTGGTTTGCAGGACCCGAATCGCCCGATCGGTTCGTTTATTTTTCTCGGACCGACCGGTGTTGGCAAAACCGAGCTCTCGCGCGCGCTCGCGGAATTTTTGTTTGACGACGAGAACGCCATGATCCGGATCGACATGAGCGAATACATGGAGAAACACACCGTCGCGCGATTGATCGGCGCGCCGCCGGGTTACGTCGGTTACGAGGAGGGCGGCCAACTTTCGGAAGCGGTCCGGCGGCGGCCGTATTCGGTTGTGCTCTTTGACGAAATCGAAAAAGCGCACCAGGACGTGTTCAACGTTTTACTGCAAGTGCTCGATGACGGCCGGATCACGGACGGGCAGGGGCGCACGGTCGATTTCAAGAACACTGTCATCATCATGACCTCGAACATCGGTTCGCAATACATCATGGAGGAAACGCAATCGCGCGAAGCGCGCGAGCGCCTTGTGATGGATGCGTTGCGCGCGCATTTCCGCCCAGAATTTCTCAACCGCGTCGATGAGATCATCATCTTCGATCGATTGAGCGAAGATGATTTGAAAAAGATCGTCGAGATCCAACTGAAACGTTTGGCGAAACGCCTCGAACAACAAAAGATCACGCTGGAACTGTCCGATTCAGCCAAAGCGCTGCTCGCGCGCGAAGGTTACGATCCCGTTTACGGCGCGCGCCCGCTCCGGCGCACCATCCAAAAAGAAATCCTCGACCCGCTCTCGATCGACATCCTCGAAGGCAAAGTCCGCGAAGGTCAGACCGTCAAGATCGACGCGCGCGACGGCCATCTCGAATTTCACGAAAAGTAATGATGTCGTAAATCGGCAGGGAAATCGGCAGGATCCGACGCTCATCTTAGGCGAATAGCGCGCAAAACATCTGACACCACATCACTTGTTTTGTGTGTGACGCCCGAAGAATACAAAGCAGCAAATGACCTTTTGTATGACACTGTTCGTCAACGGGACGCCGCGGAGAGTCGCGTCGTAGTTTGGAAGTGTGTTTCCGGTCTGCTTGCTTTCATTATCCTCTGGATGCTGGCGGAGAAGTGGGGATGGCTTTGAATCCGGCTCGTGCAGTCTGAACAGCTAAAGCGTTGTAGAGGCGCTTGATCTCAAGCGCCTATTTATTTGGTTCGGCGTTTGAGAACAAACGCTACAACAAATCGATTGATTCAATCTCGCCTTGAAATGGCCAGTCATCTGGATCTTGAACCAAGTTCGCGCGAACGGGATTTTGGCGGACGTATTCCCATTTCTCGGAATAGCTTTCGCTGTGACGAATCATATGGTCGAAAAATCCGGTCTGCCAATGCGGCCGAGGCGCTTTGATACTTTTCGATAAGCTTCGCTTCAGCGCACGAATCCATTGATCGAGCACGAAATCGAAATGGCCGCTTACGAACAGATGAATGTGATCCGGCATGATGACATATTGGCCGACCGCAATTTCCCGATCTAGGGCGGCTTCCGCGAAATTTACGAAGCAACTATGGACTGCGTTGTTCGCTAATAATTTCTTCCGACGATGCGTGTTGAATGTGACGAAGTAGAGGGGCGGATCGTACTTTTGGAACGGCTCCAGTCGCGGGGGACGATAGGGCATCAATGGATTCTGAGTTGTAGAGGCGCTTGATCTCAAGCGCCTGTTTATTTAATTCGGTGCTTGAGAACAAGCACCGCTACAACGTCGTCGATGTCGATCTTCTCCGCGGGCAATTTTACGCCGCCGTCACTTGCTTGAATGCTGAGACGAACGATTCCATTTCGGATTTTTTGCCGATCGTGAGCCGCATGTGATTTGGATACGCCGGGAACAAGCGACCGACGGCGACGTTTTTTTCTTTCATCGCTTTGATAATCGGCACGACGGGTTTCTTGCAATCGAACATGATGAAGTTGGCGTGCGACGGAATCGATTTGTGACCCATCTCCTCGAGCTTAGTCAGGGTGAACTTTCTCGCTTCGTCGTTCATTTTGCAGCCGTTGGTTACTTGATCGACATCGTCCAGGCTCGCGCTGGCCGCGGCCAACGCCATCACGTTCACGCTGTCGAACATTTGGAACGGCTTCATTCGCTTGATCGTTTCCGGTTGCGCGACGCAATAACCGCAACGCAAACCGGCCATGCCGTAAATTTTCGAGAATGTCCGAGCCACGAGAAGGTTCGGATGATCATTCACCAACGGGATCACCGTTTCGTAATCCGAACTGTCGGCGTAATGAAAATATGCTTCGTCGACGAGAATCATTGTTTCGGGCGAAGTCTTGGCGATGAATTCGCGGAGATCGTTCTTCGGCGTGATGCTCGCGGTCGGATTGTTCGGGTTGCAGATGTAGATCAAGCCTTTCTGCGACGCCGCGCCCATTTTCTCGAGATCGTGCGCGTAATTTGAAGTCAGCGGAACTTTGGCAACTTCCGCGCCGCACGACTTCGAATATTCGAGAATCGATTCGAAGGTTGGATCGGCGGCGATGAGCTTGCCTTTCTCAGGTCCAGTGAAACTCTCGGCACAGAGTTTGAGGATTTCACCGGAGCCGTCGCCAAGCGCAATCTGATCGTGATTCACGTTGTTGATCTTCGCGATCTTGTCGATGAGCACGTCGTTCGCTTCGTCGGGGTAACGATTGCAAACGCCATGCGTGTTCTTCATTGCTTCATGCGCTTTCGCGGATGGGCCGTAGGGATTTTCGTTCGCGCTTAAACGAACAATGCCCGCCTTGGTCGGCGCGGGAACAGTGGGTGGTTCGGTTGCGATCGTGAATCGCGGTCGAACAATTGCGGCCGCGGCGCCGGCGCCGAGCAGATGAGCGAATTTACGGCGCGAAATTGAATGTGTGTTCATATGAAACCTCCGGGGAGGATTTTGATGCTGATGCCGATGTAACGCGAGCGTGATTTTGTGGCGACCCTCACCTCTATCCTTTCCCTGGCCAGGGAGAGGAAGTCGCGAAGCGGCAGGTGAGGGTTGAGTTTCGATTTTCGAAACGCGGATTATGATTCCGCAATGTTCGGCTTTCTCAAAGATCGACATCGGAAGCGATTGAAGGCGCGTCCGTTTCCGAACGAGTGGTTGCGCATCATCAAAAGCAACGTCGCGTTCTTCGCGCGCTTGGCGGCTAACGATCAAGCCGAGCTGCTCGATCACATCCAAGTTTTTCTCGCCGAGAAAAACTTCGAAGGTTGCGCTGGCCAAGCGATCGACGATGAAGTTCGGGTTACGATCGCGGCCCAGGCGTGCCTGCTCTTATTGCATCGCAAGACGGATTATTTTCCGCGCCTGCTCACGATCTTGGTTTATCCATCGACTTATTCGGTGCAGGAGCAGCGGCCGATCACCGCGGAAATTTGGGAAGAAGGTAAATCGTATCGCGCAGGCGAGACTGAGCGGACGATGGGATCGATGGTGCTGGCGTGGGACGCGGTAAAATCCGGCGCGGCCGATCCGTCCGATGCAAAAAACGTGGTGCTTCATGAATTCGCGCATCAGCTCGACTACGAAAATTTCGCGGCGGACGGCGCGCCGGCATTGGCTACGAAGGAGCAGCAAACATCCTGGAGCAATGTGATGCGGACGGAGTTCGCGTCATTGCGCGCGGCCGAGGACACTGGGATTCCGACGTTGCTCGATACTTACGGCGCGACAAATCCGACCGAATTTTTCGCGGTCTCAGTCGAAGCGTTTTTCGAACGGCCGGCGGCGCTGCGTTCCGCGCATCCGCGATTGTATACGGAATTTTCCCGTTATTTCAATCAAAGTCCGATCGAGTATTCGGCGGAGCGAAGTATTTGCGGCGATTGAGTTTGAACAGCAACGCACGGGCCAGTGTCTTACGTTCCACTTATGAGCAAACTCATTGCGTTACTAGTAGCGGGAATGGTTGCGACGGGTGCCGCGTTCGCGGGTGAACATGGCGATTGCACAAAGCAAGCTGGCAATATGTCGAAGCCGGCGTGTTCGGTTAATGTGGCGAGTCTGAATCTGACGCCTGAGCAGAAGACGAAGATGGACGTTGCGATGGCTGAACATCACAAAGCTGGTTGCTCCGAAGCGAGCGAACAGAAATACATGCAGGAAGCGAAGACGATCCTAAACAAGGATCAATTCGCGAAATTCAAAGCCGAGTGCAAAGAGGGCAAGGACAAGGCCAAGACCGAGACCTAAGCCGGCCATTAGTTTGTTGACGGGAAGACGCGTCCGCTGCGGTGGGCGCGTTTTTCTTTTTGTCGGAAGCGCGCGTTATTAGAAACCTGAATTAGCGACGATGACACCGTCGCGAATCAGAACGCTGCGCGATTTCACGCCGGCGCGGTCGGGCGTATTGAAGATGACGAGGTAACCGCTGAAGCGCTGACCGCTTGGCGCCGGCATCTCTGACGGTTTCGGTTCGCCCTGCCAATCCACGCGGGCAGCATCGAGCGAATATTTTTTCATCCACGCGGTGACGATCTCTTTGTAATTCGCCGGATAGGCGCCGAAGTCTGAGCCGGGCTGGGCCGCCGACGGTGTCGCTGCACGTTCACTTTTGTCCGAGGCAACGATCGGTTCGGGCGCCGCGATCGCAGTTGTCGATCTTAGCGATGTCGATCCAACTGCCTGAGTAAGAAAATCGGCCAAGCGCCAGCCGGCCTTGTGCAATTCACGCGCAACAATCTTGGCGCTCCAATCTGTGTAACCGACGTGGTCGGGAGCATTTTTCTCGCGCGCATCGCCGCCCATCACCGTCCGTCCCTGATCAATCGTTTCGTGAACGTTGATGAATTGCAGTCGCTCATGTGCCTCTTTCGCGAGCGGCAAAATATCGTCCGCCCAAAATTCGCCGTAATTTTTTAACGACATGTTCGCTGGCGCGCGCCAGTTGTTTGGTTGTTCCTTCGCGAATCGGTCGATGATCTTTTGCTTGGCCGGTTCGATCAATCGGTAGCGCTCATCCTTCGACAAGCCCGCGGGCTGTTGCGGCAGATTTGCCATCACCGCGTCGTTGTCCCAAAAGCCGTGCAGCTTCAGCCCGCGCCTTGCCATTTGTTCGGGCGTGCCGTGAAATAATCGCAGCATCAGCGTATTGCCGCCTTCGTCTTCAACACCGGGCTCTCCTTTGTCAGGATCAACCGCTTGCCCGGCGTGATTGAAATATTCCGCGCCGACGTGAAGCGGTTGATGAATGTCGCCGAGGTAATGCGCGAGCAAAATCACGGCGACAGGCTTCGTAATGTTGCGCGGATTGTTTTCCGAAACTTCTCCGCGCAAAACTTCGCCGCAAAAAGAAATCATGTGGACGATGTCCCATTGACTGCGGCCGGTCGCGCCATCGGCGTACCTGCGCACGTTGAGGATGGGCACGTCGGTGTAATGAAACCAATGATGCGATGGCGTCGGC
>DATBCV010000031.1:0-36899 GCA_036270275.1 Chthoniobacterales bacterium | reverse complement strand
CTTTTTGCGGATTCGGATTTACGACGTTGTTTTCTTCAACGTCGATGTAGTTGTGATTGTAAACGCCGAGCAAGCGCAACGCCCAGTCGATCGGTTTGAACGCGGTTTCGCCTTTGAAAAGATCGACACCGATCGAAAAATCATTCGACCAAAAATCCTGATTGCTCCGGCCGAAAAATTCCGAGCTGTTCGGGCGCGCCGTGCTCACGCCGCTCGGCGTCGGCAGTTTGCGCGTTTCATATTGGAAGAAATCTTCCGCGGTGATGTTGAGAAAAATATCCTGACCAATGATCGGCGCGTCGCCTTTGAGCGTGCTTTGCAAATAAGGATGCCAGAGACGCGGCGCCGACTGATACGGCGTTTCCGTGGACGGGTCGGCGTAGCGTTTCCAGCGTCCGAACCCGATGAACCAGCGATTCGGTTCCGGTTGCGAAGCCGGAAGTAATCCTTCGCCTTCGTCCGACAACGGATACTGCTCGTATTTTAATTTCGTGCGGCGTGGAGTTGTCTCGCGCACGCCTTTGCGGGGAAGTTGAAGCGAACGCGGCAATGCTTCTTCGCCGTAGTCGGGCGTTTGCGGCAAGATCGGCGGGAAAAGTTCGGGCGGTTGTTCGGTTTCTTCCGGATGTTCGCGTTGCATCGCGCCAGGATCGGGATTGAACTCGGACGGCGAGAGCGGCTCGTTTTGCGCGATCAGCGCGCTTTGCGCGACAACGAGATCAGGTTGCAACGAAAGAACATCTTTCGAATCGACAACCGTGATCGCGCCGAAGTGGTCCTGATTCTCCGCCCGTCCGACCTCAACGATCTGCGCGTCGACTACTACGAAGATGTCGATCCAAAAAAGGGCAAACAGCGCTAGGCGCCAGCGCATGGGAGCGCGAGGATGCCCGAAAGCCGCTCAGCTTTGCAAGCATGTAGCCACGCGGCTGTGGCGCGTCCGACGGCGCAGGGCAACGATGTCGATCTTGCGCGGTTTCGGCATTTTAGTTGGTCAACGCCGTCCGGATTTGCTAATCGCAAGCACAGTGAAGTTTCGCGCGCTGCTCATTTTCGCTGCCGTCGGCCTGTTGGCAGCGCCGGCGCGCGCGCAGCTCACGGCTGCGGACGTCACCACGATCATCAATCAAGCGGTCCTCCGCGCGGTAAAAATTTCTCCTAATAGCGTGATCACGGTAACGGATCGCGAAGGTTACGTCCTCGGTGTGTGGGTTGTGCGCGGCGGACCGGCGACTCCCGGCGAAATCGCAACCGCAGTCAGTAAAGCTGGAACGGCCGCGTACTTGAGCAGCAATCAGAACGCGTTCACGTCGCGCACCGCCGGTTACATCATTCAGCAGCATTTTCCAGTTGGCGTGAAGAACACCGCGCCCGGTCCGCTTGTTGGTGTTGGACTTTCCAATTTGTTCGTGTCCGACGTGAATCATTTCAAAAAAACTGACCTGCTGGTTTGTCCAAATCCGCCGCCAACGGCCGCGCCGCCATCGCCGGGAACTTTTGGTTCGCCAATCGCGTTTACTTCGCTCGATGGTTCGCCGGGCGGAGTTCCGCTTTACAAAGGCGGTGTGCTCGTCGGAGGAATCGGCGTGACGGGCGACGGCACGCCGCAGCCGCCAATTCCATATTTGCCGACGCCGCCATTTCCACCGTTCGCTGCCTGCATTTTCGCATCCCTCCCGCCGCCCGGAGTCAATGCGCGCGAGGAAAATCCTTTTGTTTACATTGCCGGCTCCGACCCGGACGAAGATGTTGCGCTCGCTGGTCAGAAAGGTTTTGCACCGGCTTCGAGCATTACCGCGAACAACGTTTTCGTCGGCGGCATCCGACTTCCGTATGTCGGATCGGTTTCCACGGCGAGAACAAAAGGCGTCGCGGTCGTCACTGGAAATGTCGATCCACAATTTCCAATTGTCTCGTCGCCACCGCCATTTCCGTATCCAACCGCAACGTTCGGCGGCGTCGATGGCCAGATTCGCCAACCAATCATTTCCGACCCGCTCGTCGCGCCAATCATGGGTCAGCCGCGGCTGACCGCTGCGGAAGTTGCGAGCATCATCGAGTTCGCGGCGCACCGGGTGAAAATCACGCGCGCGGCGATTCGTTTGCCGATCGGCACGCAGATGGAGGCGTTCATCACCGTCGTGAACAATCCCGACGCCGACAACGTCGCGCCGACTGTGCTCGGCGCATTTCGCACCGGCGAGGCGACGCTATTTAGTTGGGACGTCGCCGTCCAAAAGGCGCGCACCTCCGTTTTTTATACGCGCCACGATTTTCTTGGGTTCGGATTGAATGTCGCGATGTCGACACGCGCGGTCGGATTTCTCGCGCAAAAAAATTATCCGCCCGGAATTGATGGCAATTCCGCCGGCCCGTTCTTTACCGAGCAGGACAAACTCTCCGGCTTCGCCGGCGTTGAGCCGAATCTCATTTTTACCGCGACGTTCGATCCGAGCTCGCCGCCGTTGCGAACCGGAATTCGCGCGGATTTGCCCAACGGGATCACGATTTTCCCTGGCGGCATTCCGCTTTATCGCAACGGCGTGCTCGTCGGCGCGATCGGCATCAGCGGTGACGGCGTGGACCAGGACGACATCGTCGCTGCGTCCGGCACGCACGATTTTCTCGCGCCGGACCCGATTCGTTCCGACAAATTCAATTTCCGCGGCGCGCGTTTGCCCTACGTGAAATTCCCGCGCGACTCGAGCTTGTAAGATCGACATCTTCTCTAGGAGCACAGGCTGCGCGCTTTGCTTGCGGCTAACAATGTAGCTTCTACACTCTCGCGCGCACATGGCCGAGCCGATCGATCTTCCCGCGGATGAAAGTCCAGCGATAACCGGCGCGGTAATTCCACCGCCGCGCAAGCACGATCCGTATGCGGCATTTCGTTCGCGGGGATTCCGTTTTTTTACGAGCGGCAACTTGTTGTCGATCCTCGGCCGGCAAATGCTTGCCGTCGCGGTGGAATGGGAAATTTATCGCCGCACGCATTCCGCGACCGCGCTCGGATTGGTCGGCCTGGTCTTCGCGGTTCCAATTGTTGGCTTGTCACTACCGGCCGGACATTTGGCGGACCGCATCAGTCGCAAACACATTATTCTTTGGGCGCAAATCTTCAGCGCGATCACTTCCGCGTTGCTCGCGCTGGTTTCGTGGCAACATCTCGCCATCCCGCAGATGTCGATCTTGCGCGCGTGCAATCACGGCTTGAGCGGCATCGCTGCGCTTTTTGAAAAACATGATCGAACATTTCATTTCGACGACGCCTCGATTCCGATCATTTATCTTCTTCTGTTTGTCGGCGCGATCGCGCGAACATTTTCCTGGGCCGCGCGGAGCTCTTTTTTTCCGACGCTGGTGCCGCGGGACGCGTTCGCAAACGCCGTCACCTGGAACAACAGCGTGTTTCAAATCGGTTCCGTTGTTGGTCCGGCACTGAGCGGTTTCGTTGTCGCGCACCAGGGCTTTCCGATTGTTTACGCGATCGATGCCGTGACCGCGTTCGCTTTTTTCCTCCTCGCTTTGCCAATTCCGCGTGCGCCGCAAACTCGCCGGGACGAACAAAGCACCTGGCGAAGCCTCGTCGCCGGCGCAAAATTCGTTTTCAACAAGAAAGTAATTCTGGCCACGATCACGCTCGATCTTTTCGCAGTGCTGCTCGGCGGTTCGGTCGCGCTCTTGCCGATTTTTGCCGACCAAATTCTGCATTGCGGACCGGTGGGGCTTGGGTGGATGCGCGCCGCGCCGGCAATCGGCGCTTTCGCGATGGCGTTGATCGTCGCTTATCTGCCGCCGATGCGCGAAGCGGGGAAGATGCTTCTTTGGTGCGTGACTGGCTTCGGAATCGCGACCGTCATTTTCGGTTTGTCCAAAGCGCTGTGGCTTTCGCTCGCTGTGTTGTTCATCGCCGGCGCACTCGACAGCGTCAGCGTGATCATTCGCGGTTCGATTGTGCAGCTCATCACGCCGGATGAAATGCGCGGCCGCGTTTCGGCGGTGAACAATATTTTCATTGGAACATCGAACGAGTTCGGCGCACTTGAATCAGGATTAACGGCCGCGTTGTTCGGCCCGGTGATTTCGGTTGTGAGCGGGGGAATCGGAACAATTCTGGTCGTCCTCGGTTCGGCCTGGAAGTGGCCGGAGATCCGCAAGATCGGGACGCTAGATCGAAACCTTAGATAGAGGCGAGTGACCTCAATCGCAATGGCGGTTCGGTGAACCGCCGCTACCTTTCGCTTATGAAAGTCGCCGCGGCTCAAATCTCATGCACGCTCGGAGATTTCGACGCGAACCTTTGCAAGGTCCGCGATTTCGCGGCGCGCGCGAAAGTATCCGGCGCAGAGCTCGTCGTTTTTCCAGAGATGATCGACACCGGTTACTCGATGCCGGTGATCCAAAACCATGCGAAGACGTGGAAAGAGGGCGCGATTGTCGATCTTCAAAAAATCGCGAAGGAAAATTGCATCGCGATTGTCGCCGGAATTTCTGATCGCGACGGCGATTCCATTTTCAATGCGCAGGTTTTGGTGAGTGCGAACGGCGAAGTGCTCGCGAAATATCGAAAGACACATCTTGTCACGGCCGCGCCGCTCGATGAGCGCGTTTGTCTTTCGCCCGGTGGCGAATTCGTCACTGCGAAGATCGACAATTACATCGTCGGACTAAGCATTTGCTACGATCTGCGGTTTCCCGAAATGGCGCGAACGCTCTTCGTGAAAAACAACGCTAACGTTATTGTGAACTCTTCAGCGTGGCCGGCTGTGCGCGCGGAACATTTGCGCATACTCGCGCTCGCACGCGCGGTCGAAAATCAAAGCTACTTCGTCGTTGCCAACCGAGTCGGGACCGACGACGGCGTCACCTTTTGCGGCGGCTCACTCGTTGTCGATCCTTCCGGCAAAATACTCACGAGCGCGTCGGCTGATCGTGAAGAATTAATCGAGGCGAAGATATCTGAACAAGTTGTCGCGGAGGTGCGCAGCCGTGTGCCCGTGTTCGAACATCGCCGGTCCGATCTCTATTAAAATTCCCGACACTTTCGTATTTCGGCGTCCTCGAAATACCGAACTGTGGTGATTAGAAACCGAGAACCCTCCGTCTAATCGCCAGACGCGATGCGTTCTAATTACATGAAAACAAAACCCATTCTCTTGCTTGCCTTGATCGCAGCGCTTTCCGCGGGGTTCGCGTCAGCCGAGGAGAATTCGACACCGCAACAAGTCTTCGACGGTATGAAACAGAGTTTCAAGCCGGACAAGGCCAAAGGCGTGCACGCAAAATATCAGTGGAACTTGAGCGGCCCGAATGGCGGCGATTGGTGGATCGAAGTGAACGACGGCACTTACAAAATGGGCAAGGGCAAGATCGACAATCCCGACGTCACGTTCATCACGAGCGACAAGGATTGGGTCGCGATGTCGAATGGAAAACTGAAAGGCTCATGGGCCTTCATGACCGGCCGCCTGAAAGTGCGCGGCAGCCAATCAATCGCGCGCAAGCTGGACGAAATCTTTCCTTAAAACTTCGCTTCGACTGCCAGGCGGACGTAGGGCGCGGGATCGGTCTTCACGCGTGCTTCGGCGCGGAAGAAATCGAAGTCGCGTCTGAAAGTGCAACCGACATCGAGCGTGATGTCGAACGGTTTAAAATGCGAATATGTCGCCTGGATTCCAGCGCGGTCTTCGCTGTATTGGACGACCGGGTGGTCGACATCAAGTTTTCGCGCCCGCGTGGTAATGTCGTCGCACCGATAACTCTCATAAAACAGGTTGCCGGCGATGCGAAACTCCCAGTCTTCACTTGGATTGTAAACGAGCGCGGGTTTCGGGAAGACGCCTTCGAGCCGAAGATGATCAGTGAAAAGCCAGATCAAACCGCCGCCGGGCGCGGCAATTGGATTTGAATTGAGGGACCCGCCCGCACCGATGACCGCAAAGATCTTGTCCTTCTTGAGCGGGAACGTGACCCAAACTTTCCACGGCACGTCGATTGAATCGCCGTTCATGCTATTCTCGAAATAGGGGCCTGGATCGAGTTCAATTCCCGCGCCCGCGTGATCCTTGAAAATGTATTCGTACGCGACGAGCGCGTGCAAGGTCTGCAAATGATCGGGGAGTCCGTTGTCGGTTCCGCCGAAATCGAACCGCTCGTATTCGACGCCGAGACGGAGATACCAATTTCCGGTAATCAGAAATCGGTGGGCGTAGCTGAGCTGGTTATAAACCGAGTCCCCCTCCCCAAACTTTCCGCGGTAGTCCTTAAAATCGCTCTTGCCGGTGTAGGTGGTCTCGTAATTAAAGAGCTCGGTGGAGTTCTTGTTCTCGTCGCTGGGTGCCGGTGCCTGCTGCAGTTCGAGGTTGGTTCCTCCAAACACCGGAAGGGCGACGGAAATTACGAAGGCGGTTAAGGCGAGGCGAAGGCTATTCATAGGTTTTGGCGTTAGCGGTAGGTGTCGATCTTTATTCGCACCAGCGATCTTATGTCCGTGTATAGCATTTTGGGTTCCGTGAGCAAGGAACGAATAAAGCTCGCGCGAAGATCCCGTTTTTTTGGCATTTGACGAGCTTTGATTTGGCATTAATTTCCAACTCCCTTTTGATGAATACCCCCCTTGTAGCAATCGGAAATCCGGCCGCCGGCCTGGACCACTCCCTCGCCCTTTGGTTCCACAATCACCTGACACCGACGTTTGTCAGCGTCCTTCGAGGCATCACTGAATTCGGCTCCAGCGAGTGGATCGGCGTCGTGCTCGCCATCGCCGTGGCTTTGTTCATTTTTAAACGCTGGTGGCCCTCCCTCATCACGCTCGTCGTCGCGGTGCCCGGGGGGATGCTTCTGAATGAGCTGGTGAAGGTTTTGGTGCATCGACATCGTCCGTTTGACCAAGGCTGGTTCGTCGACTGGTCGGGTTACAGCTTCGCTAGCGGCCATACCATCGGGGCCACCTTGCTCTACGGGCAAATCGCACTGTTCCTCTTGCCAATCTTCAAGTCTCGACGAGCGCGCGCGTGGCTTTTCTCGGCGGCCATCTTTGTCGTGGCCATGGTCGGCTTCAGTCGCATCGCCTTGGGGGCTCATTATCTCACCGATGTGCTCGCGGGAATGGTTTTTGGCACGATATGGCTGAGCCTCTGCCTCTTTCTTTTTCGCCCATTCAATCTCCCGCCGGTGCTCGCCGATGTTCTGGCCGAGCCGGAGCCAGCATTGGTCCCAGTGCCAATTCCGGTGGAAACCGCGTCGCCGGTTTCGGCCGCGCCGCCGAGCGCTTAAGTTTCTTGTTGCATCTGGTAACGCGCGCAGCCGCGTTTCGTTGTGACAGCGCAATGGCGCCCTTCGTAGGCGCACATTTCACTGCCACATGAAAATTCCCAGCCGGGTTCGTTTAACTTTTTATCTGCTTGCCCTTGCAGGCGTAGCTCTCTTTACGGGTCTGCTGGTTCGAGAAGGCGTCGGCAAGGTATTCGGCGCCTTTGTCACTCCGAAATGGGTAATCCTCGGCATCGCCGTTTATCACTTCATTCCAATTCTTCTGGATACGATCGCATGGTGGGTCCTCTTCCCACGAAAAGAACGGCCACCTTTGCTACAACTGTTCTGGATGCGCTGGATTGGCGAATCAGTCAGCACGCTCGTTCCCTCGGCCGCGGTGGGCGGCGATATCGTGCGCGCACGCCTCGCCGCAATCCATGGAGTATCGCTGGCGACCGCTGCCAGCACGGTGATTGTCGATCTTACTCTGGGTATTTTCATTCAAGCAGGGTTCACCATTACCGGTTTGCTTTTGCTGGTCTATGCGACTGGGCAAACCAGCTTTGTTGGCCCGACCCTCGCTGGAATCGCGGTCGGCGTTGCAGCGTTCATCGCGTTTTTTTTCGCGCAACGCCGGGGACTGTTTGGATTCATCGGCCGTCTCGTCGCAAAAATCGCGAGTTCAGGTGAATGGCAAGCGCTCGTATCGGGTGGGGATACGCTTGATCAGACTGTAAAAGCGCTTTATGCGCGCACTCGCGGCCTGATCGGCTGCGCCGTCTCGACAATTGTCTCACTCATCGTCGCCACTGGCGAAGTCTGGATTGCGCTTTGGACGATGGATCTGAGTCCGTCTTTTCTGCATGCATTTATTTTGCAAACACTGGCCTACACCATCCGCGCGGCCGCGTTTGCGGTGCCCGGCGGTATTGGCGTTCAGGAAGGTGGCTACGTTTTTGTCGGAAGCCTGCTCGGCATTCCAGGCGAAGCGGGCTTCGCTCTTTCTCTGATCGCGCGCATGCGCGAGCTCGGCGTCGGCGTTCCCGGCTTGGTCTTGTGGCAAATCGTTGAAAGCCGTCGCTTATTGCGCTCGCGAACAGCGGTCGCGCCGTCGTAAAGGTCCATTTTCCCAATCGCGCGACTGAGACTCGCCAGGCGACGCTTAACTCGCGCGGGGTTCGTGAAATTGGTCCGCACGCCCCACCAAATCCAGGCCAGGCCGCCGGGAAGATCGAGTTGTTTTCTCAGCTGAGCGATGACCGTGGGGTCGCCGTACGCTTGCAGAAAAGTTGTCGCAAACAAAATCCATTGCCGTGTTGGCAATGTTCCCACGAGATCGAGCAGGAACACGAGCAGATCGTCCGCTTGCCGGGCCGGCGCCGAGAGCGACTTCTCATGATAGATCTCGAAATCGATCAAGCGAGCGCGGTTGTTGCTCGCATCATAAATAACATTCGTAATGCTCGCATCGCCGTGCGACCAGCGCCCGCGGAATTCGTCACTCCAAAACCCGTGTGCGCGGCGAAATTCGCTTGCCGCTGCGCGCAACATCTGCCGAGTCAGCGTGCCGCGATTCAATTGTTCCCACAAACTTTCACCCGGCAGTTTTTCGGCAACGACCGTGCGCGGTCCCGAGGCATAAGCGCGAAAACGATCTCCGTTTAGCATATTGTAACAATCGATTTCCCAACGCTGCCATTCTTCCACTTTGCTCCAGAAACGAATCGGAATATCAGCCACGCGAAAATAAAGATTGGCCAGCTCCGCGAGCTGCTCGCTGTGAATGTTCCGGCGCTTCACCACTACTGTTCGCTTGCGCCGTACTTTCTCCGATATCGAATTGATCGCGATTGCTTCAACGAGCTTCGTCGCCACCGTCGCGAGGCTTTGCGGCACCAGATTGGTTGCGACAGTCGACAATCCTTGCGGCACCAGATTTGTCGCAACCGTTGCCAGCCCTGCAGGCACTAAGTTCTGCACCAAAGTGGCGCCCTCTTCCAAAATTCCCATTTTACCCTTTCTCTTCGACGGCCTTGAGCGCGAGCGCTTCAATCTTTCTCCCACAAACTCAGACTGTGATCGTTTCCCCGACTTCCATCACGCGCAGCTCAGATTTTGCTCCGCACTTTTTTAATTCCTGCGCAAACGCTTCCGGCGTCCCGGTCAATACCGGAAACGTGCGATAATGGTTAGGGATCGCCATCTTCGGGCCAACTAATTTGACCGCCTCCGCCGCACGCACCGGTCCCATCGTGTAATGATCCCCGATGCAAACGAGCATGATGTCGATCTTGTGGTGATCGGAAATCTTCGCCATGTCGGAAAAAAATCCGGTATCGCCGGTATGATAAATTGTCGGTCCGTTTCGAATCGAAACCACCAGGCCAGTCGGCATCCCCGCAGCGACGGGCGGAGAGTTTTCATCTTTGCGCACGGTCGATCCGTGCATCGCAGGAACGAAACACACTTTCACGTCGCCATCGAGTAGCGTGATCTCACCGCCGATGTGTCCAATCGTTTCGGCGCCGGCTTTGTCCGCTGGATAACCAAGAACGCTTACGACCGCCGCGGCAAGATCGACATTCGCGACCAACTTAGCGCCCGTTTTTTTTGCGATCTCCACGGAGTCGCCTACGTGATCACCGTGTCCGTGCGTTAACAGAATAAGATCGACATGTTTGAGCGCGGCCAATGTTTCTTTTGCCTTGTCGAAGACCGGATTCGTCAGCCACGGATCGATCAACAATGTTTTGCCACCGGGCGTCTCGATTTTGTAGCTCGATTGCCCGTACCAAGTGAGTTGCGTTTGCGCCATATTCCTTTTCATCAAATCGAAAACGCCCCGCCGGGCAAGGGTAAGAATTCGACACCGCGGACCACTTTCTATTAAGATCGACATATGCCGTCGGACAAAGCGCATCGACATCTCGCGGCCACTGACCCGCGCATGGCCAGGCTCATTGCCTCTTCCCGGCGCTACGAGCTCAAGCCGAACGGTTCCGTTCGCCCGTTCGACGCCCTTGCCGAATCGATCGCCTATCAACAATTGAGCGGCAAAGCCGCGGCCACGATCTGGAAGCGAGTGCGCGCGCTTTACGGCAAACGCAAATTCCTCGATCCGAAAGAAGTTTTGAAAACGCCGGATGAAAAATTGCGCGCCGCTGGTCTGTCGCGCAACAAGGTGGCGGCCCTGAAAGATCTCGCCGCGAAAACGATTGATGGCACGGTGCCGACGGCGCGTGCTCTTGCGAAGATGAGCGACGACGAAATCATCGAGCGGCTGATCCAGGTCCGAGGGATTGGACGTTGGACCGTCGAAATGTTGTTGCTCTTTGATCTCGCTCGTCCCGATGTTTGGCCAATCCACGATTACGGCGTCCAGAAAGGTTTCGCGAAGATTTTCGGCAAACGAAAATTGCCGACGCCGAAACAAATGCTCAAGCACGGAAAGAAATTCGCGCCGCATCGCTCTGTCGCCGCCTGGTATTTCTGGCGCGCGCTCGACAATGCCGGCCGAGCCTGACGTTGACTTTACCCGCGGCGCTTACTAAAACGCCGGATTATGGCGATGATTCACGTTAATCGCGGTGCAACAAGTCTCGGCGCATTTTCAGAGGAACAGGTGCGCGAAGGAATTCGAACCGGCCGTTTTGTCGCGACCGATCTCGGTTGGAAAGAAGGAATGGCGAACTGGCAGCCGCTCTCGCAATTCGCCGAGCTCGCCGGCGATTTTAGCGCAGCAACGCAGCCTGGCGCTACTGCGCCGCCTCCTCAAACTCCCGAGACGCCGCCCGCGTCGATTGCGCCTGTTGCAGGATCGACAACTGCGACAGCAGCCGCGCGAAGTGGATTGCCGTGGGAACATCGCGATTCGCTCGGCCTGTTCGGCGCGTTTGCTCAGACGGTGTCGATCATTCTCACGCGGCCGACCGAAGCTTTCACGATTATGCGAACCGAAGGCGGGTTGGGCGATCCGCTTCTGTTCGGAGTCATTGGCGGCTCAATCGGTGCAATCGTTTGGACTTTGCTGTCGGCGTTGATTCATTCGCTCGGCTTTGCCGCGGCCTTATCTCAGCAAAATTCTTTGGATGGAATGCTGGGAGCCAGTGTCGGTGGCGCAATGCTAATCGTCCGTCTCATCTTGGCCCCTATTTTTATCGCGATCGGTTTGTTTATTTGGGCAGCGCTCGTGCACGTGTTTCTGATGATGACCGGCGGCGCAAACAAGAGTTTTGAGGCGAGCTTTCGCGCGCTGAGTTTCGCTTATGGCGCAACGGCGCTGTTTGCGATTGTTCCGTGTTGTGGCGGAGTGATCGCGCTTGTCTGGGGCTTGGGCGTAGATTGCATCGCCATTGCACGCAGTCACGAGACCGATATCGGCCGCGCGGTAATGGCTGTCCTCTTGCCCGTGGTCATTTGCTGCGGCGGATTTCTCGTTCTCGCTCTCGTGTTCGGCGTCGGCATCGGCGCTCTTATGCAACAGAGCAGCCATTAAGTTGCAGCATGCGAATCGTTCGACGACCGCTCGCGCCGGGCGAGCTCGATTACGAATTTGTCTGGCTGAGCGTGACAATGACGGCTCTCGCTATGGCTGCGGTGTGGTTCGCGCTTGGTTTGCCTTGGCCGCACTGCGCCTTTCTCACGCTGACCGGACATCCTTGCCTGACCTGCGGCGCGACCCGTTGCACAATCGCATTTTTCCATTTCGATTTTGTTTCTGCGCTAAAATGGAATCCGCTCGTCTTCGCGTTTCTCTGCGCGCTGTCAATCTTCGACGCTTATGCCGCAATTGTTTTGGTTCTGCGAGGGCGCAGATTGCGGGTCGTCCAATTTACGCTGAGCCAAAAAAAGTTTATTCGGGTCGCGGCGATTCTTCTGCTGCTCTCGAACTGGATCTATTTGTTGTCGCGTCCGCGCGGTTTGTTTTGAGTTCCCGCTAAACTCGCGAGCTCCGCTTGCGACAAGTTTCGCCAGTGGCCGCGCGGCAAATCTCCAAGTCGCAGATTTCCAATTCGCATGCGCACGAGCCGTTTCACCTCGTAACCGATCGCATCAAACATTCGTCGGATTTGCTGATTGATTCCCTGACGCAAGACGACCCGCAGCCGCGTTTGCCCGACCGGATGTAGTCTCGCAATCTGCGCGCGCTGACCTTCCAAAAAAATTCCGCGCGCGAGTCTCTGCGCGTCTTCCGGACTCCATTGTCGATCCAAGGTGACTTGGTATTCCTTCTCGATCTTGAACCGCGGATGAGTGAGCCGTTGCGCGAGATCTCCGTTGTTCGTCAGGAGCAGCAACCCTTCACTTTGCGCATCGAGCCGGCCGATGTTGAAGAGGCGCGGGAATTTCGGGGGCAACAAATCGAAGATCGTGTCGCGCGCGTGCGGATCGCTTCGGGTGGAAACAAATCCGGCCGGTTTATGCAACGCGATGGTCAGCGCTTTTTCTTGCTGAATAAGTTTTCCGTCGACTTTGACATGATCGCGCTCGGTCGGTTGCGCGCTGAAATTTGTGCAAACGCGCCCATTGATCGTGACGCGGCCGTTCGCGATGAGCTCGTCACATTTGCGCCGTGAACCAATGCCGGCCGCCGCAAGAAAACGATTTAAGCGCATGCACAAGAAGTTTCGCAGTTGAGTGGTTGAGGCGACCTCAACTTTTCAACGACTCAACTTCTTCTAGACGTCCGGCTTTGTTTTCGGAAGCCCCAGCACTTTGCGGCCTTCTTTCCATTGGCCGCGCTTCTTCAAGAGCTCGACGCGCTCGAAGCGCTTCAAAACGTTGCGCTTGGCGACGATGGTGCTGGCTCCTCTAAGACTACGATGCTGAGACATAAAAGCTGAAGTGAGCGCGAACAGTAGCGCGACGCGGTCAATTTTCAACCGCGCAGTTGGAAGCGTTCACAATTGATTATTCAGCACCACCCACCGGCCTGTCGTCAGCACCTGGTGATAAATATGAAACCGCGTGGTCAGCGTTTTCTGCCAATGCGGAACGCGTTCCTGTTTTATAATCAAATACACTGCCTGCGGATCGCCCCAATGCCGAAGGATCGCTTCTTCCTCGATCGACACATTCCCGCTCCCGGCAATTTGCATCTCGTCGTTGGTCGGTTGGTTCACCAGATAAAATTTCCGGTGCAGATAAAAAACAAGACTGCTCGCCTCATCCAAGTCTCCTTCGTAAACCACCGCGTCTTTGTCATGCACCCGCGTTTCTAAAAACCGCGCCGCTTCCCCGAGTGAGAATTGCGGCGACATGCGCGCCATGCCGTTTGCGAGCGATAGAGTAATCGGCACCATCGCGAGCGCGATCGCGCATAGGCTCAACCGCGGACGATTTTTTCTCGCCAGAAAAACTGCGATCACTCCCGCCGGGATTAAGGAACACGCAATTGTCAGGATCATTGGGCGGAGCGCTTCAAACGCGGCCGGCGACAAGTCGTGCAGCGCCTGATCTGCCGTCCAACTCCCGTTGGAGCCCGCCGCGGTCGCGCTCGTCATGTGATTGAGATTTGGAAACCAGACAAATAGTACGGCGGCGGCGATTCCGGCGAGCGCGACCAGTGATGCGCCTAATATTTGCCAGCGCGCGCTCGATCGTTCCCAGGCTGTGGCCGCGAAAATCGCAAACGCGCTCCACATGCTCATGGAATAATAATCCTGGCGTTGGCCAATCAGCAGCAAGGGAACAAAGACCACTCCCATCCAGCACAACGGCAACGTCTCGTTGAAATCGAGCTCGCGTAGCCGCACCACTTTTCGCCAACAGACGATCGCGCCCGGCACAATCGCGACCGACCAGGGAAACCACCAAACGATGTGCAGCCACAGAAATTGAAAGGTCGACACGCCATTGTCGTGACCGGCTACGTTCGTGAACGACCGCAAATGTCCGAGCCACTCGACAATGACCAGTTGCTTAAGAAATCCCGGAAAATGTTTTTCCGTCGCGATATACCACGGCAGAAACAGCGCCAGGAAGATCGACAGATATGCCGGATGAAAAAGTTTCCGAAAACGCAGCCGGGCTTCCCGATGCAAGATCGACATCAAAATGAAAACGGCGAGCGGATAAATGAGACCCAGCAATGTTTTGGTCAGGCACGCCAGCGCGCAGCAAATCCAAAATCCCAGAAACCATTTTCCGCGTCCGCGACGGAGTTGGTAACCACACACGCCGCAGAAAATCGCAGCGGTAATGAACGCGACGAACACTGGCTCCGGCATGATCACGCGTCCCAGAATCGCCGTTCCGCAACAAGTGAGATAAATGAGACCGGCGAAAAAACCGCGCCAATAGCCACCCAGTTTTTCGCCGATCAGGAACGTGAGCGCGACGCTGAAGATAGTCGCGAACGCGATCGGCACGCGCGCGGCGGCTGCATTGATCCCGAAAATCTTGAACGAACCGATAATAAGCCAGTAAAGCAGCGGCGGCTTCGGCAAACGCGGAAGGCCGTCGTTCGTCGGCCAAAGCCATTGCTGCGTCTCGATCATCTCGCGCGCGGCGCCGGCATATTGGCCTTCAGTGTGATTATAAAGATCGCCCCAGCCGAGCGTCGTGAGATGCAGCAGCGCCGCGAGCGCGATCAGCGCGGCGAGCAAGGCGTGCCGCAACGGCGGAGGCGGCAACGCCGGCGGATCAAGCAAAGCGTCTTCAAGGGTGAACGTGCGGACACCAGCGGTCATGACTTGTTCGTTAGGCCGAACTCGAGCGCGCGCGATATTTTTCCCAAGCCGCGGGCAAAGGCAACAATTTCGCGGCCGGCATTTCGACGAGCGCCAACGTTTGCCGGCAATGCGCGATGATGCTGTCATCGGACGGGCGCGTGATTTGAAATGCGCACCAGAAACGCGCGCGCCGGAAATCGTCCAGCCAGCCTTCGACGATCAATTTGTCGCCGAGTTTGGCAGCGCGTTTGTAATCGATTTCGGTGCGCACGACGGCCGGATAACGTTGCGTTTGCGCCATCTCGGCAAGCGGCAGTCCGAGTGCGTCCGTCAATTTTGCCCGAGCAGTTTCGATGAAGCGCAAATAAGCGATGTTCGAAACGACTCCGCCGCAATCGGTGTCGAAGAACATCACTTCCACTTCTGTGCGAACCCGTGGCTGTTTTTCGTTCATCGTAAGATCGACATCATCGCGTCGATGACGTGCTCACTGGTTACCTCTTTCATGCAACGGAAATCAATCGGGCATTCGCGCAGAAAACAGGGGCTGCATTCGACATGATGTCGCACGATTCGGTGATTATTTCCGAGCGGACCGGTCAACGCCGGCTCGGTCGAACCGAAAATTGCCACGAGCGGAATGCCGAGCAGAGCCGCGAGATGCATCGTGCCGGTGTCATTGGTCAAAAGCGCGCGACAATTACGCAGTTCCAAGATCAATTCGTCCATCGTAGTTTCGCCGATTCGATTGACGCAATTTTCACCGAGCGTTTTCGTAATCGTCTCACCGATTGCTCGGTCGCGGTTTGTCCCGAACAAAAGCCATTTCGTTTTCGTACGCGCGGAAATTTCGGTCGCCACTTCCGCAAAGCGCTCCGGTAACCATCGCTTCGCCGGTCCGTACTCGACGCCGGGGCAAAGCCCTAGCGATCGTTCCGCGCCGACGTTTGAAGGTTGGCGCAACGCAAAGTCGCTGATTGGCGCATGAAGATCGACATCCGCGCCGCAATCGGCCGCGATCCGCAAGAAACGAATTGCGTGATGTTCTGGCGGGCGCGGTCGCTTCGATTCGCGCACGATTTGGTTCAACAGCCAATGACGCGCGTGGCCGCGATAACCAACTTTTCGAGACACACTCCAAACTTCCAGCGCCGCGCGCAATGAATTCGGGAACAAGATCGCAACATCGAACTTCGGTTGGCGCGCAATGAGACGAGTGGCTGAAACAAGAGATTTGCCCGGCAGCGACAGAACTTCATCGACCTCGGCAATCAATTTCCACATCGGCGCGATTTTTTCCGGCGCAAGCACCGTGACATGTGCGTCGGGCCGGCCTTTTTTTATCGCGCGGACCGCGGGCACGCTCATGACGGCATCGCCAAGCCAATTGCTGCTGCGAATTAAAATCCGAAACGGCTTCAGTTTCTCGCGCGGAAAATCCTTTGGCAGAAATACGCCGCGCTTATAGCGGACGAGCAAAAAATTGGGGCGCGGCGTTTTCCAGCGGTTGTGCAGCCAGAAACCGTCTTCCGGCGCAGCGCGCGTTTCTTTTTCGAGCAGCTCGTTTGCTTTCGCGGTGATCGCCTCGATCGAATCCCCGGGATTGTCGATCCGATCGGCAAACACCATTCGCCAGCTACCGGGGCCGTCGGTGTAAATGGTTGTTCCGAGCACGGCCGCCCCGGTCCGCTTTGCCAAAAGCGCAGGCAGCGAAGTGGTGGATGCGAGTTTTCCAAAAAACGGGACCCACAAACCTTGATCGCCCGCATGCTGATCTCCCAAAATGCCAACGCCTCCGCCTGCGCGCAGCAGCTCGATCACTTTTTGGAAGCCTTCATTGCGATCGAAAGTTTCAACGCCCGCCCGGCCGCGCAGAATGCGGACGTGTTTGTCGATGTAACGATTTTTCAGCGGCTGATAAATTGTGCTGTTGCGGATATAGCCGAGCACCGCGGGAAACATTTGGGCGTAGAGTTCCCAGTTTCCGATGTGGCTGAGAATGATAATGATCGGCCGGCCGTTTTTCAGCACGCGATGGGCGGCGTCCGCGTTCTCGACTTGAACGCAGGCGCGCGCTTCGTCGAGCGGCATGCCTGCGAGTTTCAAACTGGAAAGCAAGTTTGCGCCAAGCCGTTGAAAATGTTTCCGGACGATCCGGCGTTTTTCGCGCGCTGATTTTTCCGCGCCGAAAGCGATGTCGATGTTATGAAATCCGAGCGCCCGATATTTTCCGAGCACGAGCCAGGCGCAGCATCCCAGAGCGTTGCCGACGGCGAAAGCGACGCTCAAAGGAAGAAGACCGACGAGGGCGAATCCGGCGCGGTAAATTAGGTAAACGAAATACTCAAACATCGATTTCGGTCGGGGCGCCAGCGCAGGCGTCCAGCGTAAATTTGCCTGTGCGCGGCTGCAATGAATATAATGTAGCGTAGCGGTTGGCACGGAGCTTCGTTAGGCATGTAAGCGGCTCCGGATCAAAAACGATGAACCAAAAAGATTTGTGGATCGGCTTGAACGAAAAGTCGCGAAAAACCCTCAGCGCGCGCAATTACAAAAGCGGCACGCTCGCTCAACGCGTTGCCGAATCGGGCGTGGATGCGGGCGAGCTGGCGACAACGCGCGCCAGAAGCGAGCTGAAAAAAGTTTGGATTCCCGGGGTCGAGGTTTTTCCGCGAGACATTCATCCGCAACGGCACCGTGGAAGTTTTACCGAGCTCGCGCGGGAAGGGCAGGGGATTCTCGGAAAAATAAAACTCTGGCCGAGGCAATGGTCGGCCGCGCGGATGTTCGCGAACAGCGCGAAAGGTTTTCATGTTCACCCGCCGCACATTCCGGCGGACACGACGCCGGAGAAATGGATGCGCCGATTGTTTGTTAATCAGGCGCAGGACTATGCGCTGCGCCCGTACGATCGCGAGCAATGGGACGTGATGTTTTTCCTGCAGGGTCGCGCGGAGATTTTTTTGCGCGATGTTCGCGCCGGGTTGCCGACGCGCAGTATGCATTTTTTTGTCGACGGCGATAATCATCGCGGCCGCAACAACGCAGGAATCGTGATCCCGCCGGGAGTCGCGCACGCAATTCGGGCGGAAGGGTCGGAAGATGTGCTGATGGTTTATGGCACAAGCACGACTTTTCAGCCGGAATTCGAAGGTCGCATCGGCAGCGAAGTCGAAAATGCGGAATTGCCGGAGAGCTGGAAAAAATTCCTTGGTAGCGGCGATTGACCTCAATCGCCATTGGCCGTTCGGTGAACGGCCGCTACCTGAAACGTGAAAAGAAAATTTGACCCGGCCGAGCTCGAGTTGATGGATCGGCCCCAGCCGGTCTCGGTCGAGCTGGAGCGCGATCTCAAAAATCTTCGCCAACTCAATCGCTGGTTTGGAAGCTATTGGTTGATCGCGAGATTTCTCCGTCGCTGGATCAAACCGGGCACGCGGCTCCGCATTGTCGATCTTGCCACCGGGTCCGGGGACATTCCGCGATTGATTGCCGAACACGGACGCAAAGTTGGCGCGGAATTGCGCATTGATGCGTTAGATCGACAATCGGCCACGCTCGAGATCGCGAAAAAGTTGAGCGCGAATTATCCGGAAGTCACTTTCATCGAAGGAAACATTTTGGAATGGGAGGCACCGGAGCCGTACGATCTCGTGCTCTGCACCCTCGCGCTCCATCATTTTAGCGAGGAGGACGCCGTTCGCGTGCTCGGGCGTTGCCGCAAACTATCGCGAAAATTTGTTCTCGTTTCGGATTTGCAGCGAGGTTGGGTTTCGAGTGTTGGCGTTTGGTTGCTCACGGAGTTCATCTTTACCGACCCAATGACAAAGTTCGACGCGCGAATGTCCGCCGCGCGCGCATTCTCATTTGCCGAAATGCGCGACCTCGCGGCGCGGGCAGGCTGGAAAAACTTCGGCCACAAACTTTTTCCCTTCGCGCGCCAGGCAATCTGGCTCGAGGCGGCGTAACGCTGCGTCCATTTGTCATTCCGAGCGAAGTCGAGGAATCTCTCGATATTTCTGATCTCGAAATGAAAATCGCGACCACCCTTGTTGATGCGCACAACCTGCCGCGACGAACGCCACGGATTCTCGTGCCGACAATGGGCGCGCTCCACAAAGGGCATGGCGAATTGATTCGGGTCGCGAAAGAGAACGCCGGGAAAAATGGCGAGGTCGCAGTCAGTATTTTTGTGAACCTGCTCCAGTTCGAGCCGGGCAGCGATTACGAACGTTATCCGCGACCGGAAAAAGAAGACGAAGAGTTTTGTCGCAGCTTGGGTGTCGATCTTCTATTCCGGCCGAGCCCGGAGGAAATGTATGCGCGCGATCGCTCGGTTTTTGTTGAGGAAAATTCGCTTTCGCAATTGTTGGAAGGAAAATCGCGGCCGGGACATTTTCGCGGGGTGTGCACGGTGGTGGCGAAGCTGTTTAACATTTTGCAGCCGGACGCCGCCGTTTTCGGAGAAAAAGATTTTCAACAGCTCGCGATCATTCGGCGCATGGTGCGCGATTTGAGTTACAAGATCGACATCATCGCGGTGGCGACGGTGCGCGAAGACGACGGACTCGCCTGCAGTTCGCGGAACGCGTATTTGAATCCCGAGGAGCGGAAGCAAGCCGCGGTTCTGCGTAAAGCGTTCCTTGCCGCAAAAGATTCGCGACAAAAATCGGCGAAAGCGATTGTCGATCTTGCGGGGAAAATAATCAGCGAAGCACCGCTCGCGCGGATCGACTACGTCGAAGTTGTCGACGCGGAGACGTTGCAACCGGTCGAAGCTGTGAACTCGAACGCGCTCCTCGCGATTGCGGTTTATTTTGGAAAGACACGTTTGATCGACAATATTCTTCTTCAGTGAAGGAGTACGATTTCGTCGTGATCGGGAGCGGCATCGCCGGGCTTAGCTTTGCGCTGAAGGCGGCGAAGCATGGTTCGGTGGCGGTGATCACGAAGCGTAAAGGTCCGGACACGAACACAGCCTGGGCCCAGGGCGGTATCGCCTGCGTGACGAGCGATGAAGATTCGTTCGAGCTGCATGTGCGCGACACTCTCGAAGCGGGCGCCGGTTTATGCGACGAGAATGTGGTCCGCACAATCGTCACCGAAGCGCCCGCGCGGATTCAGGACTTGGTCGACCTCGGACTGCACTTCGACGAGCGCGAAGTTTCCGGTCATCGCGAGCTCGACCTTGGCCGCGAAGGCGGACATTCCAAACGGCGCGTGCTGCACGTCCGCGACGAGACCGGGAAAGAAATCGAAAACGTTCTGCTTCGCGAGCTCGGCCGGCAATCACATGTCGATCTTTTGGAGAATCACATGGCGGTCGATCTAATCACCGCGGCCAAATTAGGTTACTCCGCGGAAGATTGTTGCCTGGGCATTTACATTCTCGACGAAAACGGCGGTGAAGTGGAAACGATTCGGTCTGATCGGATTGTTCTCGCGACTGGCGGTTGCGGCAAAGTTTATCTCTACACAACGAATCCGGACATCGCGACCGGCGACGGCGTGGCAATGGCCTGGCGCGCGGGCGTGACGATCTCGAACATGGAGTTTGTTCAATTTCATCCGACGTGTCTGTTTCATCCCAGAGCGAAATCGTTTTTGATTTCGGAAGCGGTGCGCGGAGAGGGCGGCGTTTTGCGAAACAATCGCGGCGAAGATTTCATGAAGCGATACGATCCGCGTGGTTCGCTTGCGCCGCGGGACATTGTCGCGCACGCGATCGATGCCGAAATTAAACGTTCGGGCGCGCAATGCGTGTTTCTCGATATCACGGACAAGCCGGTCGAGTTCTTGCGCGAGCGTTTTCCGCACATTTACGAAACGTGTTTGCGTTTTGGGATCGACATCACCAAACAACCGATTCCGGTCGTGCCGGCCGCGCATTATCAATGTGGCGGAATCCGCACGGATGTGAACGGCGGGACGGATTTGCCCGGCCTGTTCGCGATTGGCGAAGTCGGGTGCACCGGATTGCATGGAGCAAATCGCCTCGCGAGCAACTCGCTGCTTGAAGGGCTCGTCGTTGCGCACCGCGCCGTCGAAGTGGCAGTAAGATGTCGATCTTCGCAAAGGCAACGCGAGATCGTTTTGCCGGAATGGGAATCTGGAAACGTGCAGAACGTGGACGAACTGGTCGTGATCTACCACAATTGGGACGAGATCCGGCGCTTAATGTGGGACTACGTTGGAATCGTCCGCACCGACAAGCGATTGCAACGAGCGAGCGCGCGATTGCGCAATCTTCAGCGCGAGATCCGCGAGTTTTATTGGAACTTCAAGGTCTCAGTCGATTTGTTGGAATTGCGAAACCTCGCGACGCTCGCGGCGTTGATTGTCGATTCGGCATTGAGCAGGAAAGAGAGCCGCGGCTTGCACTACACTTTAGATTATCCGGAAAAAAACGACCGGGAATACATCCGAAACACGTTGATTAGCAGAATGTAAGAGTGGAACGGATAGTGCTTGTTACAAATTGTAATCGCCAGCGGCACTGGTTTTTCCATAGGTAAAAACCCTTGCGAAGGTGGGAAAAATCGGATACAGACAGGCCGCCCTTTAGGCCAATGAGACGAACGCTTGCTTTCATATTTCTCACTAGCGCCATCGCCGCGCTGCATGCGGAGGAGCAATCGAGCTCGCCTTATGCGACCGCGGCTGATTTTGCGAAGTACGCGATGAAGTTGCGCGAACAAGCGCTGCTCAAAGTCGAGCCGCAGGTGTTTGTTCCAACGAGCTCGCGTCCGGCGGCGCAACGTTATCCGTGGAAGTCGAACATTGTGACTACCGTTTTCTGGATCGGCGAACAAGCTGGCGGCAATAATCCCGTCCCGAATTTTCGCAGCTCGTGGGATTTAAACTGGCAGGCGAACTACGGCGGATTCGATAATCCGGAGAAGTCCTCGCGCCGCAATTACATCCCGGTGTCGTTCGTTCCGCGACAGAATCCGTTCTACTGCGCGCTGCCCTACAACGACGTGACCCATGGCCAATTCAAACCGGAAGCGCCGCTGGTGATTCCGTGGTTCAAACGCGAATACACCGGTCAGGGGCAATCGGTTTGCTGGCATCACTGGATCGCGATTCGCAAAGGAAATCGCACTTGTTATGCGCAATGGGAAGATTGCGGACCGTTTCGCACCGATCACTTTCAATACGTCTTTGGCAATGAACGGCCGAAGCCGAACTTGAACCACGGAGCGGGTCTGGATGTTTCACCCGCGGTGCGTGATTACCTAGGGTTGCAACCGACGGACGTGACTGACTGGCAATTTGTAAATACACAAGATGTTCCGGCCGGCCCGTGGCGAAGCTACGGTGACAACAATCATTTTGTCATTGCACGCCGTCAGGCGGAACAGCGTCTTGTTCAGAAGCAAGGCGGCGGCGATACCGCGAACGCGAAACATTAGTCGGCTGGCGAGAACCGTTTTTAGCCGACGCGCGCTTTAAGTTGGGTCAGCGTGCTCTCGAATTCCTTCGCCCGCTCGGACGCCGGCTGATATCGCCGGAGCCGATCCTGGCATGTTTCGCTCAACGTCCGAATTTTGTTCGCCATCTGCGCGCAAAAAGAATCGATCGCTTTGGCAAACTCCTGCTCCAGTCGCTGTGCGAATTCAGTTCGCTTTGGAGTGAGTTGCTGCTCGCATGTCCGCAGAACTTTGCGTTGATGATTCAGGGCGAGCACGATCGTCGAGAGCGCTGCGGCGCCTGCGACCGCGAAGAAGATCAATCTGATGTTTTGCGCTTGGAGAAACGCGCCGAGCGCGGCGGCGATCACGAGCAAGCTTACTGAAATGCGGAGCAGGATCGACGTGCGCGCAAAGCATTGTCCCAACTTCTCGTGAAGGGATTTTCCGGTGAGGATGTCGATGAAAGCGGCTTGAATCGATTCGGAAAGCTCGCGCCGTTGGCCGGCGAAATCCGGGAGGCTTTGACGCGCGTCTTTTCGCAAATCGCTGGAGAGTTGGTTTTCAAGCAGGTCCTGCATTTGCGGCCAAAGCGCGCGCAGATCGGTTTCGAGTGTACGGATCGCTTTCTCCATTTGTGGCTGCATCAATTGCCGCAATTGCGTTTCGATTTGCTTCTCCAACTCCTCCTGGCCGGCGTCGGCCTTAAAAATCAATTTGAAGCTGCGCCACCAGCTTAATTGTCGCCGAAGAAGTTGGGCGCGTTCCCTGGCGCTCTCGTCATAAACGCGCTCGACTTCGCGCACCAAACTTCCCACTTGCCGGAGCATTTGTTCCCGGCGCGTCGCGAGCAACGCTTGCAGCCGTTCCAACACCGTCAGATCGGCTGAAATTTTTCCAATATGATCTTCGACTTCGCGCTGAACATCTTCTAGAGCCGCGCGCGCGGCCTGATAGGTCGAGCGCAGCTTCAGCATGCGCGCGCTCGATTCGGTGACAATGAAGTTGATCTGGTCTTCCAAATGCTCGAACGCGCTTTCCTCCCACAGCGTTTCTTTGTCCAAACCGCTCGTTCGCGAGAGGAGCGCCTTTCTCGCCGAGACCGCGAAGATCGGCGGAACGAATCCAAGCCGGCGCATTGCCGTGTCCTGGAGATGTCGATGAATGACGTCGATTTCCGTCGGCTCGCGCAAATCGATTTGTTGAAGCACGAAGATCACGTTCTTGAGCCAGGTCTTTTGTAGAAAATCCAGGAAGTCCCAATTGGATTGGGTCCAGGGATTGGCCACTGAAAAAACAAAGAGGACGATGTCAGCCCGCGGCATGAAATCCTCCGCCACCATTTGATGTTCTTTCACCATCGTGTTGGTGCCGGGAGTGTCGACGACGTTGAAATCGCGCAGGAACGGGATCGGCAGAAAACGCTCGGTCAGCTTTGTCGAAACCTCGTGAGTTTTGTCCTCCGGACCGTAACGGAAAATGTAAACACGATCGGTGGCGGGCAGCACGTCGACCTTGGCGAATTCATTTCCAAAAAGCGCGTTCAACAATGACGACTTTCCCGATTTCACTTCGCCCACGACGACAAAGAGCAACGGGTCAGTGATGTCGCGCAACAGCGCCTTGAGCGTGTTCAACTGCTCGGCCGAACGCTGCATTTCGGATGCGAGCTCGATTAATCCGGCAAGCACGCGTTCGAGCTCGCCTTTGAGCTGCAAATAACGGTCGGCGATCATGCCGGCGAGATTAAATATGCGGCGTCGGCGAAGGAGATGTCGATCCTGGCGGAGTCGACTTTGGCGGCGCGGATGATTTCGCTGAAGGCGAAGATTTGGGCGCCGGGGAAGGTTTAGGCGGCAATGGTGTTTGCATCGCGATCAATTCCGAGACGGTGACGAACTTGAATCCTTTTGCTTCGAGCTCTTTGAAGACGCATGGCATCGCTTCGATCGTGCCGGGATGAATGTCGTGGGCGAGAACGATCGAACCGGCACGCGTGTTTTTCAGGATGCGATTACAAACCGCGCTCGGACCAGGTCTGCGCCAGTCCAGAGGATCGACATCCCAGAGAACAACCTTGTAGCCGAACTCCTGATTGATCCATTTTTTCTGGCGTGGCGTGATCGAACCGTAGGGCGGCCGCATCAAGACGGGGCTTTTTCCGACTGCGCTCTTGATTGTATCGTCTGTTTTTCGCAACTGTGCGCGAACGGCGTCGTCCGACATCTTTGCAAGGTTCGGGTGCGACCAGCTGTGATTTGCGACCTCGTGGCCCTCCCGCGCTTCTCGCGCGGCGAGCTCAGCATTTTCCGCCGCGTTTTGACCAATGAGAAAGAACGTGGCCTTAATGTGGTGTTCCGCGAGCAGATCGAGCAGCTTTGGCGTTAATTTGGCGCTCGGGCCGTCATCAAACGTCATCGCGATGTAGGGACCGTCAACGTGAATCCAATCGAACGTGATACCGGATTCGACCGGCTCGCTCGGAGCAGCTTTCTCTTTTTTGCCACTTGGAGCGGGGTCCGCTGCGCGTCCGAGCAGCGGCAGCGACACGCAGATGAGCAAAATTAAACTGCGCCGGATAAACATATTTTACGATCGAGCAAAATGTTCGCTGTATCTAGCAGACCGCGCATGTAACGCAAGATGCGGCCGCTCGATTTTGAGCGCACACCGATTCAACACTAAGAAAAAATCTGATCTGCCTCTTTTCCCGCCATTGGCGAATTAATGGCAACCATCCTGCTTGAAGATTAAATCGGGGAAAATCGGCGAAATCGCCGAACGAGCTGCTTTGGGAAACAGAACTCGCATGAGAATTCTGCTGGTGGAAGACCATCCGGAGAGTCGCCGCGCTTTGCAGCGGCTGATCGAGCTCCGCGGCCACGACGTGGTGGCGGTGGACAGCGCCGAGCAGGCGGAAGCCGAGCTCGCCAAACAATCTTTCCAGTTCCTGATTCTCGATTGGATGTTGCCGGGCAAAAGCGGTGTCGATCTTTGCCGCGACCTGCGCGCGAGCGATAATGGCGAAGAGTACTTCATTCTTCTAGTGACGGCCCGCGACGACACGGCGGATTTGCAGGAAGCGCTCGAAGCTGGGGCCAACGATTATTTGACGAAACCGATCGACGCCGCGCGATTGAATGTCCGATTATCAGTCGCCGAGCGGCGAATCCGTTCGCTCGCCGAGCGCAATCAGGCGCGCGCCGAGTTGCAGGAAACGGTCCGCAAAATGACCGACATCCTGGAGAAAACCAGTGATGGGTTTTTCGCGGTCGACCGAAATTGGAAATTCACCTTCGTGAATCCGCAGGCCGAAAAAATATTGGGCCGCCGGCGCGAAGAACTTCTCGGAGAAGATTTTTGGATTGCCGTGCCGGAGTTTACCGGACACGCCTTCGCTAAAAATTACCAGCGCGCAATGTCGGAACAAATTGCGGTGGAATTCGAGGCGAGCGATGCGAGCGGCCGCGGCTGGTTCGAGTTGCTCGCCTACCCGAGCGGCGGCGGAGTTTCTGTATTTTTGCGGGAAGTGAGCGATCGCAAGCGGGCAGAGCAGGAACGCCTTACCACGAGCAAGCTGGAATCACTCGGCACGCTCGCGGGCGGGATCGCGCACGATCTGAACAATATTCTTACCGTCATTTCGGGTAACATCGGTCTCGCGCAAATCGAGGCGCCGGCCGAATCGAGAACGCTCATCTCATTTTTGTCGCGCGCGGGCCAGGCCGCGCAGCAAGCTGCGCAGTTGTCGAACCAGTTACTCACGTTTTCCAAAGGCGGTGCGCCGTTAAAGCGCGTCGCGGCTGTTTCCCAAATTGTCCGGGAAGCCGCGGAATTTTCGCTGCACGGATCTAATCTCCGTGCGGAAGTGGATGTTCAAGATGATCTCTTGAACGCAGCGGTGGATCCGGGGCAGATCGAGCAAGTCGTGAACGCGTTGGTGATTAATGCGCGGGAGGCGATGCCGAGCGGCGGAACGATTCGGGTTTCGGCGACAAACATCGACATCGATGAGCGTTCCGGCGTCCCACTGCGACCGGGACGTTATTTGAAAGTGTCGGTGGCGGACAACGGCAGCGGGATCGATCCCAAAACGGTTAGCAAGATCTTCGATCCTTATTTCACGACGAAGGCGGCGGCGAGCGGACTTGGACTTTCCATCAGCTACTCCGTAGTCAAAAAGCACGGCGGACTTCTTCAGCTTGAAAATACTTCACCGGAAGGGTCCACCTTTGCGTTTTACTTGCCCGCGGTTGAAGCCGAGCCGCAATCGCCGGAGGCGGACGAAGTGGAAAGTTATTTCAGCTTTGGCAGTCAACGCGTGCTGGTGATGGACGACGAAGCGGCGATCCGTGATCTGACCGCGGAGTTGCTCGGAACGCTGGGTTACGAAGTGACCGCAGTCCCGGATGGCGCGAGCGCGTTGCAAACCTACGAGCACGCGATGCGCGCCGGTGAAAACTTTCGAGCCGTGATTTTGGACGCGACGATTCGGGGCGGGATGGGCGGGATCGCGACGATCGAACGCTTACGCGGCATGGACCCGAATGTGACCGCGATTATCTGCAGTGGTTATTCGGACGAAGCCGCCTTGGCTGAATTTTTGAGCTACGGTTTTCGGGCGGCTCTGCCGAAACCATTTACCCGCCACGAGCTGGCCAACGTTTTACAGCGCGCATTCGACGCACGCGAAATCGTGTAGCGCCCAGCGGAAGATCGACAATCAGCCGGAATCAGCCTTTGCGGATTTTGTCGAGCTCGGCAAGAAAAGCCGCGACGCCACCGGTGTACATACCGTCGTAACGCCAAACCGCTTTTCCATCGCCATTCAGAACAACGAGCGTTGGAAAACCTTCCACCTGGTATTTCTCGGCGAGTAAAGCGTTCTGTTTTTTGATCTCAACCGGTTGAGCCTTCCGGCGCGGGAAATCGATTTCCAGTAAGACGAGATTCTTGGTCGCGTAATCTTTGAACTCCGGTTTGGAGAGGATCGCGCGGTCGAGTTGAATACAGTAACCGCACCAGTCCGAACCGGTGAAATCGATCAGAACGAGCTTGTGATTGGCCTTGGCTTCTTCCTGTGCCTTTTTGAGATCATTGATCCACGCTGAGTCAGCGCGTGCACAGGCTGGCGATAAAAGAACCGCTCCGAGACAAAGCGTAAGTAGCAGATTTTTCACACGCGGAAAATCGGTCAATGCAGGGGAACGCGCAAGTGCGCACGTTTCCGCGGCACGGCCGATCCTTGGGCGCTCACGCGCGCCTTGATTCCGCTCCACGCAAAAACCGCCGGAGCTGACCTCCGCCTTTGACCTAGTTGATGTGGCCCGAGACGAGTTTCGTCATCTCGAACATGCTGACCTGGCTCTTGCCGTTGAAAACAGGCCGGAGCGTATCGTCGGCATTGATCTGGGTCCGCTTCGTTTTGTCCTGAAGGCCGTTTTTCTTGATGTAGTCCCACAACTTCTTCGTGAGCTCGGAACGTGGCAATGGCTTTGAGCCAACGACAGCGGCGAGCTTGTCGTCCGGTTGAACTGGTCTCATGAAGGCGGGATTGGGCTTGCGTTTTGAAGGTGTTTTATTTTTCGGCATACCGTTTGACTAATGCTTCGTCTGCACCAGAGCAACACTAATTTTCGAGTGAAATTTATTTTCTCGTACTAGGTGGATCGACGCACGACCAGCGCGGCCACATCATCCGGCCGCGACTGGCTCGCATCCGGCGTCGCCACTTTCAACATCAGCTCGAGCAATCCATCAGCGCTTGAGGCAAAAGGATTAATCATTCCCGCCAATTGCGTGGGCACGGTTTGTGGCCCTCCATCTTTGGTCGGGCCGAACAATCCATCGGTGTAAAGAGTAAACGCGTCGCCAGCATTCAATTCGAAAGTCGTTTCCGTGAAGGCGGATTGCTCGACCAAACCCAAAGGCGGCGCGCTGGACGGGATCATTTCCGTGCCGCGGCCGAATCGGGTCACCAACAATGGCGGATGCCCTGCGCCAACGACGCGCGCGCTTCCATGTTCGATATCCAACGCCACACACATCGCGCTCATGAATGAGCGTCCGCCAAAAATTCCGCGCAGATCGTGATTCACCGCTTCCATGATCGCGGCCGGTCGTTCGTGTTCGGTATGACCGTGATGAAATAAAAGTTTCGCCAAAGTCGTCATCAAGGCGGCGGACGCGCCGTGGCCAGTTGCATCGGCGATCCAAAACAGCCAGCAACCATGCTTGATCGGCAACCAACCGTAAATATCGCCGCCGACCTCAATGACCGGGCGATAACACGTCGCGATCTCCCAGCCGGGAAGGTTCGGAGGCTTCTGTGGAATGAGCGCTTGTTGCGTCAAGCGGGCGGCCGCGAGGTCCCGTTCCAAATTCCGCCGCCAGGCTTCGAGTTCCTGGTTCTGACGTTGCAATTGCAGACGCATCGAACGCATGCGCAGCTGCGTCTCGATCCGCGCACGCAACACGTCCGGATTGATCGGTTTGACCACGAAATCGTCCGCGCCGGCGTTGAGACAAATCACTTCGTTTTCGCCATGGCCGGTCAACATGATCGCAGGAGTCTGCGCGATCGCCGGATCCGGATCCGCGCGCAATTTTCGCAGCGTTTCCGCGCCGTCCATTCCCGGCATTTGGAAATCGAGCAGGAGAATGTCCGGTCTTTGCGCGCGGACCTGCTTCAGGCCGTCACTTCCGTTTTCGCTTTGATCACAAACATAACCTGCGCTCCCGAGCATGCGCGCGAGCAAGCTTCGGCTGGTCGCGTCGTCGTCGATGATGAGGATTTTCGCGCCGGCCTGCATGTGTCCCAAGCGATTCGGAATTGGCGCTTCCGTTGGCTTTTGCGAAATGGATTGCGGTTCGGCGGCCATTGGCGTTGAAATAGAACCTGTGTAGGTTTCGTCCAAGTAAAATATGAAATGGTGGCTCTCATTTGCGTTCCTCGCGGCGTTGTTTTTTTCCGGTTGTGGAGCTGACGAAGGTGCGCAGACAAGCGCCCGCCATGTCGGAGCGCGTTACCCCGAAGGGCCGACCAGTGAGACTCCGCCAACGCAGCAGCCGTTCAATCCCAACGCGCCCCCGGAAAACGCGGAAACAACTGCGAGCACGTCGAGTTCCGCGCCTGCTCCGCCGCCGACTGCGGCCGCGCCGTCGAAGCCCGCGAAGGGCGATTATCCCTATGGCACACCCGTTCCTGGGAAACCCGGTTTTGTGAAAAGTCCGTTTGCGGCTGATCAAGGTTTAGTCGACGTGCGCGGATTCCCGCCGGGCACCGAAGTCAAGGATCCATTCACAAATAAAATCTTTCTAGTTCCGTAACGACAGTTGCGGCGGATGCTGAAATCCAGATACTGAACAGCATCGCTTTCGTCTGACTCTTTTATGGAACTGCGTGTAAAACGTGCCCCCCGCATCGAAGCTGAGATCACCGTCCCGGGTGATAAAAGCATTTCGCATCGCGCCGCGATTATTGCCGCTTTGTCCAACGGCGTTTGCACACTGCGCGGATTTTTGCCGAGCGACGATTGCATGCGAACGGTCAACGCGCTGCGCGCCCTCGGCATTCAGATCGAGCAACCCGAACCAGACATGCTCGTTGTCCATGGAAAGAAACGCGTGCTCACACCGCCGAAAGACGAAATCGATTGCGGCGGCTCCGGAACTACGATGCGTTTGCTTGCCGGTCTGCTCGCGGGTCAAACTTTTGAATCCCGACTCGTTGGAAATCCCTCACTCACGCGCCGCCCGATGGATCGCGTGATCGAGCCGCTCCGCAAAATGGGCGCGGACATCGTGGCCGAAGGTCCCGAGCAAACACCGCCGTTGCGCATTCGCGGCGGTTTGCTGCGCGGCATTCGTTATCGCTCGCCGATTGCGAGTGCTCAGGTCAAAAGCGCCATCTTGCTCGCCGGTCTATTCGCCAAAGGCAAGACGACCGTTCACGAACCGCTCGCCAGCCGGAACCACACCGAGCTGATGCTTAATTATTTTCTGATCCGCACCGCCAAAGGCGAAGACACGATCAGTGTTTTTGGCGATCAAATCCCTGAGTCCCGCGACTTCGAAATTCCGGGCGACATTTCGTCCGCCGCATTCTGGCTCGTGGCCGCCGCCGCCCAAACCGGCGGACATTTGCTCGTGCGCAACATTGGATTGAACGATACGCGCACGACATTGCTCGGCGTTCTCGTGCGAATGGGCGCGCAAGTGCGCGAAGCGGTCGAAAATGCCGATCATTTGGAACCGCGCGGGGTCGCTGAAGTGACTGGAGTGCCGCTCAAAGGCACGGTCATTCAAGGGAGAGAAATTCCACAGCTGATCGACGAGCTGCCCGTGCTGGCAGTTGCCGGCGCGCTTGCGAGTGGAACCACCATTATCCGACACGCGGACGAGCTTCGCGTTAAAGAGACCGATCGCATCGCGGCAATTGTGCAGAATCTCCGCGCGATGGGCGTGCAGGTCATCGAGCTGAACGACGGACTTGAGATTCACGGTCCCGCTCCGTTGCGTGGCGCGCGGCTATCAAGCTTTGGCGATCACCGGATCGCGATGGCGTTTGCGGTTGCGGGATTGTTTGCCGATGGGGAAACAATTATTCAGGACGCGGAATGCGTTCGCGAATCTTATCCGGGATTCGAAAAAGCTCTCGATGAATTCATGAGTCCGCGCCATGTCCGAAGCAGCACGCCGGTGATCGGAACCCTGGTCCCCGCCGCGCCGGTGGAACAGTAACACTTGCTTCTGCGAGTCTCTCGCGAAAAACTGCGCTCGGCGCGCAGCTTTTGGTAATGCAATCACAAGATCGACATCGTGTCATCGCAATCGACGGCCCGGCTGCATCCGGGAAAAGCAGCGTCGCGCGTGAGCTCGCGCACCGGCTCGGCTTTGCTTACCTCAACTCGGGAGCGATGTATCGCGCGGTGACTTGGATGGTGCTCGATCGCGAAATCGGCGCAGCCGATAGCGAAGCCATCGCCAGCTTGATTGCCAAATCGAATTTGGACGGAAAGCTTGTCGATCGGGAATTTCATCTTCTCATCGACGATGTCGACCTAACGCCGCATCTGCATGAAGGCCGGGTAAACGCGGAGGTCTCGCGTGTCAGTACCGTTCCGCAAGTTCGGCAACGTCTCGTGCAATTGATGCGCGACTACGCCGCCGAACATGATTTGGTCGTGGAAGGCCGCGACATCGGTTCGGTCGTTTTTCCAAGGACGCCGTTCAAGTTTTATATCGATGCTTCGCCCGAGGTTCGCGCCAAGCGCCGCGCCGCGCAGGGACATCGCGATGAGATCGCGCAGCGCGACCGCGCCGATTCCTCCCGGGCCGCGTCGCCGTTGACCGTCGCCAAAGACGCGGAAGTGATCGACACCTCAAACCTGTCGATCGATCAAGTGGTCGATGAAATCCTCGCTCGCCTCGAACGAAAACATTTCATCGGGACCTAGGCCGTGAATTTTTATTACTGGCTTGGCTATCATCTTAGCCGCTTGCTCGCGCAGTTGTTTTTCGGATTTCGAATCATTCATCGTGAGCGCGTGATTCAAACCGGCCCAGTCATCCTGGCCATGAATCACCAGAGTTTTTTCGATCCGCCTCTCGCCGGCAACGCTGCGAAGCGCGCGATTTATTTTCTCGCCAAAAAATCGCTGATGGAGGTGCCGGTCCTCGGCTGGCTCTTGTCCAAGCTGAACGTGATTCCGGTGAATATCGAAGGCAACGATCGCAGCGCGCTCAAGGCGCTCATTCGAATTTTAAGCGCCGGTCAATGCGCGCTCGTTTTTCCGGAGGGAACGCGCACGCCGGATGGAAACTTGCAGCCCGCGCAGGCTGGAGTCGGTCTCGTGATTGCAAAAACGCGCGCGCCGGTCGTGCCGATGCGCATTTTCGGCGCGTTCGATGCCTGGCCGATTCACGGCAAAATTCATCTGTGGAAAAAAATCACTATTGTTGTGGGCGAGCCGATTCATTTTTCCGAGGCTGAGTTCGCGGGCGGCGGCAAAGATCTTTATGCGCGATTGAGCCAGCGGGTGATGGACGCGATTGCCGCCCTCCAGTTGCCTGAATGAAGAGATTTGCGCGAACAAGATCGACATCGAATAGTTTCGAGTGAGCTCCGACCCGAAAGTGTCGAAGAATGCCGGCCGATTAATGGTCGGTATTGTGATCGGTTTCGCGCTGGTCGCGTTGTATGCCAATATTCAAAAGCTGCGGCGCGCCGCAATTGAGACAGTCATTTTCACGCCAGCTTCCTCTCAGAATCCGACGCCGTCACCCACGCCGGCGCGTTGAATAACCAAACTAAAACGAGGTCTAACCATCGCCATGAGAAAGCTTTTTCTGTATTCGGTGCTCGCCGCCGTGCTCAGTATTTTTGTTGCTTGTCAAAAACAGCAAACCGACGAGGAGAAAAACGCCGAGGTCGAACGCAAAGTTCAGGAGCGACTCGCGGCCGAACGTCAGACTCAGCAACAACAACAGCTCGATCAACGCCAGGCCGAGCTTGATGCGCGCGAAAAAGCGCTCGCGAACCAGCAGAAGCCGGCCGCGGACAGGCCGGCGGAAAGTTCCGAGCGAGAACAATCGCGAAGGAGGGTCGAATCGCGCGAGGTTTCGCGAGAGCCGCGCGAACGCGCCATCAACGTTGGCTATTCAACATTCTACAACAAGCTCGATCGCTACGGCGATTGGGTCGAGACCGACAATTACGGTTATGTCTTTCATCCGCGCGAAGCGGAGAGCTCGCGCAGTTGGCGGACTTACACGAACGGCCGCTGGGTTTACACCGACGCGGGTTGGACTTGGATGTCGGAAGAACCATTCGGCTGGGCGACTTATCACTACGGACGCTGGACGCGGCTGCGCGGGATTGGTTGGGTTTGGGTTCCGGGCAATCAGTGGGCGCCGGCCTGGGTGTCGTGGCGCAAAAGCAGCGATTACGTCGGCTGGGCGCCGCTTCCACCCGAAGCGCGGTTCGACCAGCGCACTGGTATTCACAATTGGTCGGATAACTATTATGACGTCGGGCCCGACCAATATTCTTTCGTGGCGTCACGCGAATTCGGCGCGCCGCGTGTTGAGCAAACATTGGTTCCATCGGAGCGCAACATCACGATCATCAACCAAACGACAAACGTCACCAATATCACTTACAACAACACCAACATCGTGAATGAAGGTCCGAGCTACGACGAGCTCCGCGCGGTAAGTCGTGAGCCGGTGCAACGATATCGATTGGAACGAAACGTGAATGTCGATCTTGCGTCCGAACCTTCGCGAGGCGAAGTGCGCGGCGAAACTATTGTCATCGTTGCTCCGGTCTTCTCCGCGCCTCAAGCGAGCGAACGGCCACCTACCGTAAAAGAAAAAATCGCCATGGCCGCAATCGATCTTGGCTGGGCCGCCATCTCGAATCAGGAGGAAGCGAAAAAAGCGCGGCAAAAAATGAAATCCGAAGCCACACCGCCGCCGAACGCGCCATCGAAAAAATTTGTGAAAGCGGAGACAACGACAACCGCGACAACGCAAAGCAGTGAGACCGCGTCCGCAACATCGACATCTGCGAGTGCGACTGCGGCTCCGACTTCAACTGTGTCTGCCAGCGCGATTTCCACGGCGAGTCCAACCACGCCTTCCGAAACAATGACACCTCATCGAGCGCCGACTGCCGTTACGTCTGCAACCGCTGCTTCGACAGCAATTGCAACCGCGACGCCGGCCCCAACGATGATGCCTCATCGAGCGCCAACGGCCGCTCCGTCTGCGACCGCCGCCCCGATTTCGTCCCCCGCAGTTTCGCCGACCGCGTCGCAACGTCGCGGGCGATTGCTCGTTCCAACTGTCACTGCATCACCGCGGGCAAGCGCAACCGTGAGCGCGCCGCCGCGATCAGCTCCCTCCGTGACGCCGCAACCGACAGCGGCGAATTCACCAATTGCGAGCGACACCGTCCCGTCGCACGCAATGACTCCGGCACCGGAACGAACGCCGCTGGTGCAGACGCAATCACCGCCTGAACCGCGCGGCAAATTCAAATCCCAAGGGCAAAAGTTCCAACCGCGCAAAGTCGAACCCATGCCTTCAGCATCGATGACTCCAACAGGAGAGATCGGGAACGGCAGAGGCAAAAGAGTTCCGCCCGCTGCACCCTCTGCTACGGATTCGGCGGCCGCGGCGCCAACTTCAGCAACATCGACATCGTCGCAGAACGCCAGCTCAACTCCTTCCGCGACTGCGTTTGAAAAAATGACCAAGCAGGAAAAGAAAGAGCAAAGGCGAGAACAGCGGCAGGAAATGAAGCGTGAGCGCAGAGGAGAAAACGAACCGGCCTCGCCCTCTCCCACACCGTCACCGTAGGGTAAGCTGCTAGCTTCCCGTTTCAAAACCAAGACGCTAACAGCGTCTCCTACAAGGTTTGTTGCGCGGCGAGTTCGCGCGCATACGCGAGAGTATCGATCGAATCGACATTCTTATCGCGGCGGATCGCTTTGATTCGCGGAAAACGAAGCGCGAGTCCGCTCGCGTGGCGCGTGCTCGGTTGAATCGAGTTAAACGCGACTTCGAGCACAATATCCGGCTTCACTTCGCGGTAACGGCCGTGATCGACGATTGTGTTCTGTTTGAAATGCTCGGTCAGCTCCGCGATCTCAACATCGGTCAGACCGCTGTACGCTTTGCCGATTGGCAAAAGTTCGCCGGTCGATTCATCGCGCACCGCGAAAGTGTAATCACTCAGCACATGATTGCGTTTGCCGTGACCGAACTCTGCGCCAACAACAACGACGTCGAGCGTCGCGAGCTCTTTCTTTAACTTGAACCAAAACATTCCGCGCGCGCCCGGCGTGTAAAAACTCTTCGGATCTTTGATCATCAAACCTTCATTCATCCGTCGCCGCGCTTCCTGAAAGCGTTGCTCGATCTCGGCCACGGAATGAGCGGGGAAAACTTCCGCGACCTGAAATTGCGGCGGCAATTTTAGTTCGCGCAATAAAGCCCGGCGCTCTTCAAGTGGCGTTTTCAAGAGCGAACGGCCGTTGAGCCAAGTCAAATCGAACGCGATAAATGCCACCGGCACGTCTGCCGACGCAGTGTCGAACAAATCCGCGCCTTCACTTTTTCGTCCCAGCCGTTTTTGCAAATCGAAGAAGGTCAATTTGCGTCCGTGCTCGAAAGCCACGATCTCGCCGTCGAGGATTAGATCGACATCGAACTTCCTCGCTTGATCGGCGATCTCTGGAAATTGGTCGGTAATGCGGCGTAAATCGCGCGAGTAAATTTCTACGCGCTCGGAATTGCGATGAAGCTGCGCGCGAATGCCATCAAATTTGTCCTCGACGAATAATGTGCTTTGCACTGTAGCGGCCGCTGTCTCAGCGGCATTGCCGCCGGGGACGGCGGCCTCTACATCTTGTTCGCTAAATCTTTCCCAAATCGCTTCCGCGGTCGGCTCGGGTGTGGCGAGCATGCATTTGATCGGCCGAAAGATCGACAACTCGGCGCGCTCCAATTGTTTTTTTGACGCCAGTGACGCGGTCGCGCCGATATCGCCAAGAAGCATGTTGGCTTCTTTCACTTGCGCGAGCGGAACTTCGAACGCGCGCCCAATCGCTTCCTCCACCAACCCTTCGCGCAAGCCAATTCGAAGATCGCCCGTCAAAATTTTGACGACGTACTGACCTTCGCGCGCGCTCAGATTGCCGAAGCGTGTTTGAAGCAATTCTGCTTTTGCAATTGGTCCGCGCGCGCGATGAAGTTCATCAAAAAGCTTTCGCGATTCCAAAATTGAAAACGGCTTTGGCGTTGTCCGGCCGTCGAGAACTTGAAACGCCGTTTTAGCAAGATCGCCGTGGCTCGCAGCGATTCGATGAAATTCCTCGTCGCTGATTTTTGTGGCCGCGACTAGCGCGCGATAAATGACAGCCCAACCGACCTGCAATGTTCGCAAATCGCTTTGGGCAAATGCGCGGCCGGTCAAATATGTCGCAACGATCGGGAGCTGCTCCTCGTCCAGCGTGCGAAGGTAGTCAGAGAGCAAACGAATTTTTTCCAGCTTCGCGGCGGTTGCGCCGATTGATTCGCCAACATTTGCGAACTGGAGAAATTCTGAATCTGTAGTCGCCGCTGTCTCGGCGGCTCGCTTTTTGCCGCCAGGGACGGCGGCCTCTACAGAAAACTTCGGCAGCTTCAGCTCCATTTGGTTTTCTTCGCTCAATGCCCATGCCTCAATTCCGCGCTCGCGAAGGTCTCGCGCAAATTCCGCGGCGAACCCATGCAAGGTTAGAACGCGTTTCGGTTTAACAAGATCGACATAGCGAACGAGATCGTTGTAATCCGCGTGATCGGAAAGCGGAAACGCGGCGTCCACCTGGTAACGATAAATCGCGCTCGGCTCTACCGCCCAACCGCTGATCATGGCGACGCGTTTGCGCGGGATTTTCTCGATCATTGGCGAATGGCTCGCGCTCGGCGGACAGATCAGCACTTTTCCGCCGACATCGTTTTTGTTGTAGCGGACGTATTTGCAAAATGATTGGCCGAATTGCTCATAGAT
>DATBCV010000030.1:0-13746 GCA_036270275.1 Chthoniobacterales bacterium | reverse complement strand
TCCGGACAAAACGAAATCGATTCCTTTAGTGATGCGGACCCAATGCTCTTTTTCCGCCGCGAGCTGTTTGCGACCGGCCGCGGTCAGCTCGTAATAACGCGCCTTGCGATTGTTATCGGAAACGCCCCACTTCGCTTTGATCCAGCCTTGCGCTTCCAATCGGTAGAGCGCGGGATAAAGCGAGCCTTGCTCGACATTCAGAATGTCTTTGGACATTTGCTTGATTCGATCGGCGATGGCCAGTCCGTGTCGCGGATCATGCTGGAGCGCCTTCAAGATCAACATGTCCAGCGTTCCATAAACGAGATCGGGTTTTTCTTTTGCCATGTGTCTTCAAGCCTAGACCGTCTTGGTGAGCGATTGTTCAATCTTTCACCTAGACTGTCAAGGTCAGAGTGGACTCCGATTTATTTGGGAGGTTTTGGCTTGGCGCTTAACACGCGCTGAATGGCGAGGGCGTTGAGAATTTCGGGATTGCCCTGCGCCCAAGCGTTGTCGATCACCATTTTCTTAAAACGCCATTTTTGCCCGTCGCGCACAGCTTCGCAATCGTAGCGATTCATCAGGAGCGCGTTCTCGGAGCCGGGCCGCGAACCCTGCCGCGGCATGAAATGTTGCGCGAGCACGTAACAATACAGCGTCGCCGAATCCTCGCCGATTTCGATCTGCAGATTGCTTGTGGTGTGGCTCGTATCGAGCGGACCGAGGAGCGGAAGAAGCGCATCGAGAATCGCCTGACGACCGGTTAACTTTGGGAAATCGAGCCCGACCTTTTTGCCCGCGGGCCGAAAATCGAGAACGCAATCTTCCGTGAGCGCCGACGCCAGCGAATCCGCGTCGCCGTGATCGAGTCCAAACGCGAAACGATGCAACGCGTCAGCAATTTCATAACGGTCGGCGGACAAATCCGTGCTCATGCGCGGGAGTTTAGGCTCTCAACATGGCAACCGCAAAGAGCGCAACGCCCATGATGAGCGCGGCGAGCACGGCGTAAACAATCGCGTCTTGGATTCGCGCACGACGTGCGGCTTCGGAGTAGGGGATGCGAGTGAAGGTGACCATGGTGTAGAGCGGCAGATAAACTCCGGGCAGCGCGGCTTCGAGAAAGTGATCCAGCTTTTTCTTGGCGCGAAATATTTTCGACGCGGTTTTGTCGCGCATCTCGGTGAAATTTCCTAAGGCGAGATCGGCGAGGGCGTCGGCGTTCACTTTTCGACGCTCGAAATATTCGGCGAATGCGCGATGTCGATCTTGCGGAAATGCTGCGAGGCATTCGTCGAGCACGACGCAATCTTCAAACGCGGCGTTCATTCCCTGGCCATAAAATGGGACGACTGCGTGCGCGGCGTCGCCAACAAGCGCGACCTTGTCTTGGTAGAACCAGGGCGCGCAACGGATCGTCACCAGTGATCCGGTCGGATTCGTTTTAAAATCTTCGAGCAGGTTCGGCATGAGCGGGACCGCGTCGGGAAATTCTTCATCGAAAAATCGGCGAACATCGTCGTCCGTTTTCATGGTCGCGAAACTACGCGGTCCCTCAAATTCCCAAAACAAAGTGCAAGTGAACGAGCCGTCCGGATTCGGCAGCGCGATCATCATGAAACTTTTCCGCGGCCAGATGTGGAGCGCGTTCTTTTCCATTTGCCACGCGCCATTCGGCCCGGGCGGAATGGTTAATTCCTTGTAACCGTGAGCGAGATAACTCTCTTCGTATTTGAAATTTGGAATCGCGAGCTGCATCGATTGACGCACGGCCGAAAAGGCGCCGTCCACGCCGATCACGGCGTCGCCCCGCGCAGTTGTAGTGGCGGCTGTCTCAAGGGCATCTCCCGATATTTCCAAATGCGCAACGCCAGTGTTCACATCGACGGCGGTGCACTTGTGATTGAAATGGACGCGGACATTTGGAAATCGCTGCGCCGCTTCGATCACCGTCATGTTCAACGCCGCGCGCCCGATCGAATTGATGTGCTTGTTTGGATCGACATCGTAGGGCGCGAAGTGGAGCGTGCCGGATTTTTCATGAATCATCCGGCCGCGCATCGGGATCGCGTGCTTTAAAACTTCATCGGCGATGCCGATTTGCTCCAGCGCGTGAATGCCGCGCGTCGAAAGCGCGAGATTGATCGAACGCCCGCCGACCATATTGCCCTCGCGCGGATCGCCGCGGCGCTCGTAAAGATCGACATCGTATCCACGGCGGCCGAGATAAGCAGCGAGCAAACCTCCGGCAAGGCCGCTGCCGATGAGGACAAATTTTGCGCTCACTGTTACTCCAGCACGACGCGCTCGACGTGCGAATAGATATTGAATGATGGCGGCCGCAAAAAACCGATCAGCGTCTGATTGCTTTCACGCGCGAAGTCCATTGCCAGGCTTGAGGGCGCCGAAACCGAAGCGACGATTGGAATTCCAGCTGCGAGCGCTTTTTGCATGATCTCAAACGAAGCGCGGCCACTGACGAGCAGGAGATGTCGATCCAACGGAATTTTTCCGTCGAGAAATGCGCGGCCAATGACTTTGTCCACCGCGTTGTGCCGGCCAATGTCTTCGCGAATGACTAACGGTTTGCCGCTCGCGTCGAAAATTCCCGCCGCGTGAATTCCGCCGGTGCGCGCGAAATCGGATTGCCCTTCGCGCAACTTTTCCGGAAGCGACAACAACGTTTCGATGTCGATCCGAGACGAGCCCGTTTCAATCGGCGGGAAATTTTGGCGGATAGCGTCGATACTTTCCTTGCCGCACAAACCGCAACTGCTCGAGATCGTCCCGAAGCGCTGAGTCGCGCTGAGATCCAGTTTTGTTCCGTCCGGAAGATCGACAATCAGGATGTTGTCGCGATTTCGTGCAGCATTCAGTCGCGAGAAATTCGCGATTTTATCGCCCGGCTTGAGGACCGCTTCGGACAAGAGAAATCCGGCGGCGAGCTCTTCGTCGTGACCCGGCGTGCGCATCGTCGTCGCAATGGTTTTTTCGCCGATTCGAATTTCGAGCGGCTCTTCGATTGTTAGGTCGTCGTGATCGTACTCAAGATCGCCGTTTTGTTTTCGGCGAATGATTTGCCCCGGTCCGATTCCGTCTTCTTTCATGAGCTCGCAGACAATGTTATCATCCGGCACGGTGGAAATCTGCCATCTTTACATTTCGCCCGGGCATAATTTTTTCGGACATCACGGACGCGCGCCGGACCACTTTTCGACGATCGAAGTGCAAAGCATCGAATGTGTGGCCGGTCACGGAATTCGAGGCGATCGTTTTTTCGATTATCGCTACGATTACAAAGGTCAGATCACGTTTTTCGCGCTCGAAGTCTTCGATGAGATGTGCGCCGAATTTGCGGTTCCAAATTGTTCGCCGTCGCTCGTGCGCCGGAACGTGATGACCCGCGATGTCGATCTTGGCTCGCTCATCGGGAAGGAATTTGAGCTGCAAGGCGTGCGCTTTTTGGGAACCGAAGAGTGCCGGCCATGTTATTGGATGAATGGCGCCGTTGCGCCCGGCGCGGAAGATTTCCTGAAAGGCCGCGGCGGTTTGCGCGCAAGAATTCTTAGCGACGGAATCTTGCGGCCTGGCAAGTCGCAGTTGGACCCTCACCTCAATCCTCTCCCTCAGGGAGAGGAAGCTGCGAAGCACCAGGCGAAACCAACATGACGTTTAGTGCGGTCCTGCTCGCCGGCGGCGAATCGCGCCGCATGGGCCGGGACAAAGCGACGATGCTGTTTCGCGGTCTGCCGTTATGGAAAAATCAACTCGCGCTTCTCGAGCAGCTTTCAACCGCGCAGATATTCGTCTCCGCGCGAACTGACCCGCCGTGGCGGCCGCGCGACATTGAATTTGTGGGCGACGACCAACCGTCGCGAGGTCCGCTCAGTGCAATTGCTGCGACGCTTGCGAAATCGCGCAGCGACCATTTGCTCGCGCTCGCAATCGACATGCCGTTTATGAGCGCGAATTATTTGCACCAGCTCTGCGAATTTGCGCGAGCCGGGCGCGGCGTAGTGCCGGTCATCGATGATCGCGCGGAGCCGTTGGCTGCGATTTATCCGCGCGCGGTGAATGTCGATCTTGCCGCGGCGCTAAGCGGCAATGATTTTTCGCTCCAGCCGATTATCCAAAGCCTGATTGGCGCGGGAAAAATGCGAAGCCTTGTCGTTTCGCCCGCGGATCGTCCGCTCTTTCGAAATCTGAACGAACCCGACGATCTCGATTGAGCTGAATCGGTGGCATTGCGACTGCTTAGAATGATTCGCGCGCATGAAGCGATTCGAACCCGATTCTCAGCCCCTCGAGCCGTTGGTCCACAGCCTTGAGCTCAAAGCGGTCCTCGTCGTCGACGATGACAAGCAACTCGCTTCCGCCCTGCAATGGATTCTGGCTGACGAAAATTTCCTGGTCGATGTCGCCTTCGATGGCGAGGAAGCGATGCTCAAGGTCAAGGCGCACGAATACGACGCGGTCATTTGCGATTTGAAAATGCCGAAACTCCGCGGCGACGAATTTTATCTCAAGGCAAAAGAGATTCGCCCGACGCTGGAAGATCGCTTCATTTTCATCACCGGCTTTGCGGCCGATCCGAACATCGCGCTCTTCTTCAACAAGCACGAAGTGAAATATCTGGTGAAGCCGTTTTCGATCTCGGTCTTGATCGATTGCGTGAAAACGCTGCTGAACTGAGCCGCGTTACTTATGCGAACCCAAAGTCTCCGCAAAACGCCAAACCTCGTGAAACCCGTTGTAGAGCGGAGTGGGGGCGACCCGGATGACGTTCGGTTCGCGGAAATCGCATTTCACGCCGGCGGTCTGGAGTTCCTTGAACAATTCTTTTGGATGTTCGTGCGCGAGGATCGACAACTGGCATCCACGCGCGCTCGGGTCACTCGGCGTTATCACTGAATAACGCTTCGAGCCGGCATTGCTGATCAGGAATTCCAAGTAGCCAGTCAACTTCATCGATTTCGCGCGGAGTTTTTCCATTCCGCCTGCTTCATCGAAGATCGACAACGACGCGAGCAACGGCGCCATTGAGAAAATCGGCGGATTGCTGACCTGCCACGCATCGGCTGACGGAACAGGAATAAACTCGGGCTCCAGCTGCATTTGAAATCGTGTGTTCGGATCGTTGCCAAACCAACCCGCGAGTCGTGGAAGTTTAGTGTTTGTCGCGTGACGCTCATGCAAATACGCACCCGCGACTGCGCCTGGCCCGGCGTTCAAGTATTTGTAAGAACACCAAACCGCGAAATCGACATTCCAATCGTGCATCGCGAGCTGGACGTTGCCGACGGCGTGCGCGAGATCGAAACCGACGGTAATCCCGTGCTTCTGCGCCACTTTCGTAATTGTTGCCATGTCGAACAATTGCCCGGTGAAAAAATTCACGGCGGCGAGCCAAATAATCGCCAGTGAGTCGCGATTCTTCTCGATAAGATCGACAATGTCTTCGGTGCGCACGGCGAATTCGCCTTTGCGCGGACTCGCGAGGACGAGCGCGTCTTTCGGATCGAGCCCGTGATGGCGGATTTGCGTTTTGATCGCGTAGGTGTCGGAAGGGAACGCCGGATATTCCATCAAGATTTTGAATCGCGATTTCGTCGGCCGGTAAAACGTCGCCATCAGCAGATGGAGATTCACCGTCAGGCTGTTCATGCAGATCACTTCGACCGGCTTCGCGCCGACGATTCGCGCGGTCGGTTCGCGCAACGGTTCGTGATACGTGTACCACGGCGTTTTCGCTTGGAGATGCGCGTCAACCCCGAGCTTTGCCCAATCGTCCAGTTCTTGATCGACAATTTCCCGTGCCGACTTCGGCATTAGGCCTAACGAATTGCCGGCGAAATAAATCAACGGCTTGCCATCTTTCCCGAGCGGCAGATGAAATTTTTCGCGGAATGAGCGCAACGGGTCCTCGGCATCCAATTGCTTCGCAAAATTTTCGTCAGCGGAGAACGCGGAAGTCATCGCGCCACGCTCCATGCGCCATGCACGCGCGTCAACGGCACGGCTGACTTGCCGTCGAAAGACGAAAAGAAAGGATGGCGAAACGCGCGCGGGCTGCCGGCTTTCTGAACAATCGTATTTGGCGTTTGAGAGTTTCCGAATGGATTTCTGTAACTCTCGCGTTTCTCGGCATCGTTTTGATTTTTTGTCTCTTGTTCATTCGCCGGCACACGTTGCCATATCATTTCGAGCACACCTTTGCCGTGAGCGATCCCGAGTTCGTCGGCTCGGCGCTTGGAATGGGCGATCCGGTTCTGGTCACCGGCAACAAGATCGAGTTGTTGCAGAACGGCGATGAATATTTTCCAGCAATGCTCAAGGCGATCCGTGCTGCGCAAAAGACGATCAACTTCGAGGCGTTCATCCTTTATTCTGATGCGATCGGCGTTCAGTTTCGCGATGCACTCTGCGAACGCGCGCGCGCCGGCGTCGAAGTGCGCGTGCTCGTGGACGGCATCGGTTCCGGTTGGAGCTTGAAAAACTCCGACGTGAAAATGATGCAGAAGGCGGGCTGCAAGTTTTCTTACTATCATCCGACGCATTCATGGCGGGTCGATCGCACAAATCGCAGATCGCATCGCCGGGTTTTGGTGATTGACGGCAAAGTCGGCTTCACCGGCTCGGTTGGATTTAGCGAAAAATGGTCGGGCCACGCGGAGGACAAGAATCACTGGCGCGATATGCACGCGCGAATCGAAGGGCCGCTCGTTGAAGAACTGCAGGCTGCGTTTCAGGAGCATTGGGTGAAGACGTTCGGCGAAGCGCTTAGCGGCGCCGGCCAATTTCCGGCGATAAGTCCAGCCGGCGATTTCAAAGCGCAGGTGGTCGCTTCTCGATCTTTCTCGATCGCGCCCGTGCCGTTGCTTCAAGCGGTCGCTTTCACCGCCGCGACGAAACGGATTTGGATTACGAATGCATATTGCACGCCGACAGAAGATCAGGTCGAACAACTCGTCAAAGCGGTGGCGCGACATGTCGATGTTCGACTGCTTCTGCCCGGGCCCAATAACGACCAGCCGATGACGAAATCGGCGGGGCGTTCCGCTTACGGAAAGATGTTCGAAGGCGGCGTGAAGATTTTCGAATACCAGCCCACGATGATTCACGAGAAATCGATGGTCATCGACGGTCTCTTTTCCATGTTCGGCTCGTCCAACTTCGATGCGCGTTCGTCCGAAATTAACGAAGAGCTGGACGTCGTCGTTTACGACCAGAAGTTTGGGCGCGAAATGGAATCAGTGTTCGAAAAAGATCTGACGGAGTCGCGCGAATACACAGTCGAGGATTTTCGGAAACGCACGCTTTGGGAGCGCGCGAGTGAATGGTTCGCGATTCCGTTCCGCTCTCAGTTTTAATTAGCGAGGCGGCATCTGCATGAATTCGATCGTCGTTCCGTCGGGATCGCGAACGTAAACAACGCGCTTCCCCGCATTCGGTCCCGACGTGAGACCTTGCGGTTCGCCCGCCGCTTTCCAACCCGATTCGGTAATTCTTTTCAGCACGGCGTCGAGATCGTCGACCGTTAGCGCGACATGCACGTGACCAACATCGCACGGGCGAAGATCGACATGTCGGCGATCTGCTGGCGCGAAATATTCGAGCAACTCGATTTTGTGACCGGTCGGCGTCTTTAAGACCGCGAGTTTCAACTCGGCGCCTTTTACTCCGGTGATTTGCTCCGGTCGTTCGCCTGTTTGATGAGCACTGTGCGAAAATTCGAATCCGAGCACGTCGCGCCAGAACGCGAGCGATCGCTCCAGATTTGAAACCGTGATGCCGGTGTGATCGGCGGCGATGACTTTAAACCTTTTACTCGTGCTCATGGTCTCGCTCTAAAAGAAAACGTCCAACGTCGAATTCAGGAACAAATCTGCGTAAATCTGCGAAATCTGTGGACGATTATTTCAGGGCAGCGATCACTTTCAGCTCGATCGCGATCGGCGTCGGCAGCGCGGTTACTTCCACCGTCGTGCGTGTCGGATTTGGTTTTCCTTCACCCGCGAAATGCTCGGAATAGAGTTTGTTGTAGACCGGAAAATCTTTTTTCATGTTCGTCAGAAACACCGTGACATCGACAATGTCGTTCCAACTCGCGCCTGAGTCTTCGAGCACGAGCTTCACGTTTTCAAAAACGGCGCGGCATTGTTTCGCGATGTCGTAATTGTCGATCTTGCCGTCGGCGCCAAGCGTTACGCCGGGAATTTCTTTGCTCCCGCGGACGCGCGGTCCGATTCCGGAAAGAAAAAGCAAATTGCCAACGCGCTTCGCATGCGGAAACGCGCCGACCGGCTCGGCTGCGCGTTTGCTTTCGAAGTTCTCGCTCATGGTGTTGTGAAAATCAGATGCGGGATCTTTGTTTCCAATCCGTAATAGGTCATCCAGAGCGCCGTTAAATCAAAAGCCGCGTGCGCGATCATTAGAAAAAAAATCTGACCGGTAGCGGCAAAGATCGGCCGAATTGCATGGACAGGCGTTGATACAAGCGCCTCTACAACTAGCCTCCCGCGATCGCGCCCATGACGAAGAACGGCTCGTCGCCTTTCACGATTGGATCGGGCAGGGGAGTCTCTGGCGATTCGTGGGAAATATCTTCGCCGCAAACGAAGAACCGTACGAGCGGGCGGCGCTTCAAGGTTCCGTGCTCCCGAATCGTGCCGCGCAACATCGGATATTTTTCTTCCAGCGCGTCGAGCAACGATTTGACCGTCGCGTTCCCGTTAAGATCGACATTCACCTCGTCGCCAACTTTCGCGAGCGTGCGCAAGTGATGCGGAAGAATAACGCGAATCATTTCAGCGTTTGTGCTTCAACTGAGAGAACCGCCGGCAAATCGCGCACGATCGGATTCCAAGAATCGCCCGAATCGGCCGACCCATAAACTTGTCCGCCGGTTGTGCCAAAATAAATGCCGCAAGGATCGAGTTGATCGACGCTCATCGCATCGCGCAGCACGTTTACGTAGCAATCTTTTTGCGGCAGACCTTTAGTCAGCACTTCCCATTTGTTTCCGCCGCTCCGGCTCCGCCAGACCTGAAGTTTGCCGTCGAGCGGATAATGCTCCGAGTCGCTCTTGATCGGCACGACGTAAATCGTTTCCGGCTCGTGCGCGTGCACGTCGATCGGGAAACCGAAATCCGTCGGCAAATTATCGCTCACTTCTTTCCACGAATCGCCGCTGTCATCGCTTCGCATCACGTCCCAATGTTTTTGCATGAACAACGTGCTCGGTTTCGATGGATGAAACGCGATGCGATGCACGCAGTGGCCGACTTCCGCGTTCGGATCCGGCATGAACTGCGAAACCAAACCTTTGTTGATCGGTTTCCAGGTTTTGCCGGCGTCATCCGTGCGAAACGCGCCCGCCGCAGAAATCGCGACGAACATTTGTTTTTGATTTTTCGGGTTAATCAAAATTGTGTGAAGACACATTCCGCCCGCGCCCGGTTGCCAGCGCGGTCCGGTGTCGTGTTGGCGCAAACCGGAAAGCTCTTTCCAACTTTTGCCGCCGTCTTTCGATTCGAACAACGCCGCGTCTTCCACGCCGGCGTAAACATGATCGACATCGTCGAGGGCCGGCTCGAGATGCCAGACGCGTTTGAATTCCCACGGATGTTGCGTGCCGTCGTACCACATGTGCGTGCCGGGAATTCCGTCGTAGACGAATTTGTTGCTTTCGCCTTTCGGCATTCCGCCGTCGCCTTGCAATTCCTCGGCGCTGCTGCCAGGCGTCGTCCACGTTTTACCGCCGTCGTCCGAGCGCTGAATGATTTGCCCGAACCAAGCGCTCGTCTGCGACGCGTAAATCCGGTTCTGGTTCACCGGCGAACCCTTCATGTGATAAATTTCCCAGCCGGCAAAATGCGGCCCGTCCACTTTCCAATCTTTGCGCTTCGCATCCGACGTGAGAACGAACGCGCCTTTCCGTGTGCCAACCAGTAATCGAACTCCGCTCATGGTTTTCCTTATTGCTTAACTCTCAACAATCAACTCTCAACCATCAACTTTTGGCAGCGCGTCTCCTCCGGAAACGCATGGCTTGAAGTTCTTTCCCGGTCAGTTTCGCGTCAGCTTGAGGTGGAATCAGTAACTTTGGCCGGCGCAGTTTCTCTACGTTTCCCGCCAGGACGATGGCGTTGCGCTCGCCACCCGGGCTATCCAAAATGCGCACCGGAAAACCCATTTCTTTGAATCCCGCCGCAATCCGATCGGCCACCGGATCTGCCTTCCGTTCCAGGCAGACATTGATCGCGGCCATGCCATTTCTTCGCAGACAACGGCCAGCTGCTTCGAAAAACGCCGCGCTCTTCATGTGGGCGGGAATCGTTTCGCCCGTAAAAGCATCGATAATCAGAACGTCACAGCGCCGCCGTGTTTTTTGCATGAACGCCAGTCCATCACCGACATGACAGGCGACGCTCCGGGGCAAACCAAAGTAGCGCTTCGCCAGCCGTAACGAGACCGGATCGATTTCAACAATGGAAACTCGCCGGCCTGCGCGTGCCAGCATCGTAGCAAGAGTGCCGCCGCCGCAGCCGATCATGAGGATTCTTTTTCCGGGATGTTGCAGCGTCAATCCGTAGAGTGCATGGATGTGCGCATCCAGGCTGATGCCGTTGCGGTCAGCCGTGCTTTGGTCGCCACCCTTCTGTTCGTAAGTGAGCGTGCAGCTTCTTTTCCGGAAGCGAAGTTTGATGACACCGTATTTGGAAGCGTGCCTGAAAGGCGGCGGACGCATAACGGATTTCGGTCGTGATCTAATCCATTAATGCAGATGACCGTTGCCGTTGCGAACGTGCGCAAACCGTTTCGCCGATCGCGCCTTAGCCTTCAGGGTTTCGGTTTCACGATTCCGCGGCGGCGAATTCGCGACCAGCGACTCAAGCAAATGATGCGCAGCGTGCGCGACTTCATCCACCGCGCGATTAAATGCTTCCTCGTTCGCTTTCGAAGGTTTCGTGAACCCGCTCAGTTTCCGAACAAATTGCAGCGACGACGCCCGAATCTCATCATTCGTCGCCGGTGGACTGAAATTGTGAAGTGTTTTGATGGCTCGACACATGCCGAAGCATCGGCAATTGTCGATGAACGATCAACTACTTCTCGGCGACGTCGCCGACTTTCATGCCGAAACTTCGGCGCGAATGAGTTTCCGGAGCGAAGCATTCACTTTTTTTGACGTTCGGAAAACCTTGGCGACGTCAGGCGCTAATACGACAACATTCGTGCCTTCGGTGTACCGCTTCGCGTATTTTCCGCGCCGTCCTTGCGAAAAATCGTATTCATCTCGCATTCCATTAGTCGATTTCTTCTTCATAGGACTTTCGCTCTCTTCGATTCGCTCGCCGCGCGCTGATGATACGGATATTATCGCCTCGGTCGGTGTGCACGACAATGAGCAATTTTCCGTTGAACGCTGTTCCGATTGTTATATAGCGACGTTCTCTTATTGAATGATCGGGATCGGGAATCGTGAGCGATGACGGATCTCCGAAGACAGTCGATGCCGCTTCAAAATTGACGCCGTGCTTTGAAAGATTGGATTGAGCCTTTCGCGAATCCCATTCGAATGTCAGTGGCACGGCAGGAGATTATTTTGCGATGCAGATATTTTTCGGTTCAGTGAAGAAGCGAAGCGCTTCTTCGCCGCCTTCGCGGCCGACGCCGCTGGCTTTCATGCCGCCGAATGGAACGCGGAGATCGCGGACGAGCCAGCAGTTTACCCAGACTGTGCCGGTGTGGATTTGTTCGGCGACGCGATGGGCGCGGCTGAGGTTTTGCGTCCAGACGCTCGATGACAGTCCGTACTCAACGTCGTTGGCGTGGCGGATCACTTCGTCTTCATTGTCGAACGGCGTGATCGTGATGACCGGGCCGAAAATTTCTTCGCGATTGGTGCGGCAGGCGACTGGTAGATCGACAATCACCGTCGGCGAAAAGAAATAGCCTTCGCGCGTGCGATCGTTCGGCGATTCGGGCGTTTTGCCGCCGAGCGCGATTTTGCCGCCTTCTTTCTGCGCGAGATCGACATAGAACTTTATTTTATCGAGCTGCGCCTTGTTCACGATCGCGCCTTGCTCCGTTTTCTCGTCGAGGGGATCGCCTTGTTTTAATTGCGACGCGCAATCAATGAAGCGTTTGGTGAATTCCTGGTAGATCGGTTTCTCCACGAAAACGCGCGAACCGCACAAACAAATCTGTCCCTGGTTCGCGAATGATGAGCGGACGCTGCCATTGATCGCGGCGTCGAGATCGGCGTCAGCAAAAATGATGTTCGGATTTTTGCCGCCGAGCTCGAGCGAAATTTTCTTGAACAACGGCGCGCAGGATTCGGCGACTTTCTTTCCGGTCGCGGTGCCACCGGTGAACGAGATCGTATTGATCTTCGGGTGAGCGGTGATTGCCGCGCCGACATTTGGGCCGGTGCCGTGAACAATGTTGAGCACGCCATTCGGCAATCCAGCTTCGACGCAAACTTCGCAGAGCAAATACGCGGTCATCGGCGTGAGCTCGCTCGGTTTAGCGATCGCGGTGTTACCGACTGCGATCGCGGGCGCGATTTTCCAGCTCAATAAATAAAGCGGAAGATTCCACGGCGAAATTAATCCGGCGATGCCGCGCGCCTGACGCAACGTGTAATTGAACGCGACCCCGTCGGTGACATGCGCTTCGTTTTCGGTGTGCAGGATTGCCGTGGCAAAAAAACGAAAGTTCGCGACGGCGCGCGGAATATCGAGCGAGCGCGCGAGCGTGATTGGTTTTCCAGTGTCGATCGATTCTGCCCGCGCGAATTTCTCAAGATCGCGCTCAATCAGATCGGCGATGCGCAAAAGAATCTTCGATCGTTCCGCGGCCGGTTTCTTCGACCAATCAACGAACGCTTGCTCCGCCGCGGCAACAGCAAGATCGACATCTTCCTTTCCACTATCGGCGACTTGCGAGTAGGACTTGCCCGTCGCTGGCTCGATGTTGTCGAGATATTTGCCCGTCGTCGGCTCAACGAATTTTCCGTCGATGAAGTTTTGGATTTGAAGAAGTTTAGTTTGCACTTCGCCAAGCCAATAAACGTGGAAGAGACGCTTGTGCCAAGCGCCTGTTTAATGGTTCGCCCGTTGACACAACGGCCACTACAACAAGTTCGAAAGTTTACTTCGACGCATTGCGCTTGAAATGAAGAGCGTCCTGCTTGTAATTGGACAATGAGAAATATGAAATCAGCATTGGGTCTGTTCGTGGCGATCAGCGTTTTGCTGAACGTTGTCGCTCTGGGGGCAGAGCAAAAATTTCGCGCGGACGGTACCATTCAGCGAGTCAGCTCCGACATGGTATTGGTGAGGACGAGCGCGCAGGACGTTGAAATCAAGCGCGACGCGAAAACCAAAGTGACCGGCGACTTGCGAAGAGGTGCGGCCGCGACCGTGATGTACACCAAAGTGGCGGGGCAAAACACCGCTACGGAAATCATCATGGGCCGCGCCTCGAAGCCGAAGTAGACGGTTGTAGACGCGCGCGCCGCGGCGAGCGCCTGTTTATTAAGATCGGTGCTTGAGAACAAGCACGGCTACAACTCGTTCAAGACTTAAACCGGCGCGGTCTCGCTCCAAGTGACTGCGTGCGCGCGAACGGGATTGTCGAAGCCTTTGAGCTCAACTTCGCCCAAATCTTCGAAGGGCAGCAATTTCCCCTGGCACAACTCGACGACGACATTGGAAACTAAAATCTGTTCCGGTTGCGCGTGGGAGCACAGCCGTG
>DATBCV010000029.1:0-21579 GCA_036270275.1 Chthoniobacterales bacterium | reverse complement strand
GCGCTCAAAATTTTTGGCAAAGAAGCTGAGCCGCTGCGAGAACTGGCAAATTATCTCCTCGCCCGTGAGTACTGATTGTCTGATCTGGGGAGCTGCAGGGTAGCGCACGCGTCTCGCGTGTTGGCGAAACCGTCTCGGTTTCGCGAACTTCGAAAGACTGTTTCGGCGGGACGCCGAAACCAACACGCGAGACGCGTGCGCTACCCAGACAGTCAATATTCGCGCTCGAGAAGGTAATTTGCGAGGGCGTGGAGTGTGTCGCCGCGTTTGGCGAAGATCGACAATGCATCGTGCGCTTGTTTGGTCAGACGTTTCGCTTCGATACGCGATTTTTCCAAACCAATGATCGCGGGATAAGTTGCTTTCTGCGCGGCCACATCTTTGCCTGCGCTCTTGCCGAGCTTCTCGCTTGTTTGCGTGACGTCGAGAATGTCGTCGATCACTTGAAAGGCGAGACCGAGCGCGCGGCCGAATTTTGTCATCGCGCCGAGTTCCTTCGCGGTCGCATTTGCGCTCATCGCGCCGAGACACACCGAAGCGGTCAGAATCGCGGCGGTTTTGTTGTGGTGAATGTAACGGAGATCAGCGAGGCCGACTTTTTTTCCTTCCGCTTCGAGGTCTGCGACCTGACCGGCAATGAGTTTGCGGCTGCCTGCGGCAACCGCGACTTCGCGCAGAAGTGTGAACGGATCGTAACGATGCGGCGGCTTCGTGTGGGAAACGATTTCAAATGCAATCGTGAGTAATGCGTCGCCCGCGAGGACCGCGATTCCGTCGCCGAAAACTCTGTGACAAGTTGCGCGGCCGCGGCGGAAATCGTCATTGTCCATGCTCGGCAGATCGTCATGGACTAACGAGTAGGTGTGGATGCATTCCATCGCGCACGCGAGTGGCAGCGCATTGTCGATCTTCCCACCGCAAGCTTCCGCCGCCGCGAGGGTCAAAATCGGCCGCAACCGTTTTCCGCCGGCGAACAAACTGTAACGCATCGCCTTGTGAATCGTCCCCGGTCGCACGTTCTCCTTCGGCAGATAACCATCCAGCGCGCGATCGATCATTTTCTGCCGCGATTTCAGATACGCCTTCAGATTCATTGCGCGCAACGAACTTAAATCGAGGCTATCGCTGCGCTAGAGATTTTCGGCCGTCGTAACGACCGCGGCCGGTTTGGTGCGCATCGCGAGAAATGCGCCGGCGAGGAGAATGGCGGCGCTGATCATTTGTGCGCCGGTGAGGCGTTCGTGAAAAATGACGCCTGACAATCCAAGCGCGATGAGCGGGCAGAGAAGCTGCAGGCTTTGGGAGAGAGCGACGCCGATTTGCTGAATGGCGATGTAATACAAAACGTGGGCAAGTGTGATGCAGGTGACAGCGGAGACGATCAAAATCCAATTCACGTTCGCCCCGACTTGAAGCGGCGTGGCGACGTTTCCAAAAGCGAGCATGAGCGGCAAAAGCAAAGCAGAGGTGATGACGCTGACGACGCCGAAACTGCGGATCGGGCCGAGTCTCGCGGACGGTCGCTTGATCAGTGTGGCGTAGAGCGCCCAACAAAAAGACGCGGTGAAAGCGATGAACAATCCGGGCAGTGCGATATGTCGATCCTGGCCATTCGATTGAAACCAAATTACGCCGAACGCACCGACCAGTCCGAGCAGTGTGCCGATTTGAAATTTCCATTGCCGAATGACCGAGCGCTCCTCAGGAAAAAATGCGAGCGCGAGCAGCGCGGTGAAGATGACCGAAGAGCGAATGAAAATCGCGTAGACGCCAGGGCCCATGTAAAACAGCGCGACGACCTGCGCGATTTGATGGACGACGTTCGGCAAGCAAGGAATTAAACAAAGACCGACCGCGCGGATGTCGATCTTCGTGGCGCCGCGACGAAAGCCGAAGAGAACAAACGGAATAATCGCGAGACAAGCGACGAGGTAACGGTAGAAATTTTGCGACCAGGGATCGTAAAAGCGATTGAGATAATATTGAAAGAGGGACGGGACCGACCAGATGGCGACGGTTGCGAAAAGGGCAAGGTATCCCTTGGTGAGGTGTTCATTGCGCCGGTCCATGGCTGCGGGATTGTGGCACGGGCCGCTGATTTTAGCAGGTGCGAGCGCAGCGCAACAAATTTGCTGGCTTGCGCGCCGCTAATCGCTCACAACTTAGTGAGACGGAGGAGAACATGAAGACCCGAACTTTAGTGACGTTGTCGATCTTGTTGTCGGCTTTGGCGTGGATGCCGGCAGCGAATGCAAAGAAGCGCGGCGGAGGTGGAGACGCGGACGAGCATCGACGCAAAGCGCTCCAGTTTTTCGATGCGAAGCAATACGACAAGGCAGTCGAGGAATTCAACAAAGAGGTGGAAGCGGCGCCCGATAGTCCGGAAGCGTACAAGGATCGCGGAACGGCGTATCGCGCGGCAGGCAGAGCAGCGGTCGCGGCGAGTGATGGTCCATCGGCAGCCGCGCGCTTCAACGCCGCGGTCGCAGATTTTTCGAAAATGATCGAGCTCGAACCAAAGAGCGCCGCCGGATACATCGAGCGCGGTCAGACTGAGCTCGCGCAGATTAATTACGACGCGGCGATCAACGACTTGAACAAGGCGTTGGAGCTAAAAGGCGATGAGGCGATCGTTTACAAATTCCGCGGCTTCGCTTACGTCGGATTGAAGCAATGGGACAAAGCGGTCGCGGATTTTAGCGTGGCGATCCAGAAAAATCCCAACGACACGCAGAATTACGATCAGCGTGCGCTCGCTTATCGAAACCTGAACAATTTCAACGCCGCGATCGCTGATTACACGGCGGCGATCGAGAAGAATCCGAGTTACGAACCCGAATATGCGCGGCGTGGTTACACCTACGCGCTCGCGGAACAGTACGACAAAGCGATCGCAGATTATCAGCAGGCGTTGAAGTTGGATCCGAACGATCAGGAAACGCAGGAGCGAATGAAATACGCTCAAGGGCGCCTGGCGGCAAAGAACGCGCCACCGGCCACGCCGACACCGACGCCAGGTCCGAGCTTCATAACTCCGCCGAAGATATTTTTCGGATTTATCGTGTTGATCATCATCGCGGTGGTGGTGCGTTTAGTTACACGACGAGGCAAGGCGGACGAACCGCCTCCCAGTAGCACGCGAATTCGCTAGAAATCGCCTTGTGTTTGGAGGGAGTCGGGGTTTGGAAACACGACGCTTTGCGCGCAAAAAATGGCTTTGACACTCCAGCGCGGGCGACTACCGTTTCGGACGCTTTTTGCGAGAACGAGGCGGTCCCATGGTCGTTGCAAGTTGACGCGGCTTTGGGACTTTTAGTTCTAACCGCGGGAGGCAGACCGGCCCATGTAGCTCAGTTGGTAGAGCACGTCCTTGGTAAGGACGAGGTCACCGGTTCAATCCCGGTCATGGGCTCCAGTTTGAGCTCGCGATAGGGACGAGAGTTTTAAAAAATACGCAGTTTAGTTTTAGTCAGACAGACAGGAGTAATTGATATGGCAAAAGAATCATTCAAACGCGATAAGCCGCACTTGAACGTCGGGACGATCGGTCACGTCGATCACGGCAAGACTACTTTGACCGCCGCGATCACGAGCGTGCTCGCCAAAAAAGGTATGGCTGAAGCGCGCGCATACGATTCGATCGACAATGCGCCGGAAGAAAAAGAACGCGGCATTACGATCAACACCGCGCACGTGGAATATCAAAGCGACAAACGCCATTACGCGCACGTCGATTGTCCCGGTCACGCTGACTACGTGAAGAACATGATCACCGGCGCGGCGCAAATGGACGGCGCCATTCTCGTCGTGAGCGCGGCGGACGGTCCGATGCCACAAACTCGTGAGCACATTCTGCTCGCGCGCCAGGTCGGTGTGCCGTCGATCGTTGTTTTCCTGAACAAGGTCGACATGGTCGACGATCCGGAACTTCTCGATCTTGTTGAGATGGAAGTGCGCGATCTGCTCACGCAATACGAATTTCCGGGAGACAAAATCCCGATCGTCAAAGGTAGCGCGTTAAAGGCGCTCAATGGCGACGCCGAAGCGGAGAAGCAAGTTCTCGCGCTGGTGGCGGCGATTGACGATTACATTCCGGTTCCGGAACGTCCGGTGGACCAGCCGTTCCTCATGCCGGTGGAAGACGTTTTCAACATTGAAGGCCGCGGCACCGTCGCGACCGGTCGTGTCGAGCGCGGCATCCTCAAGAAAATGGAGGAAGTCGAGATCGTCGGGATCAAACCGACCGCGAAGACGACCGCGACCGACATCGAAATGTTCCGCAAGCTTCTCGACGAAGCGCGCGCCGGCGACAACGTTGGTGTGCTGTTGCGCGGTGTGAAGAAGGAAGACGTCGAGCGCGGCCAGGTCATCTCTAAGCCGGGCTCGATCACGCCGCACAAAAAATTCAAGGCGGAGGTTTACGTGCTGAGTAAGGAGGAGGGTGGCCGTCATACGCCGTTCTTCTCGAATTACCGGCCGCAATTTTATTTCCGGACCACTGACGTTACTGGCACGGTGAAATTGCCCGAAGGCGTCGAAATGGTGATGCCGGGCGACAATATCTCCATCGAGGTGGAGTTGATTACGCCCATCGCCATGGAGAAGACGATTCGGTTCGCTATTCGCGAAGGCGGCAAAACCGTCGGCGCGGGTCGCGTGGCTGATATTTTGGATTAAATTCGAAATTCGAATTACGCCAGTAACTCAATTGGTAGAGTAGCGGTCTCCAAAACCGCCTGTTGGGGGTTCGAGTCCCTCCTGGCGTGTTTTTCCTGACTGCAAGATCGACAATTACAAAAATCGAGAGCCGCCCGTGATTGGAAAAGTTAAAAACTTCTTTGGCGAAGTGAAGGTCGAGCTTCAGAAAGCTTCCTGGCCGTGGGACCCGAACGAAAAAGGGTTTCGCAAATATAAGGAGCTGATTGATTCCACTCTCGTCGTCATCATCGCGATGGTCTTGCTCGGCGGCTATGTCTCACTCTTCGATTTTATTCTCGTAAACGTGGTCCATTATTTCACGCGGTTGCACTAATTATGGCGCAAACACTCGCAGCGAAAGATCAATGGTTTGTCGTGCACGTGCTCTCCGGCCAGGAGAACAAGGTGAAGGAGAACATCGAGAAGCGCGTGAAGACCGAAGAGATGAGCGACTCGATTTTTGAAGTGCTCGTTCCGACCGAGCGCGTCTCCGAAATTAAGAAGGGCAAAAAAAGCGAGACGACGCGGAAATTTTATCCCGGCTATCTCATCGTGAACATGCATCTGCTCGATGAGAACAATCAGCTCGTCGGCAAGACATGGTATTTCATCCGTGAAACGCCGGGCGTCATTGGCTTTGCCGGGACAAAGGACAAACCGATCCCGATGCGCGCATCCGAAGTGGAACAGATGCTCGCGCAAATGAAAGAGCGCGAAGAAAAAGTGAAACCGAAAGTCAGCTTCGAAGTTGGCGAGACGGTCAAGGTCGCTGACGGTCCGTTCCAAAATCAAAATGGCATCGTGGAAGAGATCGATCCCGAGCGCGGCAAACTGCGCGTCTCAGTCACAATTTTCGGCCGCGCCACGCCGGTCGAGCTCGAATACTGGCAAGTGGAGAGGGGATAATTGCAAATTGCAGATCTCAAATTGCAAATTGATGATGTCGATCTTCGCGCCTTTCTCTGAGCAATCTGCAATCTTAAATTTGAAATTTTAAATTAGAATATGGCTAAAGAAGTTGTAGCTCACATCAAATTGCAGATTCCAGCCGGGCAGGCGAATCCCGCGCCGCCCGTTGGCACGGCGCTCGGACCGCGCGGCATTAACATCATGGCCTTCTGCAAGGAATTTAACGCCGCGACGCAGAAACAAGCCGGCGACATTCTCCCGGTCGTCATCACCGTTTTCAAAGACAAGTCCTTCACCTTCATCACCAAAAGTCCGCCCGCTGCGGTCTTGTTGAAGAAAGCGGCCAATATTGCCGCCGGTTCGAAAGAACCCAACAAAACCAAAGTCGGCAAAGTCACGCGCAAACAAGTCATGGACATCGTGAAGACGAAAGCAAAAGACCTGAACGCGCGCGACGACGAAGCTGCGTTCCGCATCATCGCCGGCACCGCCCGCCAAATGGGCCTCGAAGTCGTCGATTAAAGATCGACAGGGCCGCGCGGGTTCATCTAAGAATCTGACGCTCTTACTTTCTTTAGTTTCTCCCAATCATCCACGGGAACGCCATTGATCTTCCAGATAGGTTCAAGGTCGTCGATCATTCCGACCATGAACCCAATCCCGTCGCTCGTACGCATGTTGACCTGCGTCACGCCGTCCTTCGTGCGCATAAACGTGGATTTATTTCCATTCGAAAAATGGACGTGGAAGCCGTACACGCTGCTTTCGTCCGCAAGCAGCTCGAGTACCTCATAATTTTTCCATTTGTGATATTTAGGCGCGTGGCGCAAAGCTGACTTCATGTTGTTCGCAGCTGCCAGCAACCCCGAAAGAAACCGGAAGGTGTAATTCACCTTTCGATCGATACCGCTAAGCGCGATTGAAGTTCCAGGGCCTGCTTCGCGAATCCGGAATTGGTCGTCGGTCAGGATGTAGTCGGAATGGGAGATTGCATTCCTCAGAACGTCATCAAACACGTATCGAATTTTTGATGCAAGATCCGTTTCACCCGCCTGTGTCGCGAGATCAGTTATCAATTTGATTTTCTGCATCATACTTGGCGGAATCGAGCGGTTATCTTTTTTTCTGCGTCGATATAGATGTTGGAATGGGAACGCGAGATACTGCCTGCCGGTGACACATCGAAGAACGTTGGCCATTGTTTCGTGAATCGCGGTCATTTCCACGAGAAAACAGTAATAGTAGAGCGCGAATCGACGTGCGGTGTTTTACCCTTTGTCTTTTGCGCAATATCTAGCATCCAATTAAAATCCACGAGTGTATTGTCGGCTTCGTCCAAGACGTCCCAACCAGCATCATGCATCGCAGCCGGCCGCAGCACCGTGCAAAGCGCATCAAAGGAACTCACATCAAATGCTTTTTCGAGCAGGCGGAACCACAAATCATGACATTCCTGTAGCTGCTTATCGCTTCTTTGCTCTTCAGTATCGCCAGGAGACACCTCACTCACCCTTAATTTATCGTTCACTCAGTTTGTTAGAATGACAATTTCCTGTTTTGCAGGCCGATAACCGCCCACATATTCGGGGAATGTCGTTATTGCTTCTTCGAATCGCCACCGCGCTTTGTTTTCTGGCGGTGGCGCTCGGGGCCTTTGGCGCGCACTGGCTTAAAGGAACGCTCGAGGCGCGGAACCTGGTCGAGGTTTGGAACAAGGCGGTGCTTTATCATTTCGTCCACGCGATCGCGCTCTTCGTTCTAGCGCTGGTTGGATCGACAAATCGCGGCGCGTGGTGGCTTCTGTTCGCGGGCATCATTGTTTTCAGTGGCAGTCTTTACCTGATGGGACTGACAAACGTCCGCTGGCTCGGGGCGATCACGCCGGTCGGCGGATTATGTTTTCTCGCGGGGTGGGCTTGGCTGATTATCTCGCCGCCGAAGTTGTAGACGCACCTTCACGCGCAAGATTACGGCTGAGGACAGCCGCCTCTACAGAAGAGGTGGCGATTCGGTGAATCGCCGCTACCAACCGGCGGCGCGCCCGTGTATAATCTCGACTCGATAAACGCCTAACGACTCATGGATGTCGCGTCTTTACGTTCCGTGCCGCTTTTCTCGTCGCTTGATTCAAAAGCGACCGCAGAGCTCGGCGAGTATTTGACGATCCATGATTATCCGAGGTCCTCGACTGTTTTTCGCAAAGGAGATCCCGGCGATGCGATGTATTTGATCGATATCGGCAAGGTGCGCATCACCGTCACGGACACGGACGGGCAAACGGTGAATCTGGCCGATCTCGGCCCCGGCGATTTTTTTGGCGAGATGGCGATGCTCGACGGGCAGGGGCGGTCCGCGACTGCCACCGCGGTGGAAGATGCGCGTCTCGCCAAACTCACGCGCGAGGATTTTCTGCTGTTTATGAGGAGCGACGCGCGCGTGCCGCTGGAGCTTTTGAATTCTCTGACCGCGCGGCTTCGTCGAACCGACGAACTGTTGCGCCATCGCGTTTCGCGAAACGTGAATCAGGAAGAAGAAGCGCAGCTCACACTCGCGGACCGGCTCGCGGACAAAATTGCCGAGTTCGGCGGCAGTTGGAAATTCATCATCTTTTCGCTCACGCTTTTCGTGATCTGGATTGTGATCAATACTTTTTTGCTGACGCGAACGCCGTTCGATCCGTTTCCATTTATTCTGCTGAATCTTTTCCTGAACGTGATCACCGCATTGCAGGCGCCGATCATCATGATGTCGCAAAATCGCCAGGCGCATAAAGACCGGCTGCGCGCAAATCTCGATTATCAGGTCAACCTTAAGAACGAATTGCTTCTGAGCGATATCATTCGCCGCTTGGATGAGATCGCAAAACGCAAGCCGCTCGACCAGCCGGAGGAAAGATCGACATCGATCTGAGCGGCGGGGTGAGGTCTTGTCGCGCTCAGGCGGGAAGAGTATGATTTGCAGCGAATAGCCGATGTTCGCCATTTTGTTCGACACAGAGCGGGCTGCGCTGACCGTCGGCGCATTTGTCGGGACGTTTTTCGTCGCGCTAATGTTTGGGCGGCTGCTGAAACGCGGCGCGGGAGTTCAACTCGGCGCAATCTATCAGCTTTTTTGTCTGACGGTCGCGTTCTATGCGGCGCTCGCGGTCTACGGTGTGCAACCGAATTGGCGCAACCATGTCGGCGCGGCTGCAATTCTCCTGAGCAGCGCGCTGGTCGTCGCGTTGGTGAATCGTTACGTCTGGGATTGGTATTTTGAGCAACGCAAGAAGACTCCCATTCCTCATTTCCTTCGTGAAGTGTTCGGCGGTTTAATTTTTCTGGTCGCGCTGCTCGCGGTGTTGAGCGCGGGTTATCATGCCGAACGCGAGTTGAAAGGGCTCGTCGTCGGTTCGGGTGTCATCGCGCTCGTCCTCGGATTTGCCGGGCAAAACTTCCTCAGCGGCATCATCGCTGGCATGTCGATCCAAATTAATCGCCCATACAAAGTCGGCGATTGGTTAAAGATCGGCGAGACCTACGGGGAAGTGCGCGAAATCAACTGGCGCTCCACGCGGTTGTGCACCAACGACACGATCTACCTCGATATTCCCAACAACGAGATCGTCAAGAGCACGATCATTAATCTTCATTACCCAACCGAAGTCCACGCCATGCGCATCCGCGTCGGCGTCGATTACAATGTGCCGCCGAACCGCGTGAAGGACGCGCTCGGTCGCGCCGCTTCGAACGCGCGCGGAGTGTTGGCGAATCCGCCGGTAAAAGTTTTCCTCGTGGAATTCGCCGACCACGCCGTCACCTACGAGATTAAATTCTACATGGGAAATCACGCCCGGATCAATGAGGTGAACGACGCGGTGCGGACAAATGTTTGGTACGAGCTCAAGCGCCAGCGCATCACGATTCCATACCCGATTCGCACGTTGCAATTGGAGCGCCGCGCGACGCCGATCCCCGAAGGTCACGCGGAGGCTCGCGCGATTCTGCGCGGCGAACCTTTGTTTCAATGTTTATCCGACGATCAGATCGACAATCTCGTCAAACAATCGGACCTGAATCATTTTGGACGCGGCGAACGCGTGATCGAGGAGGGTGAGGAAGGCGAGTCAATGTTCATCCTCTTGCGCGGCAATGCACAGGTATCGATCGCGAAGAATGGATCGACAATTCCGGTAGCGGCATTGCGCTCGGGCGATTGTTTCGGCGAAATGTCGTTGCTCACCGGTGAAAAGCGCAGCGCAACGGTGTTCGCGGAAGGGGATTGCTACGTCATGGAGATCAGCAAAAACGTCATGGGCGATGTCATTCGCGATTCGCCCGACTGCTTGCGGCAGTTGAGTGAGCTTCTCGCGAAACGCCGCATGCACACCGAAGGAATCTTGAAAGACGCGTCGTCGCTGAATGATGATGCAATGGCGAAGCAACGCGAGTACTCCGCCAATTTCCTCGAGCGCTTGAAAACATTCTTCGCCCTCTGAAGCAACGTGTCAGCGGTCAGCTTTCGAGACAGGATCAAGATTCTCGCGCGCTCCCGCTCGTTGCGCTTCACCTCCGACATGGCGCATGTTGTTCCCTCCGCTTTGCTTCGCCGGCTGCGCTGGCGCGGTCGCGAAATTTTTTATCGTTCAGGTTCAACCGACCCGTTTGTGATCTACCAAGTTCTGTTGAAAGGCGGGAAAAAAGCAGAGTATTACGTTCCGCGGACGCTGACGCCAAAAACGATTCTCGACATCGGCAGCAACATCGGCGCTTCCATCATTTACTTTCATGATCGCTTTCCCGATGCCGAAATCTTCGGGTTCGAGCCGCATCCCGGCACATTTAGCATTCTTCAACAAAACGTCGCGCCTCTGCCCCGTGTCGCGGTTTTCAACTACGGCCTCGGAGCGAAGCATGAAAAGATCTCGGTTGAAGCGGATAAAGTAAATTTTGGCGCGTTCAATACGCACGGCGAGTTCAAAGCCCGCGGCCAGCCGGCCGCGCCGGTGTTGTGCGAAGTCCGCCGCTTGGATGATGTTTTGCGCGAGCTCGGCGTCCCACATGTCGATCTAATCAAGATCGACTGCGAAGGCGCCGAAGCCGATGTCTTTTCGACCTTGCCCGACGAGATTTTAAATCGCTGCCAGTGGATCGTTGGAGAATTTCATGATCACACCGGGTTTGATGTGCTCGCTCGTTTGGCGCGGAGTTTTCACCTGGACTTGAAAAAGCGAATGTTCGGCCCGCGATTTCGTTTTCACGCGTGCAACATCGCGGCGATGCAACAACTGTCGCGGTCCGATGTGAACGCGTTGCAACGCTGAACGTAAGATCGACATCGTCGTCTTTACACGGCGCCGGATTTTTGCTTAAGCTTCTCGTCCAGTCTCTGACGTGCCTAACGACCGCACAATTGGCGTAAAGAAACGCCCGGCGAAGAAGCCGGCGCGTTTGCCAAAAACGCCGCAACAAACGTTGGTCGCGTTTCAAATTCACGAAGACGATTCGGCACCCATCCGCCCGGCGCGCAGGGAGCGTCGATGGATGGATGAGACTGCTTTTGGAAAGTTTGCCTACCGCTGTCTGCCGCTAGTGATCGCGAACCAGTACGGGTGGGAAATTTTATCAACCCATCATATTCGCGCGAGTTGGAATGGGAGCTCGGGTCGCGAAGGTGTGGTGATTGAAAACCTCTCCGGCGACGGCCCGCTCCAGACGCACGCGCATTTCGGGTTGGGAGTGATCACGTTTCAAATTCCGTTTTTGTTTCAAACACCGCCCGGATGGAACTTGATGGTGCGCGGTCCGATGAACCGGCCGAAGGATGGAATCGTCGGGCTGGATGGAGTGGTCGAGGCGGATTGGTCGCATGCAACGTTCACCATGAACTGGCGTTTTACGCGCGCTTGCACGGTGGAGTTCGTGATCGGCGAACCCATTTGTCATATTTTTCCGATTCAACGCGGCACGGTGGAATCGTTTCAGACGGAATTGCGAATGCTCGAATCCGAACCGGAACTAAATGAAAAATTCCGGGAGTGGTCGCAGAGTCGCGATTCGTTTCTGTGGGCGCTGGCAAAACAAAAACCGGACATCGTGGCGCAAGGCTGGCAAAAGGATTATTTGAACGCCGCCAGGGACAAGAAATTGTTGGCCGGTGAGTTCGTCGATAAACGCGCGCCTGCTCCGGGGAACGGGTCGGACAGTAATCACAAAGAGCGGTAGTTTATTTCGAGCCGAGGATGAGCCGTCATTCGCCCGGTCATTATGCCCGAACTGCGCGGCAGTTTCGCAAGAGCCGTTATCTTTTCGTTAAAGAATTGTTGCCGGCTGAAATTTTACGCTACCTGAAAATCTATTACGACATTCTGCTCGAGAACGGGCTCTTCACGCGTGATGACCAATGCCCGGCCTCGTTGTCGCTCGGCGGCGATCCCGGCTTGGACGCCGTATTGGAATGGATCCGTCCCGAGGTTGGGCGGCTCGTCGGATTGGAACTAGCGCCCGCTTATTCGTACACGCGCCGCTACGGCAAAGGTGAATTGCTCGCGCGCCACAAAGATCGACAATCGTGCGAAGTCTCGGTCACGCTGTCGATCGAAGTGCCGAAAGGCGGCGCGCCTTCTGTCATTTATTTAAAGTCGCCAAATTCGCGCGCGACCAAGATTGCGATGCGCGAAGGCGACGGATGTATTTATGCGGGCGGCGAAATCGAGCATTGGCGAGATCGTTTCAAGCGCGACGGATATATTCAGCTCTTTCTCCATTTTATTTCCAAATCAGGTCCTTATTATCCCGAGCATCTTTTTGATGGACGGCAATGTCTGGGGACTGGTCGCGCGGTGTCTCAAAAAAAGGCGTGACATTGGATTTCGGATGGCTCAACGCTGGACTTCATGACAAATCCTCAGTTCGGCCCCGGCCCGCCAATCGGGCCCGGACCGCCGATTGGCCCCGGGCCACCTATCGGGCCGCCAATGGGACCGCCCGGCCCACCGAGATCTCCGCAGGGACCTCCAGGTCCACCGAGATCTCCGTTCGGACCGCCCGGCCCGCCTCGGCCGCCGAAAGCGCCCAAGCCGAGAAAACCGGCAAAAGCGAAAAAGGCGGCGAAGAAAACGAAGAAAACAACCCGTCGGCGATCGGCCAGCAAAACAAAAAAACGCCAGAGACGTTAGCTTTCGTGTGAAAGACGAACGACTCGGGCGTGGCAGTAAGTCCGGTGAGTAGTTGCGCGAGCGCGTAACTACTCATCGTGTTTCAAGGAAGTTCGCTAAGGCTGAGCGGGGTGCTCTGATTTGGCTAGCTTCTGAAAACGAGGATTGTTTCGCAGCGAATCAAACATTGGATCCATTCTGAGTAGCGCAGGGGTAAGCGGCGCACTCGCTCCCATCGCGCCGTCATACGGAACCGCCAATATTTTTTCAAGAGAGCTCAGTGCGCGCTCCGTTTCTCCAAATCGCGTGCATACTCGCGCGAGGATTTCCACCGGAAGCGGTCCGCGGACCGCGTCCTTTTCGATCGGATTCGCAGCCATTGCGCGCTCAGCGAAAGCGAGCGCTTTGGATTTATCACCCAACTCCATGTAGGCGAGCGCCAGATCGTCAAGCAGGCCATAGTCTCCGCCTAGTTCCGGCAAAAGTTTTTCAAGCTCGCGCTGTGCGCGTAAAAAACTTTCGTGGGCACCCGCGGAATTCCCCGCGACTTCCTGCGCCCAGCCTAACCACAAGTAAAGATCCCCATCCAACGAGCCATAGGTCGAATTCGGTTTGGCCAACATTTGTTGGACACGCGGAATAATTTCCTGCGGGCGTCGTTCGAGAATCCCTTGATAAATTTGCACCTCGAAGGGGCCTACGTCGTCAACGCCAGTCCGAAGCGGCGCCAACAGTCTCGAGGCGAGAGACAAGTCGCCCTGGCCCTGCGCCGCTTTCGCTTTCATCGCCATCGTGTCCGGATCGTCCGGGATGATGTTCAGAGCCTGATCCAGCTTCTGAAACACCTCGGGGAAGCGGCGTTGGCAAAGATAATTTTCGGCGTGACCGGTAAGCAGTACCACGTTGCGCGGATCGACGCGCTCGGCCTCGTTCAGATATTGTTCGCTTTTCTCCCACTGGCCTCGCCGGCGCTCAACATAAGCCATCGATTCGGGAATGCGGCTGTTGTTCGGCAAGAGATGGCGCGCTCGCTCTAAATAACTCATTGCCGTGTCGTAGTCTTTCAGGCACGCGTAGTGATAGAATCCTTTGGCCCAGATTGCCTCTCCGAGCTTTGGCTCAAGCGTGAGCGCGGTTTCGGCGGCTTGACGCGCATCCTCACGAAGCGCCTCGGTCGGCTCGACCGCACCGGTCAGGTAATTTCGCGCATTCACGATCGACAACATCGCCCAGGCGAGTGCGAACTTCGGATCGAGCGCCACTGCCTGTCGGAAATACTTTTGCGCATTCGTAGCATTTGCCTGCGTCGGCACCGTCTTCAACGTGTAGGCGAGTCCGCGCAAATAATTGTCGTACGCTTCCAGGTTCTCCGTCGGTTTGCTCACGATCAGTTTCTGCTCACGGCCCGTCAGCTGGGCGGACAATTGCTCCGCGATTGATTTTGCAACCTCACTTTCGACCGCGAAAATGTCTGTAAGCTTGCGATCGAAAATGTCCGCCCAAACATGCGCGTCGGTTTCGGCTTTGATGAGCTGCACATTTACTCGCACCGCATCGCCGCTTTTCTGCACATTCCCTTCGACCACGTACGCGACGCCAAGTTGTTTCGCGATCTCGCGCAGGTTTTGCGGCGCGCTCTTATAATATTGCGTTGAAGTGCGCGAGATGACCTTCAAGTCCGAGATTTTGGACAAGCGCGTCAAAATTTCGTCTTGGATTCCTTCCGCGAAGTACGCATTCGCCGCTTCGGCGCTCAGGTTTCCGAAAGGAAGCACCGCAATGCTTTTCTCCGGCGCGATGCCTGCGACTCTGTCACGGTGGGTCAGTCGCGAATAACCAAAGTAGATCGACAATCCGACTGCCAGCGCGATCGCCGCCGACATTAACGCGGTTGTGAGAGCGGACCAGCGGTTGCCCACAGGTTTCACGACGCCGCTCGCGCTTTCTCTGCGCCGTTTTCGGCGCTGGAGTTTTTCAGGAACGCTCGGATTGCCCGCCTTGTCTTTGCAAAGATTTACGATCCCGATCCGAAGACCGTGTTTCACTTCGAACTCGCCCAGATCGCGAAGATACGGTTGCCAATGGCGATAATGCGCGAGATCGCCCGCGACGTGCCGCGACAACAAAATGTGCCCGGCATCGCCACAATCCATCACTCGTTGCGCGACGTTGATGCCCGGTCCGGCGACATTCAGCGTGTCGTTCACATCGCGCACCGTGTTCACCGGGCCGCTGTGAATTCCCATTCGCAACCGCAGATTAGGATTTTCTTTGACCTGTTCGCTGATCTCCAGCGCGCAACGGACTGGTTCTTCCGGACTGCGAAAGAAAACCAGCGCCATTCCATCGCCTGTTGGAACACGCAACAGTTTCCCGCTTGCCTCCGCTTTTTTGAAACACTCAGTGCTGCGAACGACGCGGGCCAGGCCTTGGACCGCCTCGATCTGCTCGTTCACGATCAATCGCGAGTAACCGACGATGTCGATCAAGAGCAAATGCGCGATCTCAAGCTCAAGATCGGGTGGGGGCACCGGCGGTGTTGGATCCGTGGGCACGCTGCTTCTCTCCGAGTTGGAGATTATCGGCCTTTGCGTTTTTCAGGTCGAGGAAATACGAGGGTGATATTTTTGTCTTCGCTTTATCAGCCGGCCAAATAGGCTTTGCCAGTGCGCGAAATCTTCATAGAGTCGTGCGCTTTATCGGTCATAAAGCCATGATTTTTCTCGCGCTAAACCTGCTCGATTCCGGAGTGCAATTGTCGATGGTGTGTGCCGCCATCGGCCTCATTTTCGCCTTTGTTCTCATCGCACTCGTCATTCGCGCGCCGGCCGGCAACGAGCGGATGCGGCAGATCGCTTCCGCGGTCCAGGAAGGCGCCAAAGCGTATCTGAATCGGCAGGTCGTCACGATCAGCGTCATCGCGCTCATCATTTTTATTCTCCTTTGGATCTTTAAAGATCATCCGACCGCGATTGGGTTCGTAATCGGCGCCTTCTGTTCGTTGTCCGCGGGATTTATCGGGATGCGCGTGGCAGTTATCGCGAACGTTCGCACAACGCAGGCAGCCACGACTTCGAGCGTGCGCGCGTTGCGAATCGCGTTCAACGGTGGCGCGGTCACCGGTTTACTCGTGGTCGGGCTCGCGCTTCTCGCGGTGTCGATCTTCTATTTGTTCGCCAACCGAATGGTCGGTCCGGATATGGCGATTCGCAGTCTCGTGGGTCTCGCGCTCGGCGCGAGCTTGATCAGCGTTTTCGCGCGACTCGGCGGCGGCATCTACACAAAGGCGGCCGACGTTGGCGCGGATCTCGTTGGCAAAATCGAGCAGGGCTTCGAAGAAGACGATCCGCGCAATCCGGCAACGATCGCGGACAACGTCGGGGATAACGTGGGCGATTGTGCGGGAATGGCAGCGGACGTTTTTGAAACTTACGCGGTCAGCTTGATCGGCGCGATCCTGGTGGGCGCGCTCACGCTCGCGGGAAATTCGGCGGCGATTGTTTATCCCTTCGTGCTCGGCGGAATCTCCGTGCTCGGCGCGATTTTGGGCGTGTTGTTCGTGAACGTGGCGAACGGAAAACCGGCCGCGGTATTAATGGGCGGTGTCTTCACAAGCGCCATCGTGTCGGCGATCCTCTTTTGGCCGGCGACGCATTATTTGTTTCCAAACGGAATCACGGTCAACGGCGTCGTCAAAACGTCGACCCAACTTTATCTGGCGTCGGTCATCGGTCTCGTCATGACCGCGGTCGTGGTGGCGATCACGAATTATTACACGTCAATGCGGTACAAGCCGGTCCAAAAGATCGCGCGCGCATCCGAAACGGGTCACGCCACGAACATCATCGCGGGATTGGCGGTCGGCCAACACGCGACGGCGTTGCCGGTAGGATTTATCGGCATTGCGATCCTCCTGAGCTTCCATTTCGCCGGTCTCTACGGAATCGCAGTCGCGGTGATGTCGATGTTATCGATGGCTGGAATTATTATCTCGCTCGATTCCTTTGGGCCAATTACGGACAACGCCGGCGGCGTGGCGGTGATGAGTAATCTGCCAAAGGAAGTGCGCGTCGTGACCGATCAATTGGACGCGGTTGGCAACACGATGAAAGCGGTGACGAAGGGTTATGCGATCGCTTCGGCCGGTCTCGCCGCGCTGGTTCTTTTCGGCACCTACGTGGAGGAACTCAAAGCACACGTGACAAAACATGGCGAGCCGTTCGTGTTCCAATTCTCGCTCACCGAGCCGAAGGTCATCATCGGATTGTTTCTCGGCGGATTGCTGCCGTTCCTTTTCACTGCGTTCAGCATGGACGCGGTTGGCAAAGCCGCGGGCGCGGTTGTCCGTGAAGTGCGTCGCCAATTGCAGGCCAAGCCCGGGATTCTCACCGGTCAGGACATTCCGGAGTACGGCACTTGCGTCGACATTGTGACGAAAGCCGCGCTGCGCGAAATGATTGTTCCCGCGCTTTTGCCGGTGATCTTTGTCGTGGCGGTGGCGATCATCAAACCGCTCGGGCCGGTGGTGCTCGGCGGATTGCTCGTCGGCACAATTGTCACTGGATTGTTCGTGGCGATCGCGATGACGTCGAGCGGTGGCGCGTGGGACAACGCGAAGAAATATATTGAGGAAGGAAATCTCGGCGGCAAAGGCTCGTTCGCGCATCAAGCGTCGGTGACGGGCGACACGGTTGGCGATCCTTACAAGGACACGGCGGGGCCGGCGATTAATCCAATGATCAAAGTCGTAAACATCGTCGCGATCCTGATCATTCCGATTTTCTTCTAAGTTCGCGCTGCGCGACGATCTGACTTGTAATCTTGATGGGAAGCAAACTGCTTCCCCTACAGCGGCTCCGTTTCCGTTGTGGCCTTTGCGTGAAACTTTTGTAAGATCGACATCGATGATTGAGCCGAGCCACGATTTTCAAATTGTGCGCCAGGAACAAACGGGAGCGACGCGGTCGCTGGCGAAGGCGGATGCGCGCGCGAATCCATTCAAGATCGTAATCGATCCGAAGGTGCGGCTCGATCTCAAGCGCGCGCTCTTCGAGTTGATCGATTACCACGACGAAGCGTTGGCCGAGCATTTCGCCGATGGAAAGCTGGCGCTCGATTCCTACAAAGAATACGTCGAGCTGTTCGCGCGCAGCTTGAAGGAAACAATGGAAAGCCGCGAGGGCGTTTCTTATTTGCTGCGCTCGGTCGGGTTCGATGTCCCGGCGGAAGAGATCAATCTCGATCCTGAGCTGCGCTGGAAAAAAGGTCCCGCGCCTTTCGGCGTAAGCCTGCTTTAATCCGACCGCGGCTTGGAACTTTCAGCAGGCTCGATGAGCTCGCGCTCCTGCGCGTTCAAGCGGTCCCGCGGAATCGTTTTTAAAATGTTCTGCGCTTCTTCGTTCCGGTCGCTCGCCAAAAGCGCCGCGGCATAAACCGCGCGCCACGACGGCAAAGTTTTTCGCCAATCGATCGGCTCGGGCGATTTGAATTGGGCGAGCGCGGATGCGGGATCGTGCTGGCGCAGATAACCGAGCGCCAAGGTCACGCGATAAGCGAGACGATTCGGATATTGCTCCGCCAATTTTTTCGCCGTCGCGAGATTTTTGTCGAGGTCTTCATTCAAAAGCAGATTCAAGTAGGCGAGTTGGTCGGCCGCGTTCGGATCATCCGGTGAGCGCGTCACGATTTTGGCCATCGCGGCGCGCTGCGTCGCGATCTCGCCGCTTTTTTGGCTGACGCGCTGCGTGCCGCGATAAGCGATGTCCGATTGCTCCGGAAAACGCGCGAGCTGTTCGTACGCCTTCAACGCGGCCGCGGCGGCGTGACTTTGTTCGGCGAAGTTGCCGACAAATTTCAGTTTGAATGGATCGGTGCCGGCAAGGGAGATGGCATGGTTCCAGTGCACTTCGGCGTCGAGCGTCGAGTTGCGTTCCTGCGCGGTTCGCGCGCGAAAACTTTCGATAACCGAGGGATCGAGCGTTACATCGCTGCGGCTGAGCACGTCATCGATGTCGGTCCAGCGTTGCAAGCTGGCCAGCGCGTCCAAACGGGCGAGCAAAAGCTGATTATCTTCCAGTGCGCGCTCGATTGGAAAAGTCGAGAGCACCAACTCAGCTTGCTGGTGCGAATTTAACCAGCGCGCAAGATCGACAATTTCTTCGCGCTTTCCACTTTGCCAGCGCTCGATTTCTTCGCGATAGATTTTCGCGACATCGTCTGGGTGAAGTTGGAAACGAAGGTCGGCCGCGAGCAAATCGTCCTTAATCGTTTTTGGCGTCAGGCTCGAGAGCTCCTGCAAAAGACGGTCCCGCTCTTCGGGTTTGAGATGGGGCGCGAGGGCAAGCGCTTCAACCGCGGGTTTCTTATAGACGCTCGAACGGCCGGCGATCTCCCAAAGAATGTTGCGCGCTTCCTCCTGCTCGCGCGCATCCATTGATTGGGCAAGAAGCTCGGCGAGTTGAAAACGGGACGCGTCATCGTCGGGAGCGCGCTTCCCCGCGATCCGCGCATATTCGATCGCTTTCGTCACATCGCCGACTTTGTTCGAGAAACGTGAGGCAAGCTGCAGCGTGCGCGTGTCGGGATTATTTTGAAGGAGAGGATCGAGTATTTTTTCGGCCAGACTCAGACGGTTCGTTTTAATCAGCAGGTCGGCATAATCCTCGCGGTCACGGTTTGTGCATTGGCGAAGTGTGAGGACTTTTTGCCAGAGCTGGAGCGCTTCAGGCCGGTCTGTCTTCGTCGCAAGTCGGGCCGCACCACTCAAAGCGCGATAACTCGACGGATCCAATTCCAGAGCCACGCGATATTGCACGGCCGCGTCGTTCCACTTGTCCTTGGCCAGGAGCGCGTCACCGGCGGCGGCGAAACGATCGGCCCGGCGCGTCTTGACCAAATGGTAAGCCGTGATCGAGCCAACAATGAGCGCGACAATGATCAGGCTGACGATAATCCAGCGGCGGCGGCGTTTTTTTTTCACCCCTTCGCGCGATGTTCGGACTTTCGGAGAAGGCGTCTCTGGTTCAGGCACGGCGGTAATATTCGAGAGGTTTGTCGAAGCGCCAGCGGTAAATTAGCCCTCACCCAGGCAAAACCGGTGTTTTTTTGATCGCGAGCCGGAGGGCCCACGCAGGCTTAAAATTGGATTGACAAGCCAGCCCGTTTTCGCCCAGAATCGCGTTCAACCTCACAAAACTATGAAGAAGGCAGTTATCTTAGGGCTTGCAGTTATCGCATCAGGAATTCTAATCGCGCGCGCGGACATCATTCCGACGCTCTCCTCGGTTACCGGTTCGGCTCCGAGTTTCAATTGGAACTACTCGGCGAACGTGACTGTCGATGAAACAATCAATCACGGAGATTTCTTCACCATTTACGATTTCAGCGCGATCATGCCGACCTCCACCTCGCAGCCGACGGGCTGGACATTCTCCAGCGCGCTGCTGGGACCAACTGCTCCTCTCACCACTCCAACGGACAACCCGAATCTGTTTAACCTGACCTGGACCTACACTGGCACTGCGCCAATCGCGGGCTCGGCCGCGCTCGGAATGTTCACCGCGGTCACCAGCACCGATCAACTCAAATTGGGCCAATTCACTGCCGAAGCCACCAAGAGCAACGATCCCACGGGCACCAAAGTGTCTAACATTGGAGGTGTCTCTGTCCCGGTGCCGGAGTCGACCGCTTTATTCCCCATCATCGGCGTTTGCGCCGCGGCACTTTTCTCCACAGTGCTCCGTCGTCAGCGCGCCTGATAAGGATTGCTGTTTCCCTTGGCTGCCCCGAAGCGATTCGGGGCAGCTTTTTTTTGTGCTGCTTGTGTTTAGCGCAGAGTTGAGCCCGGCAAAAACTCTTGTCTTGGAGCGATGGCGTGACACACTCGCTCCCAGTTAATTATGTCGACGACATCAGGATCGTCCACGCGCTTAAAAATCTGGGGTGTCCGCGGCTCTATTCCAGTGCCGGGGAACGAGACCGTTCGTTACGGCGGCAACACCAGCTGCATCGAGGTTCGCGCTGATGGCGAATTGATCGTGCTCGATGCCGGCTCTGGAATTCGCGGCCTCGGTCTCGCCTTGGAAAACGAATTCGGCTCAAACCCGATCCATCTGAGCTTGCTGATCACACACGTTCATTGGGACCACATCCAAGGGTTTCCTTTTTTTGTGCCCGCATACAATGACAAAAACCAAATCCAAATCTTCGGTTATGACGGCGCCGGCAGCGGATTGCAGGAGATCCTCAAGGGACAAATGGCCACGCCATTCTTCCCGGTCGAGCTCTACGACTTGCCCGGAAAGATCAATATCCAAAAACTTGAAACGATGGATTTCAAAATCGGCACTGTCCGCGTTCGCGCGCGATTAATGAATCATCCCGGCGTCGCCGTTGGCTATCGGATTTTGACGAGCAAAGGCTCGGTCGCTTATTTGCCAGATCATGAGCCGTACGAAGCATTCAAGCTGCATTCCGCGAAATCGCATTTGCTCAGTCCGGAGCAAACCAAGAAACGCGCGCACGAGGATCGCGCTGAGCTCGTGAAATTCCTGCAAGGCGCGGACATCTTGATTTTGGACACGCAATACACCGACGAAGAGTATCAATCTCACATCGGCTGGGGGCACGGTTCGCTCAGCACCGCCATTTCGCTCGCGCTCGATGCCAGCGTGCGCAAGCTGGTTTTATTTCATCACGACCCGACCCACGACGATTCGATGATCGACAATATGTTGCAGACCGCGCGCAAGATCGCCGCTAAAAGTGAAAGCTACCTCGAGATCGATGCGGCGCGGGAAGGCGCCGAAATGACGATCGGCTGAGCGTTTGCGCGGGCG
>DATBCV010000028.1:0-5857 GCA_036270275.1 Chthoniobacterales bacterium | reverse complement strand
TGCGCTGGATGAGCGCGAACGAAATCGGTGGGCCGCCGTTTAGCAACGACACCGTGCAGTTCGATTTCAACGCAAAATTCTAATGAAAACGAAAAGTCATTCCTTTGTTTTGATCGCTGCGATTGCGCTCTCACTCAGCGCGACGGCCCACGCGGATGACGCGCGGCTCAAGCAAATGCTGCAAACATTGACCGGCCGATTGCGTGCCGCTGAAACGGAACGAAACACATTACTCAGCGACAAGGCGCAGCTCGAACAGGAGAAAAAAACTCTGACTTCGAAAATTGATGCGCTTAATAAACAAGTGGCTGAAGACAAGACGAAGCTCGACGCGATGGACGCGAAGCAGAAGGAGCTCGACGACACAAAAGAGTCGCTCGCGAAATGGAAATCGGCTTTCGAACAAATCCAGACCGCGGCGCAAAAAGCTGAGGCGCAACGGGCGAAGCTCGCGAGCGAGTCGATCATTCTCAAACGCAAAGTCGAGGATCGCGAACGGAAGAATCTCCAGCTCTATAAAACCGCGAACGAGATTTTGACCCGCTACGAGAAGTTCGGCCTGGGCGACGCCATCACCGCGAAGGAGCCGTTTACGGGCATCACTCGCGTGAAGCTCGAGAACCAGGTCCAGGATTATCAGGACAAGATCGTGGACGAGAAAGTGAAACCGGAGGAGGCCCCGAAAGCGCCGCCGAAAGGCGTGCAACCGGCGCCCAAGGAGAAAACCGAGAAGAACTGATTTGTGACGGGATTATGACGCGAATGTCACACAAAGTTGCTCGAACTTTTCTGAATCCGGGCTTTCTTGCCGCGCGTTCGGCGAAAGATCGACAATCGTCCGGGCGCGCGCCGAAAATGTCCTCCCACAACTCTTCGCGCCGGCGAATCCGGCGACCTGGCCCCGCGCTAAGCGCGCTCAGTCTGCTCCTCACGTTTTTCCTCGTGCTCCCGCCGCAGTTTATCGTCCTTGCGGGCGATATTTTGCGGGGAGGCAGCCCGGCCGCGAGCGCGCATGGCGGAGTTGTTGAAGGTCAAACGGCGGCTGCTGTTCAAGCAGGCGCTCCGAGCGGAAAGGATACTCTCGCGCGAACTTCGCAGGCGTTAAACGCGGTCAAAAATATGCAAGCGGCTGCGCGCGCGGCGGCGCTGAGCGGCCCGACCAATCTCAAGCCCGGATTGCCGCACGTTCCTGACGGGTTGGGAACAGGCGGTCTGCAAGTCGCGCCGGGCGTCGGCACCGATCCGAAACTTTGGACGGGCGCAAGTTTGCCAACCCAGACCAGCACCGCCGGCAAAACGAACGTGACGATTGTGCAGAACAAGCAACAAGCGTTGCTGAACTGGCAGACGTTCAACATCGGCAAGAACACGCATTTACTTTTCGATCAGACCGCCGGGGGCGCGAGTGCCAGCGAATGGACTGCGTTTAACTTCGTGCGCGATCCATCCGGAGTTCCATCGCAAATTCTCGGGTCGCTCGATGCGCTCGGACAGATTTACATCATCAATGCCAACGGAATTATTTTTGGCGGCTCGTCGCAAATCAATCTGCACACGCTGGTCGCCTCCGCGTTGCCGATCAACGACAACTTGATCGCGCGCGGGTTACTGAATAATCCGGACAACCAATTTTTGTTTTCCGGGCTCGCGATTCCCGCCGGCAGCAGCGGCACGCCTGCGTTCACGCCCGATCCTCCGAGCACGCCGAGCGGTCATTACGGAGACGTTGTGGTTCAGGCGGGCGCGCAAATCACTTCTCCGAGCTCGGCCGATCATGTCGGCGGGCGCGTCGCTCTCATTGGAGCGAACGTCGACAACCAGGGAACGATTTCGACCCCGGACGGCCAAACAATTCTGGCGGCCGGTTTGCAAGTTGGTTTCGCCGCGCACTCTTCGAGTGATCCGACATTGCGCGGCTTGGACGTTTTTGTCGGCCAAGTCGGAACTTACGGCGGCACTGCGATCAACGGCGGCTTGATCGATTCGCCGCGCGCCGATGTCACCATTACCGGCAAAGAAGTGGATCAGCTTGGCTTCATCAACAGCAGCACGTCGGTTTCACTGAATGGTCGCATCGATCTCATCGCCGCTTACAACGCAATCAGTAACAACGCGAGCAGTGGCGCGCAGCCCAATACCCAGTTGGGACCATTTCTTTTTAAATCTTCCGGGCTGGTCAACTTCGGATCCGGCAGCGTGACGCAAATTTTGCCGGAGCTCGCCAGCACCGACCGCGTAGTCGGAACGCAGCTCGCTTTGGCTTCACAAATTAATGTTTCAGGCATCGCCATTCATTTCGCAGGGGAATCGGTCCTCTATGCGCCGAGCGCAGCGGTAACAATGAATGCCGGCGCGTGGACGTTTTTCACCCAGGGCGGAAAGTTACAGTCACAGTTCGTTTTCGACACCGGCCAGATTTATCTCGACACCGGTGCCGTGCTCGATGTTTCCGGCGTGCAAAACGCTTCCGGATCGGTCGCGGAAAATATTGTGACCGCGCAGTTGCGCGGAACCGAGCTCGCCGATTCGCCATTGCAACGTGACGGTCCATTGCGTGGAAAGACCGTGTTGGTCGATCTCAATCAAACCGGCACTTACAATGGGAAAACCTGGATCGGCACGCCGCTCGCGGACGTTTCCGGTTACATCAATCTCGTCCAGCGCACCGTCGGCGAGCTCAGCATCAATGGCGGCAAGATCAGTTTGAACGCAGGTGGCTCGGTCGTCGTTCAACAAGGCGCGACGCTCAATGTCTCCGGCGGCTCGATCAATTACGCTGGCGCAATGGTGCAAACGACGAAGATCGTAACCGCCGACGGTCACATTTTTGATATTTCGCAGGCGACGCCGGACCGAATTTATTCCGGCATCTACACGGGTGCGACAACAGTGCACACGAAATGGGGCATCGTTGACACTTTCACGAGCCCGCTTGCGAGCGGTGCTTATTTCGAACCCGGTTACATTTCCGGCGGCGCAGGCGGAAGTCTTAACATCACCGCGCCATCGATGGCGTTGGACGGCGCGATGCTCGGCACAACAATTACCGGCACTCGCCAACAATTCACTCCGCCGACCCCGAGTTCGCTTTCGTTAATCTTCAGAGCACAGACGCCGCTAACGAATGGGAATTTTTATCCGATCTCGCCGACACCGCCGAGCATTACCTTTGGAACCAACACGCTGGCTGCGGCTGATTCGTTCGCGCTCAACAGTTCAGGCGTGCCTCTTGCGCTTCGCGCCGATCGGCAAAACGAAGTCATTCTGTCTCCCGACCTCATCGACAAAGACGGATTCGGCATCTTCAAGATCGACAACAGCGACGGAAGCATCACGCTTCCGGCCAACGTAACTTTGTCAGCGCCGGCGAAGGGATCAATCACCCTTTTAGGCGCCAACATCGACATCGAAGGATCGATCATTGCGCCGGGCGGCACACTTAATTTCACCGTCTTCGACATTTCGCCCTACATCCTTGGCCTGCGTAACGGCGTGCCGTTACAGGGAACGCCTGCTCCGGATTTAACGCGCGGAATGTTCGTTTTGGGCGACTCAGCCGTGCTTAGTACCGCGGGCTTGATTGTCGACGAGCGGCCGTTTGCCGGCGGAACGCATTTGCCGTTGGTAATCAATGGCGGGTCGATCTCAATTAATTCCTACTCGGCGAATTTGGAGCAGGGCAGCATCATCGATGCATCCGGTGGAGTGAGCGTCAGCGGAACCGGCGGGATCACTTACGGTCTCGGCGGTGCGATCAGCATCCGAGCCGGCAAGGATCCAACCATCGCTTCGGTACTTGGCGGCCATTTGAATTTCGGCGCGAGCTTGTCTGCGTTTTCAGGTAAAAAAGGCGGTTCGCTCAGCATTCTCGCGCCGTTCATTCAAGTCGGCGGCACAAGTTCGAATTCGGAGACGCTTTTGCTCACGCCGGAATTTTTTGATCAAGGCGGGTTTACCAGTTTCACGCTCGCCGGAATTGGAACGCCGAACATTAGCAGTCTTTCAGCGACGCCGGCGGTGTTGATCGCTCCAGGGACAACGATTGCGCCAGTCGTCGAAAGTTACGTCGCGAATCTCGGATCGATTACCCATCCGGGTTTGAGTCTCGATGTGACAACGCTGCCGGTCGGAGTGCGCGCGCCGGTGAACTTGAGCTTTGTCGCTTCAGGCGTTTCCGATCAATTTTCAAATACTCCGATTATTCGAGGTGACGTCGTTCTCGGTAAAAACGCTTTGATTCAAACCGATCCGGTCGGCAGTGTCTCAGTTACCGCACAGACAGCCGCAGTTCTCGGATCGATCATCGCCCCCGGCGGCTCGATCTCAATCAGCGGCAGCAAGAATTCCATCGGATTGTTTAGCGACAGTTCTCAAGCTTTACCGACTGTCGATCTTGGCCCGAGCAGCTTTCTTTCCGTCGCCGGCACAACCTTGCTCACACCGAACGCGTTCGGCTTTCGTACCGGAACGGTTCTTGACGGCGGCCGAATCACAATCACGGGCAACATCGTCGCGGAATCCGGCGCCGTGCTCGATGCGTCGGGCGCTTCCGATATTCTCGATCTTGCGCCGGCCGCGTCGGGAATTATCGATACAACCGGCTCAACCTCGGGTGTCGTCCTGACGCCGACTCGCGTCGATAGCAACGGTGGCTCGATCACTTTCATCGGTGGCCAGGAATTATTCGTCGATGCCACTTTACTCGGCAACGCCGGCGGCCCCTCAGCAGTCGGTGGAACATTGTCGATGTCGTCAGGTCGTTTCTATCCGGAGGGTTCCGCTCCCGCGACGCCGCTCGACGTGACAATGCTCGTGACGCAAAGCGGTCCGACAATTCCTTCGTCGTTTTACGCGCCCGGACAAGCCGCCATCGGTCATGCCGTGCAAAATGGGAGCGGCGGCTTTCTACAAGGCGAAGGATATTTCGCGGCCGATACTTTCAACAACAGCGGTTTCGATGCGCTCAATCTTGCCGGAACCGTTCAATTTTCCGGCGCAGTTAGTCTCACCGCGAACCGAAGTTTGGTCGTCGGCAGCGGCGGTGTCATCTATGCCGACTCGACTGTCGATCTTAGCGCGCCTTATATTTCGCTCGGGACCGCGTTCCACTCGCCGTTCGGACCGCAGCAACAACAAGCGCCGTTCCTTGTTCTCAGTCAGCCGTTTAATTTTGCTCCGAAATATGGTTCGGGTGTTCTGAACGTTTCCGGCCAGTTGATCGATGTCGGCAATTTGTCGCTCCAAAATATCGGCGCGCTCAATCTCGTCGCAACGCATGGCGATGTTCGCGGCGATGGAACGCTGGACGTGGCGGGCGATATCTCGATTACCGCCGGACAGATTTATCCGGCAAGCGCAGTCGCGTTCACGATTGCCGCTTACGATTATCTCGCGGGCGGGACGAATCACTCCGGCTCCGTCAACATTTTTGCCTCCGGCCAACGCGCGCTACCATTCTCAGCCGGCGGCGTTTTGTCGATCTATGCTTCAACGATCAATCAAAATGGAACATTGCGTGCGCCGATTGGCACAATCAATCTCGGTTGGGACGGAACTGGAACAGCGCCGATTGATTTGATTTCTGGAACCGCGGTTCCGATCGCCAAGCAAATCACTCTCGAATCAGAAAGTGTCACGTCGGTTTCGGCAATCGATCCGATCACCGGCGAAGCCCTGATAATTCCTTACGGACTCAATCTCAATGGAACGACTTGGATCGATCCCACCGGAGTCGACATCACCGCGGGCGGCGTTGCGGCCAAGTCGATCAACATTTCTGGCGTATCGGTTTCCGATCTTCCTGGATCGACAATCGATGTGCGCGGCGGCGGCGATTATCGATCCAGGAAGATCGGAA
>DATBCV010000027.1:0-6535 GCA_036270275.1 Chthoniobacterales bacterium | reverse complement strand
GCTGGTGAGAGCCGGTCTGCATCGCGCGGAGCAAGCACCTGCCACCAAAACAGACTGCCCATCAGTAGCAGCGAGAGTGTTTGGATAACAGAGACGGTTGTCGATCTTGTCGCCGCGTTGCAGAGCCCGGGAGCGTGCCAGAGCCACATCGCGCCGATGCCGGCGATCCAACCGATTAATGGATGCGAGAACGTTTTGAGGGATCGAGGAAGCGAAACCGAAGCGGGTAAGCTCAGCAACAAAAGTGCGGGAACAATCAGCACAAAGAGGATGTGCTGGATCATGTGCGCGCTAAAAAGATAACCGTTGGCCAACGCGCTCAGCGGCGAGACAAGCGCGAATAAAAATATGATGAGCGCTGCGGCAAGATAAGCCGGACGTCCCCGCAATCGAAACGCGACAAAATATCCCGCCACCGCAATCGCACAGAGAACGAGGAGCACGGGATTCCAATTCCAAGCCGTAGTAAAAAATTGGGATGTAGTCATCGCCCGAGCGGAAGGATGTAAACGCTGAGCAAAACAAAAACCCAGACGACATCGACGAAGTGCCAGTAGTACCCGGCGGATTCGAACGCGGATGCCCGACCCGAAGCGAAATCGCCGCGCCACGCGACCCAGAGAAAAATCAAAAGCGCGATCAGGCCAAACAAAACGTGCAAGCCGTGAAAGCCGGTAAGCGTGAAGAACGAAGTCGCGAAAAGATTGGTGCTGACCTCAACTCCGGTTTGAAACAATTTCCAATACTCAGCGCCCTGGCCGATCAGAAAGATACAGCCGAAGACGATCGTTAACGCGAGCCAGCCGATCATCCGGCCGCGTCTTTGTTTATGCATGGCAATCTCGGATCGCCAGAACGTGAAGCTGCTGGCAAAAAGGCAGATGCTAAAGACCAAGGTGCGCGGAACGTCGAGCGTTTTTGGTCCGGGACCGGGTTGTGGATGAGCGTAGAAATACAAATAAGCGAGCAGAAGAGTCGCGAAAAATCCTGCTTCAGAAAAAATGAAAGTTAGAATGCCGATCTTGGTTTTGTCCGGCGCGTTAATTTCCTCTGTGATCTTGCCGACGGCTGGATCGGGTCGATCAGGATTTGCGATATCCCATAATGGCCGGCGACTGCGGATTGGCGGCAGCGCATCAAAGTTTTCATGCGGCGGCGGCGAAGTTGTTGCCCACTCCAGGGTCCACGCGTTCCAAGGATTCTCTCCCGCGATTTTTCCGCGCACGAGCGAGCTGATTAAATTCCAAATCAGAACGAGCGACGCTGCGCTCATAAAAAGAACTCCGACCGTCGAGACCAAGTTCATCCATCCCCAATGCGGCAGGTCAGGATAAGTGAACACCCGCCGCGGCATTCCGAGAAGGCCAAGAAAATGTTGAATGATGAAGGTCATGTTGAAGCCGATGACCATCAGCCAGAAGCTCCATTGGCCCAATCGCTCGGACATCAGCCGTCCTGTCATCTTCGGAAACCAGTATTGAACGGCGGCGAACGCCGCAAAGACGATCCCACCTACCGCGACGAAGTGAAAATGCGCGACTAAATAATAACTATTCTTCGTTTGCCAATCGAGCGGCACGATGGCGTGGCTGATCCCGGTGAGGCCAGCGATGAGAAAATGGATGAGGAACGCGATGCAAAATAACATCGGAACCTGCAAACGAAGCCGGCCGCCGAGCATCGTCGCCGACCAATTGAGCACTTTGATGCCGGTCGGGATTGCGATCAGCATCGACGAAGCCGCGAAGAACACGTCCAGTGGACGCCCCATTCCCACGGTGAACATGTGATGTCCCCAGACACCGAGACTCAGGACGGCGATGGCGACACTTGAACCGGCCACAAATCCGTATCCAAAAATCGGTCTCCTCGCAAAAACCGGAATGATTTCGGAAACGATTCCGAAGGCGGGCAGAACCATGATATAAACCTCTGGATGCCCAAACGCCCAAAAGATGTGTTGCCACAGAACCGCTGAGCCGCCGTGCTGCGGAAGGAAGAAATTTCCGTTGAGTTGTCGATCTATCAGAAGCATCGCCAACCCGGCGTTCAGGACGGGAATGGCGAAGATGATCAGGAACGCGTTAACGAAATTAATGAAGGTGAAGAGTGGCAGACGCCGCATTGTCATTCCCGGAGCGCGCCGCGAAATGACGGTCGCAATGATGTTGATGGCCAGGCTGATCGATCCGATGCCGAGAACAAAAAGCGCTATGGCCCAGTAATCGACCCCGAGCGTCGAGGAATAAGGCGTTTCGCTCAACGGTGCGTATGAAAACCAGCCGACCGCTGGGGCGCCGCCGGAAAGCACACTGAAGTGCAAAAGAATTCCGCCAAACGGAATCAACCAGAAACCGAGCGCGTTCAAACGTGGGAAAGCCATGTCGCGCGCGCCGATCTGCAACGGAAGAATGTAATTTACGAAGCCGAACATCACCGGCATGACGACGAGAAAAATCATGGTCGTGCCGTGCATGGTGAAAAGCTGATTGAAGGTGTCCGGCTGCAGGAAATGATTATTCGGGAGCGCGAGTTGCAGGCGCATGAAGAGCGCTTCGATTCCACCAACGACAAAAAAGAACAGACCTGTCAGCAAATAGAGAACGGCGATCCGTTTATGATCGACAGTGGAAAGCCACGCCAGTGCGTGATGCCCGCGCTCAGCCGGGTCGAGCACTGCCGATCGGATCATCGTGACGGTCGTGCCGTTCATTTTAGAGTCGCGAGATATTGTTCGAGTTGGTCGAGCTGCTGATCGGTGAAATTGAAGTCCGGCATAAGCACGCCCGACTTGATGTGCTGCGGATTCTTCAGCCAACGCCGCATGTTTGCCGAATTGTTCTCGAGAATTCCGGCGCCAAGTTGTTGACGACTGGCGACGTGAGTGAGATCCGGCGCGACCGTCGAATCAGCGCCGGGCACACCGCGAATCGCGTGACAGCTCATGCATGTCGATGTTTGAAACAAAGCCAAACCCTGCGCCGCAGGACCGGCGCGCGGAATTTTGCTTGCTTGTAATTGAGCCTGCTCCCATTGCTCGAACTTCGCCGGTTCTTCCGCGATGACGAGGATGCGCATCCACGCGTGCTGAGTCCCGCAAAATTCCGAGCATTGGCCGATGTAAACCCCGGGTTTATCGGCTTGTAACCAGATGTGGTTATTCTGGCCGGGCACCGTAGTCATTTTGCGCGTCAGTTTCGGCACCCAGAACTCGTGCAACACGTCCTTGGAATCCAAACGGACCGACAAAGCTTTGCCGGCCGGAATGTGGATTTCATTCGCGGTCACCGCTCCCGATGCCGGATAATTCGCCTGCCACCAGAATTGATGTCCGGTCACGACTAAATCGGGCGACGGAGCTGGAGGCGGGTCGACCTGATTCATGGCGCGCAGCGTCATCACGAAAAGGAAAATGACGATCAGGAACGGAACCGCCGTCCAGATGATTTCCGCTTTCTCGCTGCCCGCGAATTGCTTCGGATCAGCGTCGCCATCGCGCCCACGAAAACGAAAGAGCGCGTAAAGAATCGCGCCCGTTACGATGACGAAAATAAGAACGAGGACGATTGTGGAAACGATACCCAAATTGCCAATCGCGCGCGCCTGTGGCGATTGCGGATCGAGCACACTTGAGTTGTACATCGCGGCAAATCCTACATTTTAGCCCCGTTGCTCTCGAGCCTTGCTACTCGTTTTGTTTCCAGAGGTAAAGCGCAGAATGAGTCTCAGATGAACACAGACGTTCACAGACTAAAGAATTCTGAATCTGTGTGGACTGGAGTGCCGGAAATCTGTGTCGGCGAGTCAACATGGAGTCACATCCGCGCACAACCGGCAAGCCACCCGGCCAAAAGTCCGACGATCAGCGGGCTCAGGAACGCGAACCAACGGGTCACCTTCTGTGCTATTAGACCGTGAGTAACAATTGGTTCGGTATGATTCATTTCTTGTTATGCTGCGGCCGGAAACAATCCGCGCACGTTGTCTTCTTTTTTGCTTAGCGCGCGGCGAAGTTTGGCGAGCGCAATATTCTGTAATTGACGAATGCGCTCGCGAGTGACGCCCAACTTTTGTGCTACATTTTCCAACGTTTTCGGTGTTCCACCGTCCAGCCCGAAACGTTGCGCGATGATTTTCTTCTCGCGTTTGTCCAGCACCTCGAGCAGCCCATCTACTTCACCGAGTAAATTTTTCGCGCGCAACATTTCAAATGGCGTTTGCGCTTCATCGTCGCCGACACTTTCGCCAAGTGCGGCTGTCTCATCGTCCGCAATCGGAGCGTCGAGCGAAGCCGGACGAATGCCGACACTCTTTAGTCGCGCAACCTTCGCGCTGGCGATCCCAAGTTCGTCCGCGATCTCGTCGTCGGTCGGTTCGCGGCCGAGCTCGTCGCTCATCTGGAGCGAAACACGACGCACCTTCGCGATTTTCTCGACCAGATGGACGGGTAATCGGATCGTTTTGCTCTGATCGGCGAGAGCGCGTTTGATCGATTGTTTGATCCACCATGCCGCATACGTGCTCAGCTTCGCGCCTTTGTCCGGATTGAAACGCTCGACCGCTTTCGTTAGGCCAATGTTGCCTTCCGAAATAAGATCGAGAATTGGCACGCCAAGATTGGCGTAATCGCGGGCAATCGTGACGACGAGACGTAAATTCCCGTTGATCATCCGCTCGCGCGCTTTCGCGTCGCCCTTTTTGATTTTCCGTGCGAACGCAATCTCTTGTTCGGGCGTCAAAAGCGGAATTTGTGCGATCTCGCGCAGGTATCGGTTCAGTCCAGAATCAATTTCATTCATGCACCAAGCGTATCCTTCGCCGCGAGCCGTCCGCTATTGCGCGACCGCGGGATTTTGCGTTGCCACCTCCGACTTGATCGCCGCTCCCTCTTTTGGGATAGAGGCTGCCCTGAATGACGCGTAGTGTTTGGATCGTGCCTGAGTCGTTTCAAGAAACCGATGTCGGCGCGATCATTCTCGCCGCAGGCGCGTCGACGAGGATGGGCGGCGCGCCCAAACAACTTCTTCAATTCGGCGGGGAAACGTTGTTGAGACGCGCAGCATTGGTTGCGCTCGAAGCTTCATGTAGGCCGGTCATCGTGGTTACCGGCGCGAATGCGGCGGCGGCGCGCGACAGTTTGCACGGACTGGATGTGTGCAAGATCGACAATCAACAATGGCAATCCGGGATGAGCTCTTCGCTCCGGACCGGCATCGACGAACTCATGGCGGTGAATCCGGAAGCCAGCGCGGCGATCATAATGTTATGCGATCAACCTCTGGTTACGTCCGAACTCATTCGCGGGCTGATTAGCGCGCATCGGGAAACGAATTGTTCCATTGTTGCTTCGCGTTACGCGAACAGTTACGGCGTCCCCGCATTGTTTGCGCGCAGCCATTTTGCCGAGCTTCGAGAACTGAAAGGCGATGAGGGGGCGAAAGCGATCATCAAACGACATTTTGCTCAAGCTCACCTCTTGCCTTTTCCAAATGGCGAAATTGATATCGATACGCCCGCGGATTTCGCGCGGCTGCAATCGATGACTTAAGCGACGGCTTCGTTTGTCGCCGCGATGATTGCGTGGATGTCGTCTTTACGCTCGCGCAGAAAACCGCCGCGGCGATTCGAAAGAACGGCGGCGATTTCGGACACAATCGCGAGCGCGATCTCCTCGGGCGCTTCGCTGCCGATGTCGAGCCCAGCGGGTGCGAAAAGATTGTTGAACTCTGCTGTGAAATCGAGCGATCGGTATTCGCCGAGCCGCGCCAGCAATTCGGCGTGACGTTTTCTCGGTCCGAGCAATCCGATGTAGCGGAGTTGCAGCGGCCGGAGGCGATCGAGCGCAAGAAGATCGCGACCGAAATTGTGATTCATGATGAGCGCAGCGGTTTGGCCGTCGGTGCGAAAATCGTCAGGAAGCTCTGATGGATGGCCCAAGCGTTCGACGATCCAGCCGAGAGTTTGAGAAAGTTCGGCGATTGGCTCGATCTCGGGTCCGGTCCCAAAAAGTAGAAGGCGGACGGGAAGCGGTACTGTGTCTATTAAGCTGCCCGGTTGTTCGGAGACGAGCGCACCGGAGGCGAGCAAGTCCGATCCCATGACGCCGCCCTCAAACACAGTGCGGACGCGGCACACTTGTCGATCTTTCAGCAACCGCTCGATCTTCGTAATTAGATTCCCGTTCTCTCCGGCTTCAGGAATTCGCTCGACCAGGATTTTCAACTGGCCATCGCAGCCGTAGAGACGTTTCGTATCGAACGAAAGCAACGCGGGCGAACCGTTTTCAATCACCGTTTTTCCGCGGCGACCAATCTCTTCTTCCAAACAGCCGCCGCTTAGAACGCCTAATGTCTCGCCTGCAAGATCGACAAGCATGCGCGCGCCCGGTTTTCGATACGTCGAACCTTGCGTTTGAACCAATGTCGCAAGCGCCCATGGCTGCGCCGGATTTTCCGCCACGCGCCGGATGATCTGCTGCAACGCCTTCATTCGTTAGGCCAGGACCGTTGAAGTCAGCAGATCTTCAATTTTAATC
>DATBCV010000026.1:0-3639 GCA_036270275.1 Chthoniobacterales bacterium | reverse complement strand
AATCAAGCGGTTGCACGAGACCCTTCCTTTTTCGAAGCTTACTACCAGTTGGTCTATGCTCACGGTTACGCGTATTCGGCGTATGGCGAGCATACTCCTGCCCGGCTTGCTTTGGCGGACACGGCGCTTCAAGCGGCCACACGGCTCCGGCCAGATGCCGGCGAAACGCATCTGGCGCGAGCGATCTACCTGTATTACTGCCTGCGCGACTACAATGGCGGACTGGCCGAACTGGAAGCGGCGCGGCGCAGTTTACCCAATGATCCGCGCCTCTTTGAATTGACCGGCTACATTTTGCGCCGGCGCGGCCAACAGGAAGAAGGAGTGCGTAATCTGGAGCGGTCAGTGGAGCTTGATCCACGCAACCCTGACACGCTCCAACAGCTTGCCCTCAGCTACCAGTTTCTGCGGCGCTATCCAGAAGAGGCTGCGGTATTGGATCGCGTGTTAACTATTGTTCCAAACGATGTTGGGACTAGAACTAACCGTGCGCTGGTTGACTTTAACTGGAAAGCTGAGACGCGGCCGTTGCATGAAACGATCGATTCGATTCTCCGCAACAATCCAAGTGCAATCTCTGATGCCGCCGATGCCTGGTTTGATTGCGCGCTGGCGGAACGCGATCCAACGACAGCAGAGCGGGCATTGGTGGCGCTGGGCGACAATCCGTGTTGGACCGACGGCCCTATTAATTTAAGCCGCAGCTTTGGCGAAGGGTTACTGGCGCGGATGATGAAAGACGATGGAAAAGCACACGCAGCCTTTACCAAGGCTCGGCTCGAACAGGAGAAGATCGTGCAAGCTCAGCCGGATTTTGGACCGCCGCTTTGCGTGCTCGGTCTAATCGACGCCGCTCTGGGACGTAAAGAAGAGGCGTTGCGCGAGGGGCGGCGCGCGACTGAACTTCTTCCCGTGGAAAAAGACTCAACCGCTGGAAGTCAAATGCTTGTCTATTTCGCCATGATCGCTACCTGGGCAGGCGAGAAGGACACTGCTTTGCAGTACTTGGCGACCAACGGCCAATCCGCAGGCGGATACCAGGTTGCCACCTACGGCGCATTAAAGCTACTCCCCTTCTGGGACCTGCTCCGGGGCGATCCGCGCTTCGAAAAAATTGTCGCCGACTTAGCGCCAAAAAACAAGTGACGAGCGTCGTCACCGTCTAAACGTGAAAAATTCTTCAGCAGTTGCAGTTGTTGCCTGCGCGATTTCTTCCAAAGAAATTCCGCGTGCTCGCGCAATCTCTTCCGCAACAAGTCGCGTGTAGGCAGGTTCGCAACGTTTCCCGCGATATGGAACCGGCGCCAGATAAGGGCAATCGGTTTCGACCATGAAACTGTCGAGCGGAACCTTGGCCGCGACTTCGCGAACTTGGCTTCCGTTCTTGAAGGTCACAATCCCGGTGAATGAAACCAGATGGCCGAGCGCCAGAACTTCGTTCGCTTGCTCGAGCGTTCCGCCGAAACAGTGAAACACGCCGCTGACCTCGCGTCCGTACTCGCGCAAGATCGACAATGTGTCGTCCCACGCATCGCGTTGATGAATGACGACATTGAGTCGCAGTTCCACCGCCAGATCGAGAAGTTCCTCGAACAACTCCGCCTGTTTCGCTTTATAAGCACCGTCTTCGATTCCCGCTTCGATTTGAACTTCGGTTTCGCTTTGAAGCGCGTTGAAAACTTGAACGTCTTTTCGTTTCTTCGCCTCGATGCTCGGCAGATAATGGTAATCCAAACCGATCTCGCCGATCCCGACCACGCGCAGGTTTTTCGCCAGTTCGCGTAACGGCGTCACCACGTCCTCTTCCGCTTCATGCGCGTAAGTCGGATGAACTCCGATCACGGCAAAAACGTTCGGATATTTTTCGGCAAGATCGACAGCGCGGCGACTGCTCTCGATGGAAGTTCCAATGGTGATAATTCGAGTGACGCCAGCTTCGGTTGCGCGGCGAAGAACGTCGTCAAAGTCCGGCGCGAAATCCGGATAATCGAGATGAGCGTGGGTCTCTATGAGCATTGCAGATTGAAGATTTCAAATTTCAAATTGAAAAGTGCGCTCTCTTCAAATCTGCAATCTGCAATTTGAAATCGGCAATTCCTCACCATTCAATAATCGTGCTCGCCCACGTCAGGCCTCCGCCAAACACGACCATCAAAACGTAATCTCCCTTTTTGATCCGGCCGGTGCGATTTGCTTCGTCGAGCGCGATCGCCACCGCCGCGGCGGAAGTATTTCCGTACTTGTCGAGGTTCACTAAAAATCTCTCGAGCGGGATGTGCAATCGATCGGCGATCGCTTCGATGATGCGCAAGTTCGCCTGATGCGGAATCACGCAGGCAATGTCATCGGCCGTGAGTCCGGCGTCCGCCAAAACTTTTTTCGACGCCCCGACCATGGCGATGACCGCTTGCTTATAAACTTCTTTGCCGGTCATGTGGATCGTCGCCAGATTTTTGTCCGCGTTTTCGCGCGTGATTGGGCAACGCGAGCCGCCGCCGGGCATGAACAGGATTTCTGTGAATTGACCATCGCTGCCGATATGTGTGCTGATCACACCGTGCTGACTGCCGCGATGACGCAAGACCGCCGCGCCGGCGCCGTCGCCAAAAAGCACGCAGGTGTTGCGATCGGTCCAATTCGTGATGGACGTTAATTTCTCGGCGCCGATGACGAGCACAGTGTCGTGCGTGTGCGAAGTGATGAACTGTTGCGCGATCTCGATTCCAAAAAGAAAACCTGCGCACGCGGCGGAGATGTCGAGACAGGCGGCTTTGGTTGCGCCGATTTTTTTCTGAACGAAGCAGGCGGTGGCGGGGAAGAGCATGTCGGGCGTCGCCGTTGCCACCAGGATAAGATCGACATCTTTTGGATCGACATGCGCTTGCTCGAGTGCCTTCAACGCCGCCTTCGTCGCCATGTCGCTCGTCATTTCGTCTTTGGCCGCGATGCGGCGCTCCTTGATGCCGGTGCGAGTCGTGATCCATTCGTCGGTCGTGTCCACGATCCGCATCAGATCGGCGTTGGTCAGACGTTTCTCCGGCACGTAACTGCCGGTGCCAACGATGGAAACTGTTCGGCGCGGTTTACCCGAGTGCCGCGGCCGCGGGTTCGAGCGAAGCTGTCGTTTCATGATAACGGCGAATTTCCTCGACGATATGCGGGTTGACCTGTTGTTCAATCGACTCAGCGGCCACGCGCAACGCATTCTTAATCGCGAGCGGCGTGCTTGCGCCGTGAGCAATGATGCAAATCCCGTTGACGCCGAGCAACGGACTGCCACCGTACTCCTCGTAGTTCGTTTTGTCTTTGATCTCGAGAAATGCGTTTTTCGCCAGATAAGCGCCGATCTTCCGCTTCGGTGAGCGCATGAGCTCGTGTTTGAGCCATTTGAAGATCGCAACCGCGATCGACTCACACGTTTTTAAAATCACGTTGCCGACAAAACCGTCGCACACAACGACCTCGACCGGATCTTCAAACAAATGCCGGCCTTCAATATTGCCGACAAAGTTGAGCGAAGTTTTCTTGAGCATTTTGAAAACTTCCTTGGTCTTCTCGGTTCCTTTGACGTCTTCTTCGCCTAACGAAATCAAACCGACCGTCGGGTTTTTGTAATGCAGAACGTGACGGGAATAAACC
>DATBCV010000025.1:0-26970 GCA_036270275.1 Chthoniobacterales bacterium | reverse complement strand
ACAAAGTCAAAAACGGGATCGATGCGCTCATTACGACATTGCGCGACAAGATCGACGCGGAAGTTTTCGAAGCAGGGAAGGGGACGCTGAAAGTCGTGGCGCAAATCGCGGTCGGCTTCGACAACATCAATCGCGCTGATGCGAACAAGTATAAAATCCCGTTCACGAACACGGCGGACGTGCTCACCGAAGCGACGGCGGAGTTCGCATTTTTCATCATGGGCGCGGTGGCGCGAAAATTATGGCAAAGCGAAAAGCTCGTTCGCGAGCAGACCTGGCCGTCATGGCATCCGTTTCTGCCGTTCCTGGGCGATGAAGTGACAGGCAAGACGATCGCGGTCATCGGCACAGGGCGCATCGGCTTGGCCATGATCAAGAAATGTTCCGGCTTCGATATGAACATTCTTTGTTACGATCCCGCATTCCAAAATCACGAATACATCGGCGCGATTCAGGAGTTAATGGATTTGCGACACGCGCGCGGGATTCAAAAAGAAAAGACGTGGATCAAATATGTCGATCTTGAGGAAGCCTTGCGCGCCGCGGATTACGTCAGCGTTCACGTTCCGCTGCTGCGCGAAGGCGAGACAGACAAACCGACGTTCCATTTGATCAACGAGCGCACGCTAAAGCTGATGAAGCCGACCGCGTACTTGATAAACACGTCGCGCGGACCAGTGGTCGACGAGAACGCTTTGGCCAAAGCGTTGAAGGATAATGTGATTGCCGGCGCTGCCTTAGATGTCTTCGAAAAAGAGCCGCTCCCGCCGGACTCGCCATTGCTCGATCCGGAAATCGCGGATCGCTGCCGGCTTTTTCATCATTTTGCGAGCGGCGGAAAAATTACGCGGCTCGATGTCGATCCAAAGAAGGGAATGGCTGGTCGCACCGCCCAAGCAGTCATAGATGTTCTTGAAGGAAATTACGGTGGCGATCCGACAAAAATGCCCTACGTCGTGAACAAGGAAGCGTTTGCTGCGAAAAGCTGAAATGGAAATCGCACAAGCCGCGGAGCTCGTCACGACGTATTTAGAAGTGCGGTCGCCTTCGCAGTTGCGACCCAAGCGAACCGATGCGCGCTTTGCCGTGCGCGAAAAACTCGAACGCGATTGGCGATTCAATCGCGACTTGTATTTCAATGTCGGTGAGCAGTGGCGTTGGATCGACAGGCGCGTCTGGAGCGATGAGCAGTGGAGGGAATACGCGAATGCGCCGGAGCTGCGAACGTTTGCGGCATACTACGATGAAGACCTCGCTGGCTATTATGAGCTCAAACGCGATGACGAATCCGGGATCGAGATTGCTTACTTCGGCTTGCTGCCGCAATTCATCGGACGCCGACTGGGCGGAGCACTGTTGACCAGCGCGCTCGAGGAAGCGTGGCGGATGTCGCCCACGCGCGTTTGGGTACATACGTGCAATCGAGATCATCCGCAAGCGCTCGCAAATTATCAGGCGCGCGGAATGGTGATTTACAAAGTGGAAGAGCCGAGCCGTTAGGAGCTTCCGTCGTCTCGCTAACGGGAAGTTATCGCGACGATGTCGATCTTCAAAGCTTCTCCTTGACGGCTTAGGGGAGTCTCGGCTAATCTCCTAAATCATTTAGGAGAGACATGAGCAACGAGGCTGAACTTTTACCGGGAACGCTCGATCTCCTCATCTTGAAATCGGTCTCGCTGGGACCGCTCCACGGTTACGCCGTTCTTTCTCGCATTGAGCAAATTTCCGGGAGCGCGTTGTTCATCGAACAGGGCGCGCTTTACCCCGCGTTGTTTCGATTGGTCCGCCAGGGTCTTCTCAAAACGGAGTGGGGGAAATCGGAAAATAATCGCCGCGCAAAATTTTACGAGTTGACCGCGCGCGGCCGCAAACGGCTGCGCGAAGAAACCGAGGGCTGGAATCGTCTCGCTAAAGCCATCGCCACGGCATTGGCCGCGCGGCCACAACAAGCTTGAGCCTTATCGCTTATTTTCGATCGCTCGCCGCTCGCTTTTTGCATCGCGCGCGCACTGAGCTCGACCTCGAGGACGAGCTTCAGTCCCACATCGAGCTTCACGCCGAAAAACTGGAGCGCTCAGGAATGACGAGACCGGAAGCGCTGCGTCGCGCGCGAATCGAATTCGGCAGCGCGGAACGATTCAAGGAAGAATGTCGCGAAACGATCGCGGGCAATTGGATCGACAATCTGCTTCAGGACTTGCGATTCAGTTTTCGCACATTGCGAAAATCGCCGGGCTTTTTCGCGGTGGCGGTGATCACGCTCGCGCTCGGAATTGGCGCGACGGTCGCGGCGTTCTCAGTGGTGAACGCGGTCTTGCTGCGACCGTTTGCCTTCAAAGATCCGCAGACGCTTTTGTGGATTTATTCGCAGCGCCCCGACAATGCGCGGACAAATTTTTCGCTGCCCGAATATTGCGATTATCGCGACGAGAACACTTCGTTTGAAGCGCTCGCCGCGGTCGCAAGTTACAACCCGAGTTTCGCCGACGAAGGCGCGCCTGAGCGCGTACAGGGTGTGCGAATGTCGGCGAACGCTTTTACACTTCTCGGCGTCCAGCCTCTGCTCGGTCGCACACTAATGGTCGAGGATGATCGCAACGGCGCGCGCCCCGTTGTTCTAATCAGTTATGGGCTGTGGTCGCGCCGCTATGCGAAAAATGCCGACGCAATCGGACGCAGTGTGAATTTGAACGGCGAGATGCGCGACATCGTCGGCGTTTTACCGGCGAACTTTGCCTTGCCGAATCTCGACTCGGACATTGTCGTGCCTTTGCAACCGGAGTCCGATCCGCGACGCAGCGCACGCAATTCGGTCAATTTTCTTCGAATGGTCGGCCGGTTAAAACCAAATGTCTCGGCGCGCCAGGCCCACGCCGAGTTGGATTCCATTCGCCAAAACCTGCATCGACAATTTCCGGATGCTTACACCGGGAAAGTCGGCCTCACGATCGTTCCGCTTACGGAAGAGATTGTTGCTAACATTAACGCGGTTTTGGTCACGATCTTTTCCGCGGCGGGCGCGGTTTTACTCATCGGCTGCATCAATCTCGCGGGCCTTTCTCTTTCCCGGGCCGGCGCGCGCCAACGCGAGCTCGCAGTGCGAACCGCACTGGGCGCCACGAGAAATCAGCTTCGGCGTTTACTCCTTACCGAAAGTTTTATTCTGGCAATGATCGGTGGCGCGCTTGGTTTGGCCGTCGAATTTTGGGGGCAAGGCGCGCTGCTTCATTTCGTCCCGACTGATTTGCCGCGCATCGAAACTTTTTCAACCGACTGGAGCGTGTTCGCTTTCGCAATCGCCTTGATTTTGCTTGCGACTTTTCTGTGCGGCCTCGCGCCCGCCTGGTTATTGTCGCGCTCCGATCTGCGGGAGGCGCTCATATCGGGCGCGCGCGGTTCGGTTGGCGGACGACTCCAGTCGCGTTTGCGGTCGTGGTTAGTTTCGGGGCAAATCGCGCTCGCGCTGGTCTTGCTGGCCAATGCTGGTCTGCTCTTTCGAAGTTTCGTTCGTTTGAACAGCGAACAACCCGGTTTCGATGCGAGCGACGTGCGCACCGTCCGACTCTCGTTACCGCAAGTCGGGTATTCAGATCGAAACACGATTGTCCAGTTTTACGCGCGGCTGCAATCGCGCGCCGCGCAAATTCCTCGAATAAAAAGCAACGCGCTGGTGTCGATCCTGCCCCTGGCGACAAAAAGTATTTCTTTCGTTCATTTCACGCGACCCGATCTTCCTCCCGCAAAACCGGAAGACACGCCGTCTACCAATTACCGCATCGTTACGCCTGACTATTTTCAGTCGATGGGAATTCCACTCCTCGAGGGTCGCTATTTTCGAGAAGACGATGACGGCGACCGCGCGCCGGTTGGAATCGTGAGCTCGGTCCTCGCGAAAAATCATTTTCCGGACCGCTCGCCGATTGGGCAACGCATCTTGGTCGATGACAATGATGGCGATCCACGGCCGATCGAGATTGTCGGAATTGTTGGAGCAGTGAAGCAAACCAATCTCGAAAGGCCGGCGAAGCCGGACATTTATTTGCCGCTCCGGCAAACGCATAAGGACGGCGTGCCGTGGCTGCGCAACAGCGCGTATTGGGTTGTGAAAACGTCGCCCGACGCGAACGGAATCGAGCCAATGCTGCGCGATGCGATTCGCAGCGTCGACGACAACGTGGCGATCGGCCCGGTGCGCCCAATGTCGGAAGTTTTGGCGAGCGCATTGGCGGCGCGCCGGTTCAGTCTTTTGCTGATTGGATCGTTCGCGGGCGCTGCGTTGTTTCTGGCCGCGGCCGGTTTGTATGCAGTGATTTCCTACGGCATTCAGCAACGAACGCGCGAGATCGGCGTGCGACTCGCTCTTGGCGCGCCGCGCACAAATATTTTCGGAATGTTGATCAAACAAGGACTCTCCATGCTCGTGGCCGGTCTCGCGGCGGGTTTTCTCGTCGCGTTGCTGCTTGCCAATCTCGTCGCCAGTCAGATGTACGGCGTCAGTCCGCGCGATCCGTTCAGCTTTGCCCTTGTCAGCTTTCTTCTTCTAATCATTTCGCTGTGCGCATCGGCGATTGCCGCCCGACGCGCGATCGTAATCGATCCTGTCGTGGCATTGCGATACGAATAAATCTCAGCCCCAGAGCTCGGAGCTCGGCATCGCAACCAGGCCGTTGTGATAAACGAGACCGGGCTCGCGATCGCGCGCGAGCAGAAGCGGTCCGTCAAGATCGACATAGTCGGCGATGCTGGCGAGCACGCGCGCCGGCGCCATGCTCAACGAAGTTCCCACCATGCAGCCGACCAAGATTTCGAATCCGCTTTCGCGAGCTCGCTTGCACAATTGCAGCGCTTCGGTCAGGCCGCCGGTTTTGTCTAGCTTCACGTTGATCATCTCGTAACGCTTCTTGAGGCGCGGCAAATCGACCGTGGTGTGACAACTTTCGTCCGCGCAAACCGGAATGGGACGTTCGAGATTTTTCAGAACCTCGTCCGCGGAAGCGGGAAATGGTTGTTCGATTAATTCGACCGCTAGCGCGCGCAACGAGGGAACAATCTTCTCGTAATGCTCGGGCGACCACGATTCGTTCGCGTCGATGAGTAATCGTGACGCCGGCGCGGCGTCGCGCACGTTCTCGACGCGGGCAAGATCGACATCGTCACCGCCGAGTTTGAGTTTGAGCAGCGGCGCGGTCGCGTTCGCTTTTGCCGCGGCCGCCATCTTCTCGGGCGTGTCGAGACTGATCGTGAACGAGGTCGCAACTTCCGGCTTCATCGGGACGTTGGCCAATTCCCAAACGCGTTTGCCAGAACGTTTCGCATCCAAATCCCAAAGCGCGCAATCCAACGCGTTGCGCGCGGCTCCTGGCGGCAAAAGTTCTTGCAGCTTTTGTCGATCCAAATTCTTCGCGGCCTTGACCGATTCGATCTCCGCCAACACCGACGCTGTTGTCTGATTATATCGCCTAATCGGATTGGCTTCGCCGCGGCCGACGTGCGCTCCATCCCTCGCCGTAACTACGACGACGCGCGATTCAGTTCTCTCTCCGCGCGAAATGCGGAACACATTTCTTAGCGGCCACACTTCTTCTTTCGCTTCGATTGAAAAAGTGGTGTCTGACATGCGGCGAATTGAACGGCGTGGAACCTTCGACGCTCAACCGCTGCCGTTACTTCAAATATTTCTCAAACCAGGCGAGATATTGGTTCATGCGGTCGGCCTGATTTTCCGGGTTCAGAAAGAGATGGCCTTCGCCCGAATAAACGACCAGCTGCGTGGGAACTTTCAGCGCGCGGAGGGCGTGCCAAAATTCGTAAGACTGCGCGGAAGGACATTCGGCATCGTGCTCGCCGACGATGACGAGCGTTGGCGTCTTAACGTTCTTGATGAATTTGATCGGCGAGCTTTTCTCATAAATCGCCGGATCGTCATAAACGGACGCTCCAAAGAACGGAGTCATCCATTGGTCGATGAAATTTTGTCCGTAATAACTTTGCCAGTTCGCAATTCCGGCGCCCGCGATCGCCGCGGCAAAGCGATTTGTTTGCGTGACGGTCCACATCGTCATGAACCCGCCGTAACTCCAGCCCGTCACGCCAAGACGCTTCGGATCGATCGGATATTTTTTGATCGCGGCGTCGACGCCCGCCAGATCGTCGCGGAGATCGCCATGACCAAAATCCTTGACATTCGCGCGCGTAAAATTCTCGCCCTGACCGTAACTGCCGCGCGGATTCGGCAGCAGCACGTAATACCCGTTCGCTGAAAGCGCAGCGATAACCGCGCGCGACATTCCAAATGAAGCCGGCCATTCCGTTCCGGTCACGCTCGACGGCCCACCATGAATGAGAACGACCATCGGATATTTTTTGTTCGCTTCCACTTTGGCCGGTGGAACGAGCCAACCCTGGATTTGAAAACCGTCATTCGACCATTCAACGCTTTCCGCTTTGCCCCAAGTCATTGGGAGCGTTGAATTGTTTGAAGTGAGCTGTCGCCATCGACCAATTTCTCCGGCCCAAACTTCCGGGGGCGCATTGTAGGTGCTGCGAACGACCGCCCCCGATTTTCCATCCGCGGCCAGCGCGAAATCGGGAAAATTCCCGAAGGCGTGAAAACTCTCGTCTCCCTTCCAGATCGTGCGCGCGGAGTTCGCGGCTGGATTTATTTCGGAGATCGCGCCTCCACCGCCGACATATTCGGTCACGAGAATACTCTCCGGTTTTACCCAAAACAGCGAACTGACAGAAGCTTTTCGGCCAGGCGTGCGATTGACCGCTTTGCCGCCGCTGGCCGGGACGGTGAAAAGATCACCGCCGTGAAATCCTTCATCGCTCATGATTCCTTCAATGAACGCGACTGATTTTCCATCCGGCGACCAGCGCGGCGTCGCCAACTGAAGCAAAGGTTTGTAGATCGAGGTGGCTTCGCCATGCTCGATGTCGATCTTGTAGATCTGCGCGATCCACCAATTGTTGTCGCCCGGTCCCGGCGCCGCGGTCGCGACGAACATTTTGTCGTCAGGCGACCAGTCGAAGTCGTAAACATGAAGATCTGGCGGCGAAACCTGGCGAACTTCGCCGCTGGCAAGGTCGACAATTGCGATGCGCTGATTGTGAATCGCCTTGTCGATCACGCCGGTGCTGGGCGGATGAGCCAGCAACGGTCCGCCGCCGCCCGCGCCCTCTATATATAGAAAGGCGATTTTCGTCCCGTCATGCGACCAGCGCGGCCGCGCTGCGTAGCCGGTCAATTTGGTTAACTTCGTCGCCTCCGAGCCGCTCGCGTTCGCGGTCCAAAGTTGTTTCTGTTCGCCCTCGCTGCCGTTGGAAAAGAACGCGAGCGTTTTAGAATCCGGCGACCACGCCGGCTCGGCATCTTTACGGTCGCCCGCCGCTCCAATGTCGATTTTGATAGCAGCCGCATCGCCGCCGACAGCGCGCACGTACGTTTCCTTCGTCGTTGTCGCAGCGGTGGATTGAACCCACGCGATATTTTTCCCGTCAGGAGAAATCGCGACGTCGCCATAAAGGACCGTCTTTCCGAGTTCATCAATGATCGACATCGTCTCTGCTGTTAACAGCGTCGGAAACATGCACGCCAGAAAAAAATATCTCATTTCGCGGATCCGGCGGCGTTTTGTTTGCGATCGTAGGGAATAATATTGTCCCATTCCGCTGCGGACGAGCGGGCCACGAACGCGACGACCGGTTCGGTGTCGCTCATGTTGAAAACTTCGTGAGGCACGCCCGGTTTGATGTAAATGAAATCGCCGGCTTCGTTTTCGAGAATATCTTTGCAGCCATCGCCGAATTCGTGGCGGACTTTTCCTTCGAGGATGTAAAGGATTACTTCGAAATCGACGTGGATGTGCGCGTAAGCAACGCCGCCCGGCGGGATGGTCGCGATGTTGGCCGACAATTGTGTCGTGCCGACATTTTTCGCGGACATGCCCTGCTTGTAATGGATCCCGTTCCAATCCCGGCGCGCGCCACCGCCGCGAATGGTGAGGATTCCGCCATGATCTTCAACTGCGCTGAGCTCGATCTCGTTTTTCATGTTGCTTCGAAATTAAGCGGCCGCCGTTTTCCGCTTTGCGACAAACTTGTTTACCACAGCGTTAGTGCTTTTTTCCAAAACAATTCCCCATGCGCTCAAAACGGCGGCAGTCACGAGAAAGATGAGGAAGAATATCGGAATCGATAGCGGCCGAATTTTTAGGCCAAGCCAGATCACATACGGCTGATGAATCAAATAAAGACCATAGGAGTAGGCGCCGACGACGGTGAGAATTTTCGCCAAGGCGCCAACGCGCAGGATTAGTCCCGCGATTCCGGCGATTGCGAGAAAGCAACAAGCGCCCGTCGCGAAATCGCAGAAAACGTAAGCGACGCCATTTGCGTAGAGTTTAAGCGCGAACGGATACAGCAAAATGCCGGCAATCAATCCCGGACCGCGCAAAAGAAACCATTCGACGCGCGATGTCGATCTTGCGTGCCACGCGCCGAGCGCCATTCCGAGCGCGAACTCGGGCAGGCGACAAATAGCGAAACCGCCGAGCGTCCATAATCCGTGAACGGGATAGACGTCGAGCATCAGATAACGAACGAAAAAGCCGAGCGCGCACGCGATTAATAAAAATGTCCCGGCGCCGAGTTTTCGCGCGGTCAAGAAGAGGAGGGGAAACATGAGATAAAACTGGATGAGCATTCCGAAGTACCACCAGGCGGCATTCAGGTACATGAAATTCATCTCGATGTTGATGAAGCGCAGACCGAGCAAGCTGTAAATGATGCGCTCGTCGACCGGTTCGAGCCGCGCGACGAACGGCGACAGCAGATAAACCAAGTGCGCGACCCAATACATTGGATACAAGCGAACGAAGCGCGCGAAATACCATTTCCGCCATGACACCTCACCCGTTTCGGCGCGCGCCATAGTTGATTGCATCAAATTCCAGCCGCTAAGAATGATGAACGCGCCGACGGCGTGGAAACCCAGACCGGATATTTGCCACCACGCGCTCCGCAAGATCGACATCGCGCTGCTGGCGACGCTGCTCCAGTCGCTCGGGGGAAGTTGGTAATGCTCAAAGACCGTGCGGAGGAAATGGAAATAAACGACGAAAAGAATCGCGAGCCCTTTGCTGATGTCGATCCACGCGAGCCGTTTCATTTTGTGATAGTTCGTTTCGCACCGCGCTCTCGTTCGATGACGACCAGGAAAATTCCGCCGAGCACGGCAATCGACGCGAGGAGGTACCGAAACGTGAGCGGTTCGCTGAGAAACAAAATTCCACCCGCCGCGGCCAGGACCGGGACACTGAGCTGCACCGTCGCAGCGCTCGCGGATTTCAAATCGGGCAACACCGCATACCAGATCACGTAGCCAAGGCCGGAAGTGATCGCGCCCGAGATGATCGCGTAGATAATGCCTAACGAATCCAGATGCATTTCCCTTAGCATCACAATGCTTATGAGCGCTGCGAATGGGACCGCGCGTAGAAAATTTCCAGCCGTCGCCGCGATTGCGTCAAAGGGCAGTCCACCGCCCGTGTCGCTCGCACCTCGGACTTTTCCGCGGAGCGAATACGCACCCCATGCGATGCCGGCAATCAACATGAGCATCGAGCCGATCAACGGAGGAGCGAACAGTCCGGGAAACGCGAGCACCATTAGTCCGGCGATTGCGACGGCGAGGCCGATGATTTGAACTACGTCCAACCGTTCACCTTTACGAAATCCCCAGAGAATCATCGTCGCCTGAACTGCGCCGAATAAAAGCAACGCACCGGTTCCCGCCGGGATATCTTTATAAGCAAAGGAAAATGCCGCGGCGTAAATGAAAAGCGCGAGCGCGGAGATCCAGTTTCCGCCGCCGGCCGATGTCGATCTTCGCACCTTCAAAATTAGCCAGAGAGCGACTGCGCCGGAAAAAATACGGACGAACGTGAAAGTTGCGGCGTCGATACGCGTGTCTCGAAGCGCGGCGCGGCAAAGCAGCGAGTTGCTCGCGAACGCGATCATCGCCACGAGCGTCAGAATCCCGACGCGCAATCTCATTGCTCGCCCGCATCAAACTTTGGTTTCGCTGATGAAATTCGTTTATAAATGCCGTCGGCCCTCACGTTAAACCCAAAGCCGCAGATTCCTTCCTGGCGGACCGTCAGTTTTCCGCCGGCGAACTTCAGCGTGATCTTACACTCCTCCTCTGCGCCTTTCGGTTTAAAGATCGCAGTGTCGGCGTCAATGCGCGCAATACCATTGCCTTCGCCAGTGTTCGCGGTTCGGCCCACGGCCGAGTCGTGTTCCCAGTCGCCGAAGAATTCGATCTGGAGCTTTTGTTGCCCGAGCGACCATATTTTGAATTCGTTGTTCCGATATTTCCAGGTGCCGTTGATTTGTTTCGCGCTGACATCTCCCTGCGCGTTCAAGTCAAGCGCTGCGATCACCAATGCGAGCAGAATCGCGATTGCCCATTTCATAAGATCGACATCGATCTACTTCGCCGGTGAAATTAAATAAATCACATGAACGCTTTGGCTGATTGTGATTGGGGCGAGGCGGTATTCCGGTTCCGCTGATCCGCCCGCGGGGGCTCGCGCCTCATACATTGCCTCAGAGCCAGAGCCGAATATTCTAGACTGGATCGACGGGAACGACACGGGCGACACCGCAAACACCGAATCAATTTTCATCCCGATTGGTTTTAAGGTCTTCTCCGCTTGTTCTCGCGCGTTCGCCAGTGCTTTTTGCCAAACTTCCGGCTCGATTTCCTTTTCTTTCGCCAAGCCGCCGTCGACTCCGGAAAATTCGACCCCTTGAATTTTGATTAATTCATCAGCGAGTTTTGGAAAAGACATCAGGTCACGGACTCTTATCTGGAATGGTCGCGTCACCTTGTAGCCGATAAGTTTTCCGTGAGCGCGCGAAGAATTTTCATCCTGCTCGTACTCAGGTTCGGACCGTAGGTCCTCGGCGATGACATCGCTCTCGGCGATCTTACGATCCTTAAGCATTGACAAGATTTGCTTCGATTTCGACTGCACGTCCTCATTTGCCTTTGGTTGTTCAGGGGCACGCCCGACCAAATCAAAACGCATCGTGACAAGATCAGCCGGTTTTTTAACTTCGGCTTTGCCTTCGACGTAAATGTAAGGTTTGTCGGGCAAGCCACCTTCGGCGAAAAGGCAGACCGGAAGAATTACCAGGGAGAAGGAGAGGAAACGTTTCATGCAAAGATTTGAACTAATCCCTGCAATCCAGTCAATCCTGTCTAGCTCTTCTGATTCTGACGCGGCAAACTAGAGGAACGATGGTTGTGATCATTTTCGGAGTTGGGGGCGTGGGCAAGACGACAATCGGCGAATTGTTAGCGCAGGAGCTCGGTTGGACATTCTACGACGCGGATGATGTTCATCCTTCCGCTAACGTGGAGAAGATGAAACGGGGCGAGCCGCTGACGGATGAAGATCGACAGCCTTGGCTGGAATCGTTACGTGAGATGATTGTGCGCTCTTTGGCGCGGAGTGAGAACGCGGTGCTGGCGTGCTCGGCCCTGAAAAGAATATATCGCGACGTCCTCCGCGTCAGCCCCGAGGTGAAGTTCGTTTTCTTGCGTGGCGATCGTGCGCGAATTGCCGAGCAGTTTAAACAACGCGGCGGACATTTTTTCGATCCGAAACTGCTCGAGGCGCAATTCGCCGACTTGGAAGAGCCGCAACCTGATGAGGATGCGCTTACGGTAGAAATCGGACGCGAGCCGCCTCGGATTGTCGATGTAATCGAGGCCAGTTTACGTGACAGTTCGCCGTGATAGCTTTCGGAATGGAACTTCCATCGGTCACAGAATTGAAGAGGATCAAAGCGGCGACAGTAACGCCGCAGGCACTGGCGTGGGACGGCAAACAAATGTGGGTGAGCTCCCGCGATCTCGGTTTTTTCTACAGGCTTGATCTTGATGGTTCGAAGATCGTGGAGGAACTCGATCCGCCGGGCGTAGTCTGGGCCGCGGTGCAAGCAAATGGCGCGATGTATTGCACAATCGGCAAGGGATTGAACGACGATCGCTATGTTTATCGATTCGAGAATGGCAAAGCTTTCGAAAAGCTTTTTGCTTGTCCCGATTTCGCTGGCTCATATTTGAGCTACGACGGCTCAAACGTTTACCTCAGTCAATGGTACCAGCAGCGCATTCTCAAGCTGGATCGACAAGGAAAAATCGCAGGCAAGATCGACATCGGCGCGGAAATTTGCGGTCACGTGTTTGTGAACGGCGCGCTTTACGTTTTGCGCGGAACGGAGAACGTGCCGAGGCCGCAATATGCCGAAGGCCCGCCCACTCCGGCGCAATTCAAAAGCGGAGCGAAAGAAGGCGAAGAGCAATGGCGGATCGCCAAAGTCGATCCGCGACGCGAAGACAGCGAAGTCGAAGATATCGCCGTTGTGCCGTTCGCGGCACGCTCGTTAACGTTCGACGGAAAAAACTTCTGGTCGAACCACCGCGCGGCTAACGAGACGATTTGTTTCTCGCTGCCGATTTAGTTTTACGGCCGCAAGATTCCGGCAAAGCGGTCGCGATAACTCCAGACAAGGAACAGCTCCATCAGGGCGAAGACGAGCGCCATCGGCAGACCGCTCGGCTCCATCAAAATGTGGAAGGCGAGAATGTTGAAGATCATTCCCGCAAGAATGGTTAGCGCGAGCGGCACGAATTTTCCGCTGAGGAGAAGCAATCCGCACAGAAGTTGTATCGCGCCGATGACGTTCAAATAACCGCTCGCGGCATGGACTTTGAAATAATCGCCCGCCAATCCCGTGGGTGGCGAGCCCATGTTCAGAAAATGCAGAAAGAAGTTCAAACCGAAGACCGTGAAGGCAAGTCCGAAAAGAATCCGGACAATGGTGGTGGCGATTTTCATTACAGGCAGTTTAGCAAGTCGGAATCAGGAAGGAAGAATTAAGAAATCGATTCGGCAAGAATTCCCCCGTAGGATCGACATCATGCGCATCAGCGAGATGAACTGGATGATGGTGGAGGAATATTTGAAGCGCGATGATCGCTGTGTGTTGCCGCTCGGGAGCACCGAGCAACACGCGTATCTGAGCTTGAGCGTGGACAGCATCCTGGCCGAGCGCCTCGCCACGGAAGTTACGGAGTTGGCAAACGTTCCAGTGTTTCCGGTTCAACCGTACGGCATCACGCCGTATTTCCGCGCGTTTCCGGGAACGATCACGCTCCGGGTGCAAACATTCTTGTCGATCGTGCGCGAAATCCTGGACGCGCTGGCCGAGCAGGGATTCAAAAGAATTCTCATCGTCAATGGTCATGGCGGAAACGCGCCGGCTCGAAATTTAGTCGGTGAATGGATCGCGGATCATCCGGGCGTCCGCGTGAAGTTTCATGATTGGTGGAATGCGCCGAAGACGTGGGCGCAGGTCTCGGCGATCGATCCGGTCGCGTCGCACGCATCGTGGATGGAAAATTTTCCGTGGACCCGATTGGAAAAAATAAAAATGCCGGACGAACAAAAAGCGGAAGTGGACATGAACCATTTGCGCCAGCTCGATCCGAAAGCGTTGCGCGATTATTTGAAAGATGGAAACTGGGGCGGGGTTTATCAGCGGAGCGACGAAGAGATGATGAAAATCTGGGGCGTAGCCGTCCAAGAGACATTGGAACTGCTGAATAACGATTGGGCAAAATGAACTGGATAACGAACAAATCCGCCGCAGTGATGATGTCGATCTTGCTGATCGGCGTGGCGGCTAGCTTCGCCGAAGCGGACGAGCCCGGCCCATTTGAGCGTCTTTTCCGCGCGATGCGGCACGGGTTTAATGAATCCCATCACAAATCGACGAAACACAAGGGCAATCAAAAACATTTCGACGAAGACGGCAATCCGCCGCCCGACGAATCGAGTTCCGTTGCGCCGAACAATGGGGCGGGGGTGAACAAGCCGCCGAATTCGAAAAACACGCGCAACGCGACCAAGGCGGCGACAAAAAAAGGAGAGGACCTTCGTTACGGCACGCCGGTTCCGGGCAAGCAAGGTTTCGTCACGAGTCCCTTCTCGCCGAATAGCGGTTACATCGACGTGCGCGGTTTTGCGCCGGGCACTCCGGTCAAAGATCCTTACACCGGCAAAATTTTTCTGACACCGTAGCTGGACAGTGTCGCGAGCAAGAGTAAGAGCAAGATCAAGAGAGAGGGCATGTGCGAAAGTATCTGGTCATTAGCACGAGCGGGAACCCGGACAGCAACAGCCGCCGGATGGGTCGCATCGCTTTCAAGCATCTGCAAAAGCGAAAGGTCGATTGCGATTGGATCGACATCAGCGAAATGGATTTGCCGCTGTGCGACGCCGACAAATGCTACTTGAATCCGGCCGCGCAAAAATTGAACAAAGCGATTGAATCGGCCGATGGGATCATGATTGCCGCGCCGGTTTACAATTACGACGTCGCGGCCTCCGCCAAAAACATGATCGAGCTGACCGGGAGCTCATGGGAAGAGAAGATCGTCGGATTTCTCTGCGCCGCCGGCGGATCGGCGAGCTACATGGCGGTGATGGCTTACGCCAACAGCCTGATGCTGGATTTCCGCACGGTCATCATTCCGCGATTCGTTTATGCGACCGGTGACGCGTTCGACGGCGACGAAGTGACAGACAAAAAAGTTTTCTCTCGAATCGAGCAGGCCGCGGACGAACTGGTTCGATTCACGCAAGCGTTACGCGGAGAACGCGCCACGAAAAAGGTGTAGGCCCACGGCAAGAAGGGCGCTCGCGGGTTAGTGAAAATGTCGCGCCCAAAATTCGGAAAAAGGCTGCGGGGCACAGTTATCCGCCTTTGGCCGGCAAACGAACAATGCATGTACGGAAACGTATATGAAGCCGCTGGCGGCCGCGGCAAATATTATTCGCTGCACGATCTGGGACGCGGTGGCACGGGCCGAAGGTTGTCGCGACTTGTTCCACGCGCCACTTAGGAAAGCGATCGCTGAATAAAACGCGCCGAGTCCAATCAACGAAAATTTAATAGTTGCGCTCCAATATGCGAGCTCGAGCGCATTGAAGTCAGGGGGAGGTTTGTTTTTAAGGAACAAAAGGAGTCCCACATTTTCGCTTGCGTCAGCAATTGCCGCGATCCATTGCAAACCGGCAAGAGCAAAACCCGCGATGACCGCTCCGAGCAAAAACGAACGCAAAAGGCGCGCAGGTAAGGCCGGTTTTTGCGGAACTGCCGCGGGCTTGCGTCCAGCTTTTTTGTCTGACTCCGCTCGTGCAAGTGCAGCTTGCCGATCTTGCTGAAACTTATAATCGATGTTGTCGCGGTGTTGCCAAAGTAGTTTCGCTCCCGCGACGCAATAACTGGCAAGCATCGCGGCGTAAGCAACGATCAATGCGAAGTCGACTCCGAGCTGGATGCGCAAGTTGTCCACTCCGATTTGGTCCTTAAACGTCGTGGCGACGTCGCTGAACCGGGCGAATTCGAGACCCGCCATTTCGACCGGGCCGATGACCATGAGGGCAATGACGAGGCCAAAAGTGGTCAGCGTTAGACCGAGAAGTAACCGATAGCTGAAGTTCGTGTTCGGATCGCTGCAAAAATTTCTGAGCCACGCTCGCCACTCGATGAATCCGAGGCCGATCAGGACGAGGAACGCAGTAACGATGCCGAGTGCCGGGGCGCGATTTTCAACAGTGAACCAGCTCAGGGTCCGATCCGAGACAAAGTAGACACCAAAACCGAGCAGAGCGGCAAGTAACAGAATGCCTAATCGCCGCGCGGCGTGCATCCAGCGTTTCTTGCCCGCCATAAAATCACCGAGCAAAAGTGTAAGGACCTGCAAGCTGATGGCCGAGGCGAGCATTTGCCAGCCGAGCGCGGTCGAAGATTTAAAAAGGATCTCGGCAACGATAACAACAACGCTAAAAAGGTAGAGAAGGCCGAGCCAGTGACGGAAGAAAAGATTGCCCAAACTTTGAGGCACCGCGACAGCAATCATGTTCCAGAACGCTGTTCCGAAGCGCGTGACCCAACTGGCCATGCGCTTCCCGCCATTGGATCGACGTTCATCCGCGAGGCCCTCGAGCATATTGCCGGTGATGTTCGTCGCTCGAGATATGTACTTGAGAGCCGTCTCAGGATCGAGATCGCGATCGAATTTTTCCGGAGTAATGAGGTAATCGCGTCGCATTTCGGTGAGATAAGACGCCAACTCCGGTTTTAAAATGTCTTGCAGGACCTGGCCAAGGTGCTCGTTCGCCGAACCGTCCGAGTGGGCAAGCGCATTGCTCAAGAGACGACAAACGGCATCGCCATTACCTTGCAAAGTTTCTTCGCGCAAAATGGCGCTGTGGATGCGGGCGAGGAACGCAGCTCGTTCGTCGGGGTGGTTTTCGAGAAGAATGTTTATCAAACGCTCCGCGCCATCAAGGCGGCCCCAAAGCATGTCGTTTTTTCGCCAGTTCTCGTCCAGAAACGCGCCGAAGGACATCAACGTCCGGCCGGCTAGTTTGTCACGCGGCTGGCCCGCGGTTTCTTGCATGAGCGAAGGTGAATCTTCCGGACTGACACGATAAACTTCTACAACGTTCGCTTCGCCCGCACCGGTTCCGTATTGGATCGGATAAGTGATCAAATCGTAAATGAGAAAGTTGTCGTAATAATGTTTCAGGCACATACGCGCAGCCTGATCGCCTTTTCGAGGATCGATGTCCGTTGGCGCGGCAATGCTAAAGTCCGAAGAAGACGCGTTGTCGAAGATCTTGCAGATCAATTCCGCGACAGCGTTTAATTTTTCCAGCAGATCGGTCGCCAACAGCGTCTCGACCGCAGCCTGCTTCTCTTTTGGGTCCTGCGACAAAACCGGCTCGAGATCTTTCCAGGGCAGTTTGAACTTGAGCTCCTCTATTTTTTCCCGCAGCAAGGTCGAGGCTGAGCTGGCCGCGTCGAGGAATTGCTCTTCTATGAAGCGTGCTGCTTGAGCGGGTTGTGCGGCTTTTTTTTTCATCGCGCTCAACGCGTGCCGAAAGTCATGCAGCCACTGACTCGGGTCAGGAAAATGAACAGTCGGGGCGAGATCTCGATTGTCTTTGTTAGCGACCAGCCACTCCCAAACCGCTTTCAATTCGGGTTGGCCGGGAGCCGGCGCGTTTTTCCACGTTTTCCGCCAACTCCAGAGGCGTTGAGGCGACTTGCCAATCCGCGCCAACCAGGCAATTAAAAGTGCTCTCGCGGCTTTGTCCTCATCGTCGCCATTCCCAATGCTCGCGAGTTGATTGGCGCGGCGATTAAGAAAGGAAAGGCGGCGTAAACGATAACGCGTGTCGTAATTGAGCAGGAATTGGTTTTCGGTGGCTTGCTTTTTTCCGTTTCGTCTTTTCCCAAGTGGCTTGAACAATTTGTAATTGGTCGTTGCGCCACATCGCGACCAGTTCTCGAATTGCATCGCCGACATTAGAAGCAGGATCGTGTCCTAGCGCACGCGTTACCAAACAACTCAGAAGCTCGGTAATCTCATGAACTTTCAACCGATGATATGCCCCGTAACAAGCGCCATAGCCATGTCGCATCATTTGGCGCAAATCCTTTTTCGCAAAAACCCCGTGGCTCATTGGTTTAGGCAGGTCGATCGCCATCGCGTCTTCATCCACATATTTCGCAAAACTCCCGACTCGCTTCACAATTGCATTGCGCTCGTAGATGCGCTCGATGTCTTCGCGAATTGTTTCCTCTCGCGGCAAATCCAACACCGCCGCGCGAACATTTTGCGCAAAATCAGGCCGCGGACCGGGTTTTTTCGGCGCTAACTCCGGATGCTCCGGTGTCGGTTCAACATAAAGTAGTTTTCGATCGACAAGGCAATCAGATGAGCGTCGCATGAGCATCGAAGTTGCATAGCTAAACGGTTTATTGTCCAGGTAGCCGCCATCGCCGAAAGAACGAGTCCGGAACGCTTCGCGTAACTCGTCTGTCGCGTCGTCGGTCGAACCGTCTATCCCTGACGCGTCGCTGCCGCGTGCCTTGCGGTCGATGTCGATCAAACCAAGGCGAAGATAATCTTTGATGAACCCATCCCATTGCTTTCCGCCATGCGGGTCATCGCTCTCGTAACGTTGATAACGGCTGAGCACCGTTTGGATGTCGGCAAGCTGCATCGCGTCAAACGCGAATGGAAACGAAGAAGTGCAACGTGCCGCGAATGCGAGGAAGGGATCATTCTTGCGCAAAAAGTCATCTCGCTTGTGCTGCGTGGCCGCTTGGTCCGCATACCGAAAATGAAAGACATTTCGGTAACGACGTTCGTAAGCGACGCCATCAGCGAGTTGCATCGGCAACGGAATTCCTTCGATGTCGGTGGTCGTGACAAAGAGGTCGAGCTCCTTGACCAGCGGCGAGGGCTCTTGTTCCGCACTGACTTCTTCGCCAGTGGGCTTTTGATTCATTTCGGCCAGCGCTTGCAACAGTTTCCGGTACATCCGTTGACTGTTCAGGAGCGATTTTTCCGGCTTTTGCACTCCGAATCCGAGCTCAGGCGCATAATCCTCCGCTTTCGTGTCATTCAGCAGCTTGCCTAAATCGCCTTCGCGCAACCAAAGCGACTTCAGACCGTCCATCGTCTGATTCCTTGCCAGCGCTTTAGCGAGAAAAACCCCGTTGATTCCTCCAGCCGATGTCCCGGAAATAATATCGACGATAAATCGCGTGCGTGTGAGTTCGGCGACTCTTCCATCAGCGGTTTGCGACCCAAACCCTGTTTTCTGATCGAGGCGTCTGGCGAGGTCACGGTAGACTTTTTCTGTCGGCGAAAGGGCGCTTTGATCGAAAAGCATCTCGTTTTCCTTCTCCCTGGCTTTGCGCGCCGTTGCTCGCACCATGTGGAGCAACTCTTGAGTGACCCCATTGATGTAGATCGCGAGCGATACGCCTCCATACATTACGACTGCAAAACGTACCTCGCCCTCGACCGAAAGGTCGTCGGCGTTTGACTGAGAAGCGCTGTGGTGGGGGATGCTCACGTATGCGTGCGCGATCTTTCGACGCATTCAGCCAAGAATGCCTCGCTCGGTCAAACAAAATGGCGATGTCAACTAGCTCGCCGTTCCACCCAAACCGAGACGCGCGGCGTCCGCTTTGAGGGCCGCGATCACATTCGTGATCACGTCGTCGAGCGGCATGCCGAGTTTTTCCGCGGCGTGAACGATCTCTTCGCGATTCACCGCGCGTGCGAACGCTTTGTCTTTCATTTTCTTTTTGACCGACTTTAGATCGACATCATTGATGCTCTTTGTCGGCCTAACGAGCGTGACAGCGACAACAAAGCCGCTCAACTCATCCACCGCGCGCAACGTTTTCTCCAAGGGCGTTTGCGGCTCAACACCCGAATAATCCGCGTGCGAAAGAATCGCGCGGCAAATTTCTTCACTCCAACCGTTCTCGCGCAGCCAGTTCACGCCGACAAACGGATGGCCTTCGCTCGCGCTGCGCTCCAAGTTTGGATGTTTTTCGTAATCCATGTCGTGCAGCAAACCGACCGCTTCCCAAAGATCGACATCTTCGCCACGCAGTTGCGCAAAATATTTCATCGAATCGGCCACCGCGTAACAATGCTTGCGCAGACTTTCCGATTGGACCCATTCGTGAAGAATTGCGAGAGCACCAGGAGCGAGCGACATGTGAATCTGAACGTTAATGAATAGCGACTGCGGTGAAAATGCTTAAGTATAATTGCCTAAGGGGTCAAAAATGCGTGAACTGACATCAGCGAGGAGATCAGGATTGTTCGCATTGGCAATCGCGCTTGCTCTCGCGTACGTCGACGTGCCGCAATCGGTCGCCCAACCCAGTGCCAAAAAGTCGATGCAGGTTTTTGTCGCTCCGAGTGAAGACCGCAAGGCGACCACGATATTCTCCTCGGATGTGCCCACGATTTATGCTTTTTGGCAGGGCGGATCACTCGCGGACGGGGATAAGATCAAGGCAATCTGGATCGCCGAAGACATCGGCAGTGCTGGCCCGAAGGAAAGCAAAATTCTCGAGGCTGAGGCGAAAGTGCACAAGCCGGATGAGCACGGAGCATTTTCGCTTTCGCGCCCGGCGGATAAGGCTTGGCCGGTGGGCAAATACGCGGTCGCGATTTACATTAACGGCAGCCTTGCCCAGCGCGCGAAGTTCACGATCACGCAAGGTGTGCAAGTTGAAGTGCACTGACAGGTTTGCGGTAGAACTTTTCAATCAATCGCCATTGCGCTAATTTGGTCGACCATGTCGTGCGCGAAGATCGATCCGGCCCTGCATCAGCCGCACAAGCCGTCCTGGATTAAAGTGCGGTTGCCGTCGAATCCGGTTTTCTTTTCGACCAAGGCGCTCATTTCGGATCTGCGATTGCACACTGTTTGCGAGAGCGCGCAATGCCCGAACCGCTGGGAATGTTGGAGCCAGGGCACCGCGACGTTCATGATCGCGGGGGATCGTTGCACGCGCGCCTGCGGATTTTGCGCGGTCTCAACCGCGAAACCGTTCGCGCTCGAAGAAGACGAACCGCAGCGCGTGGCCGAAGCGGTGATGCGTATGAAGTTGAAGCATGTCGTGATCACCGCGGTTGCGCGCGACGATTTGGGCGACGGCGGCGCCGACCATTTCGCGCGCGTCATCCGCGCGATCCGCGATGTCGATCCAACTATCATCATCGAAGTGCTGGTGCCTGATTTTCACGCGAACGAGGCGTGCATTCGGGCGGTGCTCGACGCCGGACCGGAAATTTACAATCACAACATGGAAACGGTCGAACGCTTGACGCCGGTGGTGCGCTCGCGCGCGAAATATCGGACCTCGCTGGAAGTGTTGCGGCGCGCGAAAGAAATTTCGCCGAAGACCGTCACGAAAAGCGGGATCATGCTCGGACTGGGCGAGACCGAGCCGGAGATTTTCCAAACGATGGACGATTTGCGCGAAGCGGGCTGCCAGGTTTTAACGATGGGCCAATATCTCCGGCCGACGCCGAATCATTTGCCGGTGGTTGAATACATCACGCCACAGCAATTCGATCTTTACGGCGAGATCGCGCGCAAAAAAGGATTCGAGCACGTCGCGTCCGGTCCGCTTGTACGCAGTTCCTATCACGCGGCTGATTTTCATCCGGTTGTGCGCTGACGGATGGATCGACAATCGATCGCGGCGATCATCCCCGCCTACAACGAAGAGAAACATGTCGGCGACGTCGTTCGCCGCGCGCGCCAACAGCTCGCTGATGTTCTCGTGGTTGATGATGGGTCCGCTGATCAAACGGAAAATCGTGCGCGCGAAGCCGGCGCCGAGGTCATCGTTCACGAACAAAATCGCGGCAAAGGCGAGACGATCAAAACCGGGCTCCGCCATTTTCTGGATCGACAATTTGATTTCGTGATCATTCTCGACGCGGACGGTCAGCATCGGCCGGAAGAGATCGAGCGTTTTGTGAAAGCCGCTGAAGCGGGCGACGCGAGAATGTTTGTCGGAACGCGCATGAACGATTTGTCCTCAATGCCGCTGGTGAGGCGAATCGTGAATCGTTGGATGAGCGATCGGATCAGCGCGGTCTGCGGCCAGAAAATTCCCGACACGCAATGCGGCTTTCGAATGTTACATCGACAATTGATTCCCGAACTTCTCGGCGGTGCGGCGCGTTTCGATTACGAAACGGAAATGTTGATCATCGCCAGCCGCAAAGGTTTCAAGATCGCATCGGTGCCGATCAGCACGGTTTACTCGGACGAAGTCAGCAGCATTCATCCCGTCCGCGACACGCTCCGCTTTTTCAAACTGATGCGGCGCTACAAGAATTTGTAGCCGACTCGCTCTGTCGAGGCGCCTCTCCAAAAAACACGGCGGCAGAGCGCCGTGGCTACAGCTAAATCAGGCCGCGTTTGCGCAGATCGCCGATGTTTCCGCCGCTCGAACGCTCGATCATGTCGATCGTGAATTTGAGCAGACAAACTTCCCATGCGTCGTCGACGCCTTGAATGATCGCGCTTAAAGCATCGTCGCGGTGCTGGACACGCGATTTCGTTCGCTCGATCACTGATTCAATCGGATCGCGGAACGTTCGTTCGTTCACGTCGGTTTTGCGGAATTGAAAGCCGTAACGCAACACCGCCATGTTTTGAAAACGTTCGCGCAATTGATCGGCGTAACGCTGCGCTTTGTCGCCGAAACCTTCGAGCAGGAAACGGCTGAAATGTTCCGCGGTAAGAATTTGCGGTCGGTCGGCATGAATTTTTCCATCGCGGACGCGAACTTCATTCGCGCGATCCATTAATTCCGAGATCAAATAGAACCGAAAGCTTGTTGTCCCGAAAGTGGCGATCTTTTGTTCGGGTGCGAGGATCACCTGCGTATTTTCGATCGCATATTGGAAATCGTCTTCCTTCATTGTGTCGATAGAAGTTAGCGGCGCTTCACCGAACCGCCAACCGCCAGTCCGGTCCGCGCGGATTGAGGCCAATCGCCAATGCCTAATCGAGAGCGGAAGCTTCGAACGCGCAGCTGTCGATCTTGCGCACGCGCGTTGAGCGCCAGCGAAAAACGGCTTCCGCGGTGAAAATAACAAGCGCAATCCAGATCAAACCGAAAGTGACGAGGTGCCCACGCGTGAATGGTTCGTGATAAAGAAACACTCCGAGAAAAAACGAACCGATCGGCGAAAGATATTGGAGGAATCCGACGGTGATGAGCCGCAGATGCCGTGTGGCGTAGCCGAACCAGAAGAGCGGAAGCGCGGTCACGATGCCGGTGCTGATCAACAAGATCGACATCCACCACCCGGCCCGACCAAATGTCATCTGGTCGATGTGCTGGAGATAAAAGAGAAAGATCACCGCGAACGGCACGAGCAAAATTGTTTCGACGAACAAACCGGGAATCGCGCCGGTGCCGGATTTTTTTCGAAGCAATCCGTAAAGCCCGAAGGTGACGCAGAGAGAAACGGCGATCCAGGGAAATCGGCCGTAACCGAAGGTGAGATTCAAAACCGCGAGCGCCGCGAGCAGCACAGAGATGAGCTGCCAGCGCGTGAGACGTTCACGCAAAAAAATTGCGCCGAAGAGCACGTTCATGAGCGGCGTCATGAAATAACCAAGACTCGTTTCTACGACGTGGTTGATGTTCACCGCGTAGATGAACAGGAACCAGTTCGAGGCGATCGCGAGGCCGCCGGTGAGACAATAGATGAGCGCACGTCGCGAGCGGACGATTGCGAACAGTTCCGGCCAGCGTTTTTGCCAGGTCAAAACGGAGGAGAGAAAGATCGTGGTCCAGACAAATCGATGCGCGAGGATCTCGGTGGCGGGCACGCTCGCGATCAATTTCCAATAAACCGGAATCAAACCCCACGTCGTGAAGCAAGCGATTCCCGCGATGAGCCCAAGTGTTTCCTGCGAATCGCGGGAATCCTTTCGCAAGATCGACATCGCTATAGGTAGCGGCGCTTACGCTTCCGGCTAGTGCATTTAGAATGTGCCCACTTGTAGTTTGCCGCAGAGCGGCGGAATTCACCGAACCGCCAACGGCGGTTGAAGCAAGCGGCCCGCCTATTTTTGCGTGGCGGGCGAAACGGCAGACGCGAACGACTCGTAGCCAGCGTCCTTCATTTCTTCGGCCGGAATGAAATACAACGCGGCGGAGTTCACGGCATAACGTTGGCCAGTTGGCGAAGTCGGATCCGGGATGAGATGACCAAGGTGCGCGTCACTGCGTTTCGCGCGCACTTCGATCCGGTGCATGTCGAAAGAATTATCGTCGCGTTCGACGATCGAGTCCTTCGAGATGGGTTTGCTAAACGTTGGCCGGCCGGTGCCGCCATCAAATTTGTCGGCCGACGAAAAAAGCGGCTCGCGCGTGATAACATCGACATAGATCCCCGGGCTGAATTTGTCCCACAATTTGTTTTTAAACGCCGTCTCGGTGCCGTTTTCGCGGACGACGTGATATTGCTCCGGCGACAAACGTTTGCGCAATGTCGCGTCGTCCGGCACCGGGCGGTTCGGGTCGAACCCGGTCATCGTTTCCTTCACCGTGTGTGCGAAGAAAACAAAATAAGACACGATCGCGCTCGCGATGATCGCAATGATGATTCCGATAACGATGCTTACGCGTGATGCATCACTGCTTTGAATTCGAACGGTTTCGCTCATCGGCCAGCAAGCCTCGCTTCGTCACTCAAGCAGAGAATCGAGCGCGAAGTCACTCTTTTTTTCCGGACGGTCATCAAACTTTCTTAATGATACGCAGCCGGCGAAGTGGCTGGTTTGGCAAAATCCGCGCGGGATGCGGCGCTATTTCTTATTTTCGAAAAGCGGCAGGTATTGGGCATAGCCTTCTTCCTTGAGCTTTTCGACCGGAATGAATCTGAGCGAAGCGGAGTTGATGCAATAACGCAGTCCGCCTTTGTCCGTGGGACCGTCGTCGAACACGTGACCGAGATGCGAATCGCCTTTGCTGCTGCGGACCTCCGTGCGCGCCATCCCGAAGGTGCGGTCGGACTTTTCGAGCACGTTGTTTTTGTCGAGCGGCTTGGTGAAGCTCGGCCAGCCGCTGCCGCTGTCGAATTTGTCCAGCGAAGTGAAGAGCGGTTCGCCGCTGACAATATCGACATAGATGCCGGGCTTATGATTGTCCCAGTATTCATTTCGAAACGCCGGCTCGGTCCCGCATTGCTGCGTCACGTGAAACTGTTCGGGCGTTAATTTCTTTTTTAATTCATCGGCCGCGGGTTTGGCCGAAGTTTGATTGTTGGTGGATGGAGTTGTCATAGAACTGGAGTCGGCTGGGGGAAGAGCGGGGGATTGGGCGCGCGCGCGATTGAGAAAAAGCAGAATGCCGACCAGCGCAGCGAACACCACCGCGCAAACGATCAACATTCCGCGCGAGGATGGCTGGGGACGTTTCGGTAACACGATCATAGCTGGTAGAAATTAGACAGGAGCTAATCTCGTTTGTTTAATCTTGTCGTCCAGCTTCCGGGACCTGGATGTAACGGCGAAAAATGATCAAGCCCAACGGCGCGACTGATGCGGCCAGGGCAAAGATCAACCAGAGCATCGCGGGCCGGCATTCGCCATGTTCCGGGCAAAACGCGGCCAGGACCCAACCGCTCGTTCCGATCAAAAGTTTGCCGACTAAAAACGGCAGGTACGCGAGCGCGCCATACGAAGCTTCCTGGCCCGGCGGCGCGATCGACGCGGCATATTCGTAAACGCGCGGCGAGTAAAACGCTTCGCCCACGGAAAACACCACAAGGTAGAGCGCGGACATGATGTAGTAGGGATGAATCGGCCCCCTCAATCGAAGATAACCGTGACCGAGAGCATGCCCGATCGCGCTGTTTGCCGCGGGCACGAACCAATCGGTCGGCAACGTCATCACGAAAACTCCAGCCGCACAAATGATGCTGCCGATAATGACCATCCGATACGAAGCCAGCCGCTGGGTGAGCGCTCCGACCACCGGCGCCAGCACGATAATCATAATCGCGTTGATGCCCGCGAGTTTTCCGACCGGCGCGTGCAATCCCATCTCGCGATCGCCGAACTTTGGAAAGACGTAATCCATTTGCAAAAAAATCGCCTTCAGAAATCCGATGAAGAGAAAGAATGCGAGCAGCCGATAAAAGCCGGATTGTCCAATCATGCGTTGAAAAAGCGCGGCGGTTTCCTTTGCGCTTGTCCCGACGGTGTGCGCGATTCTTGTCCAGAAGTTTGGCGCACTTGATTGTCGATCTTCCCGCGTCTCATCAGAAGCGCGTGCCGCGCGATCTGCGTTGCGCCGCAAAAAGTAAATCGCCGGGAACAGCAAAATCTCGAGCGCGAGACTGACTGCGAAAAGTTCCTGGTGCGGCGTCGGCTGAAATCCGGCGATGTTGAAATGAAGATCGGCCGTGCGAATGAAATCGAAAACGTAGCCGGCCACGAAGTAGCCGACATTCATTAGCGCGTAGAGGATCGAGAATGCGATGGAGCGTTGCGCGGTTGTTGAATAAACGCGTGTCGCGGCGAGCAAGACCGGCGTGCCGAGCGCTTCACCGATCGCCAACGGCAACAGACCGCAGACAAGCGCCAGCGTTGGGTTCATGGTCAGAACCATCACCGTGCGCGCGAAGGTGCAGATGGTGACGCCGAGGAAAAATGTTCGTCGCAAACCGATCGCGTCCGTGAGCGAACCGGCGAGCAAAGTGAAGATCGTCATCGCTGGCGCCCAAACCCAGCCGACCAACGCGCCGGCGGCCTGATCGCTAAAGCCGAGATCGCGCGACAACCAAAGCACGAGCGTCTTGTTCGTGATCGAGTACGCGGTGTAGATCAGCAGCTTGATCAGAAACGTGAGCCAAAGGTCCCGCTTCGCGCCGCGCAGCACCGTGAACTTTCCGATGAAACCGGCGAGGCCGCGCGGTGGAACGATCTCTTCCGAAGGTGCGATTGGTTTGATCGTTTCCGCCATCGTCGGTTTAATTCGGAGGACAGTTCTTTAATCGGCTTCGAATGTCCAATCGGCGCGTTCGTCTTACCCAAACTTTTCCGAAATTGCAGATCGCCGGCTCAGCGCCGAAATTAAATCGTCATGAGTGAGTTGATGCGCTTCCCAACTTCGGTCGAGCGCGATCCCGCGGTGGAGCGCTGGATGCGCGAGCATGCGAATGAACTGGGAACGATCGCGCGCCGTTGGTTTGAAGTGATGCGCAACTGTGGCGACGACGTTCGAGAATTATTGCATGATGGCCATCCGACCGCGTGCGTTGGCGATGCGGCATTCGGCTACGTGAATGCCTTCACAGAGCACGTGAACGTCGGCTTTTTTCGCGGTGCGGAGATTGCAGACCCGAACAGCTTGTTGGAAGGCACCGGCAAATTCATGCGCAATGTGAAACTGCGCCCGGACCGTGAGGTCGACACCGCGGCGCTGCGTGAGCTTATCGAAACTGCATACGTCGATATGAAG
>DATBCV010000024.1:0-32201 GCA_036270275.1 Chthoniobacterales bacterium | reverse complement strand
ACCGGCGTCGATTTTTATTTCCAGGTTTCATTCATGAACCAGCGGCCGGCGGCGTATTCGGTCCAGGAAGCTTTTTTTAACTCCGTCTTCTTCTGGTTCGCGTTCGTTTTGATTTTCCCGCTGATCACGATGCGTTTGTTCGCCGAAGAATTTAAGCTCGGCACGATCGAGCCGTTGATGACCGCGCCGGTGCGCGATATTCAGGTCGTCCTCGCGAAATTCTTTGGCGCACTGGTGTTTTACATCACGCTCTGGTTGCCCACGCTCATCTACTTCGCGATTTTCCAAAAAATCACCCACCAGCCTGCGGGCAATTCGACCGGCGCATATTGGGGCTCGTATCTAATGTTGCTGCTGCTCGGCATGTTTTATCTCTCCGTCGGTTGTCTGGCGTCCGTGCTCACAAAAAACCAAATCGTCGCGGCGATCATTTCTTTCTGCGCGATCACGCTTCTCTTCTTTCTCGGCTTGGTTCAATTCATTTTGCTCGACGTCAGCTCGGGAACGCGTGACGCGCTCGGCTATTTTTCCGCGATTGAGCACATGGGCACGTACTCGCGCGGGATCCTCGATACGCGGCCGATCGTTCTCTATTTGAGCATGACCGTGTTTTTTCTAACGATCACTTACCAGGTCTTTCAATCGCGCAAATGGAGGTTGTGAGAAATGGCTGAGGCGACGACAACGAAATCGAAGGGAATTCAGCGCCTCCAAATTGGGCTGAACCTTCTCGTTCAGCTCATCTTGATTTTCTTTTTGATCACCGCGGTCAATTGGATCGGTTTCCGTCATTACAAACGCTGGGACGTTTCGCGCGACCAGAAATACGCGCTTTCGGACAAAACGAAACGCTTCCTGCGCACGCTCAAAGGAAAAGTGCGGATCACGAATTTCTTTCCGCCGGACACGCCGATCAGCGGCGATGTCGCGAGTTTACTGACCGAATATCAATACAGCGCGAAAGGCAAGATCGACATCGAGACGGTCGATCCAAAGCGGAACCTCTCGCGCGCGAAAGAGATTTTCGACAAATACAAAGTGGTCACGGATGAAGCGATCCTCGTGATTGATTACGACGGACGCAACAAAACCGTGAAAGCATCGGAGATGGCGGAGATCGATTCCGCCGGGGCGGCGTTCGGCGAAGGACCGCGCGTGAGTGCGTTCAAAGGCGAGCAAGCGATCACGAGCGCGATGATGGATCTCGTTGACGGCAAGAAAAACGTCATCGGTTACGTGAGCGGACACAAGGAGCCTTCGATCGCCGAACCGTCGCCGGTCGCGATGATGCAACAACAGCAACAGCCGGGCAGTCCGATTTCGGTGATGAAAACTTTCATCGAGAACGAGAACATTAAGTTCCAGGAACTGAATTTGTTCAACGAGCCGCAAATTCCGACGGACATAAAAACGGTCATGATTGTCGGGCCGCAGTACGATTTGTCCGATCGCGAGATAAAACTGCTGCGCGACTTTTGGGACAAACAAGGACGAATCCTGTTGCTTCTCGATCCTTCGGCCAAGACGCCGAAGCTGAATGCGTTTTTGAACGAGCTCGGCGTGAAATTGAATGACGACCGGCTGATGGCTTTCGTCCGGACCGGAATCGAGGAGCTCGCGGTGGTCCGGGATGTGCAGGCAAAATTTGTTGGCGAAAGCCCGGTCACGAAGCGACTCGCGAATGTTCGCGCGATCTTTTTTGGCGGTACCGCATCGATGAACCTTGAAACCGACCGCGTTCGCGCCGCGAACATTCGACTTCAACCCTTGATCGAAGCAGAGAAAGGCTATTTCGCGGAGAAGGATTACAACACGAACGATCAGGCGAAGCTTCAAGCCGACGCGAAAAGCGCCGGCCAGGCGCCGCTGATCATCGGTGTTTCAGTCGAGAAGGGCGGAAGCGCGGACGAACACGTGCAAATGAATTCGTCGCGCATGGTCGTAGTGAGTAATTCGACGTTTGTTCAAGACAACGCGTTGACGCAGGACCAGCAGGCGCTCGATTTCATTTCCGGATGCACGAATTGGCTGCTCAGTCGCGAGCAGCTCATCGGCATTGCGCCGAAAGTTCCGAAGACGCTCACATTTAGTTTAAATGAAGATGCAATGCGCAGTTTGCGCTGGATTATTCTCGTGCTGATGCCGCTCGTCTTTGTTGTCCTGGGAACGGCGGTGTGGTGGAAACGTCGCGCCTAGCTAATTCGCAAACGCCATGAAATGGAAAACGACTTTCGTCCTGTTCATTCTCGCGGCCGGCGTTTTTGCTTATCTTTATTTCGTCGAGCGCAACCGGCCGAACACGCAGGAAGCCGCGCGCCAGGCGCAAAATGTCGTCAACTTCGAGCGCGACAAAATTGACGGCGTCCTAATTCAAAACGGCGACGACAAGATCGACATTCGCAAGCACGACGACAAATGGCGCTTGGAAACGCCGATCAAAGACAACGCCGATGCTGCGCTCGTTAACGAATTGCTCTCCGGCTTGGAAAATTGGCAGAAGGACGGCGCGATTTCCGCGAAGGAAATGGAAGCAGACAAAAACAAATTATCCGATTACGGCCTGGTCAATCCAAAGCTGCGTCTGAAATTGTCCGGTCAAGGCGCGCCGCCGGAAATCTGGTTCGGCAAAGACGCGGCGCTCGAAGGTAGGATGTATGTCCGCGTGGGAAATTCGAAGGAATCATTTCTCACCAGCCAATCGGTAAAGAAAGCGATCGACAAGAAGCCCGATGAATTTCGCGATCGAAAGCTGACCGACTTGATCATGGCCCAGGTCGCTCGCGCGGTGCTCAAGACTCCGGCCGGCGAATTGGAATTGCAGAAGAAAGCCGACCATTGGGAAATCGTGAAACCGTTACACGCGCGCGCGGACGATCAAAAAGTCAGCGACCTGATCGCGCAGATTACGACCGCGCGAATCCAACAGTTCGTTGCGGACGATCGCGGTGATCTTCACCCGTATGGGTTGGCCGAGCCGCGCGGCGCTCTCACAATTTTCGCGGAAAACGACAAGTCAGGGCAAACACTCCAGATCGGCAGCGTTCCCGAAAAAGAGAAAGATCAGGTCTACGTTCGGTTTTCACCGCGCGCCTTTGTTTATACGTTGCCGAAAAAAATCGAAGAGGTCCTCAACACCAAGCCAAACGATCTGCGAGATCGACATCTTGTGCGGATCGACACGAAGGTTCTGGATCGCCTAACGATCGACGCGCCCGGAAAAGGCAAAACCGTGCTCGCGCGAAAGGATGAAAACTGGACGCTCGCAAGCAAGAACAATGCGCCGGCAAATTCCAGCGAAGTCCGCCGTTTGCTCGATACCTTGCAAAACGAGCAGGTCGCGAAATTTGTCGAGGACGTCGCCTCAAATCTTCCGAGGTACGGACTCGATAAACCGCAAATGACCATCACGTTCAGCTCGTTTGCCTCGGAGAACACGGCCGAGACGAAAGCCGGCGAGCAGCCATTCGCTTCGCTTTCGTTCGGCAAAGTCGAAGGCGATGTAGTTTACGCGCGCGTCGGCGATGAACCGTTTGTTGTGGCGGTCCGCAAAAGATTGCTCGATCAAATTTTCGCGGACCCAGTGCAATGGCAGGACACTGCGATCTACAATTTCAAACCGGAACAAATCCATCGCCTCAGCGTGACCAGCGACAAAACGCTCGCGCTCGCACGCGGACAGAACAATCAATGGAATTGGAGCACGGGCAGCGGCGCGATTAATCAGACAAATCTTCAGTCGTTGTTGAACACCTTGTCCACGCTGCACGCGGTGCGCTGGGTCGGATCGACAATTTCGGCGCATGGCTTCGACAAACCGCAGCTCGTCGTCGCATTCACCACTTCGCCGGACGACAAGGCGGCGCATAAATTAATCGTCGGAGCTCCCGCGCCAGACGGAGGAGCGTTTGCCAGAACCGAGGAACGCGACGGAACTTTCGTGATCGCCAATCCGGATTTGAATGCGCTGAAATTATCGCTCGTCGGGGTTGAATCGCCCACCCCAGGGCCCAGCGCCACGCCGACTGCGACCGCAGCACCTTAGGATTTCGCCGCGGTGTAAATGGTGACGATTCCGCCGGTGAGCGGTTGGACCTCGGCATCTCGAAATCCGTTCGACTCGATCAAACGGAGCATCGCTGCGCCCGCAGGAAATTGTTCGATCGAATCGCCGAGATAATCGTAGGCCGTTTTCTTTTGCGTGAGAGCTGCGCCGAAGATCGGCATGATGCGGTGCAAATAAAATCGATACACCGCTCGCAAGATCGACATCGACGGCAACGAGAACTCCATGATCAACAAATTGCCGCCACGCGTGAGCACGCGATTCATTTCCGCGAGAGCGGCGGCCCAGTCCTGGATATTGCGCAAGCCGAACGCGATCGTCACGCAATCGAATGAGCGCTCAGCGAATGGCAACGCCAGCGCGTCGGCGACGATTGTTCGCGAAACGCCTTTCGATTTCGCGATGGCCAGCATTTTTTCAGAAAAATCCACGCCGATGACTTCCGAATTCGGCAACGCACTCTTTACCGAGAGCGCCAGATCACCCGTGCCGGTCGCAAGATCGACAATCGCGTTTGGATTCCAACTCCGCACGATTGTCGCGGCGCGGCGCCGCCAGAAGAAGTCGCAGCCGCAGCTTAATAGATGATTCGCCCAGTCATATCGCCAGGCAATGCTGCCAAACATTTCGCGGACCGCGTCCGGATCGCGCGAACCGGATTGCTGAATTTCAGTATTCACGCGCTGAACTTTCCGCGCTTCGTTTTGGCGGCGACAAAGCGAGGCCGATTGCGAGCCATCCGACTGGCATCAATTGAAGGAGAAGTCTCGGCAATGACGACGTGATGTGCGCTGTGTAACTTGGCCACGCGCTAAAAATGTAAGTCACCAGGTAAAGTAAAAGTGGCCCGATTATACCGACGATCAGAATCAGCTTCTGAAAACTGCGCGCCGCCGCGAGATAGATGATCGCGACAAAAAGCAGCAGCCAAAAAATGCTCCAGAGTCCGGTGTCGGTGAATTCGATCAACGCGATTCGACTGATCGTAGCGAGTCGATCGATGTTCGCGCTCAACAATTGAAAAGTCGGTCGCGCGAAATCGGCGGGCAGAACGGAATGCATCGCGTGCAAGTAAACACGCCAGCAAACGATCAACACAAGTCCGGGCAAGATCGACAATATCGCGGATCGCCATCGTCGTTGGTAAAGCGCGACGAGCAAGCTGAGCACGGCCAACACCGACCAAAGGATCGCGCCTTCGGATTTAATCCAGGGAAGCAAAGTGAGGAGCGCGGCGAAAATAATCCATGACTCGCGCGAATTAGATCCAAGTGAAATCAAAAGATAACCGAGCGCCGCGAGATAAAACACGCCGAGTGGAAGATCGACATAACCGACCGTGATTCCGCCAGGGCTTGTCAAAACGAACGGAACAAACGGAACCAGGAGCGCGACCAATAAGCCGAGCCATCGTTTGCCAGCCAGTCGGCTGACAAACAACGCGAGCATCAGCGCGCCCGAAATGTAAAAGAGAGGAAAGATTGTTTTGATCCAGAATTGGTGCGGGACGCCCATCCAAAGATAAAGCCAGAGCTCGGTGAGCGGAATTGCGAGCGGATATTCGGGATGACTGAACGCGCGCGCCGGATTCGAGTAGTAAGATTGCGGGAGAACTCCGCCATTGAGAAACGCGTATCGCGCTTTGATCTCCCAGTTGAGCAGCCCGTCCCAGCCAAGGGTATGTTTGAGGGAAACAAAAAAAATCGTGGCCAGCTGAAGGAGAAGAATCGCCGCGAGGATCCATTCGAGGCGATTGTTCGGTCGCCGCAGCGAGAATTTAATTTGGCTTCGTTGTTTCGTTCGCCAGCCGAGGAAGCCGAGCATGAGACAGATCGCCGCTAGCAAAATTTGTAACGCAAGTCCCGAGACGATGAGACCGCATACCCATATTATTAAGGAAACAATTCCCACTCCGAGCAGCCACGAAAGGCAGAAGCACTCGATGACGTTTATTCGCGGCGAAGTTCTCATGAGAAGCAAAGTGACTCCAAACCCCGCCGCGAAGAGCGTGAAATAGCCGCCTAGTAATCCCACGAAAGTCATTGCGGAGGCGTCAGAGATTCGGCGGGAACGAAAACGATGTTCGAACCGAAATCGGTTTTCTTTTTGATCCAGACCGGCGGCTTCAGCGCGCAAAAGACCGCCGCACTGGTGGATGATTCCTTAATCTGCGAAAGCTCCCGCGCGTAGGTTGCAGGCGTCACTGCGATTGTTTTTACATCGCGCGGCCAGGAAAGATACGCGATCACCATTCCGAGAAACTTGCTCGGCGAACTTTGCGCATCGACAACGATGGCAATCGATTTGTCGCGCGGCAGATTGTCGATCCAACGCGCAAACAAATCCGATCCATTCCGCACGTGCGTGAGCCCATCGAGGTAAGCATCGGTCGAATGGTTGGGATTGATCGGTCCAATTTTGTTTTCCACAACCGCGCGCGCGACGTCGCGAAAACTCAGTGCGATAAAAATCGCGAGCAGCGCGCACCAAAGCGCCGCGTGAAGATAAAAACGGATGCGCATTATTGAACTGCTCACGAGAGGACTCGAACCTCCACGGGTTTCCCCATACGGTCCTGAGCCGTACGCGTCTGCCAATTCCGCCACGTGAGCGAGAAAAATTTCGGCGGCTTAAATTGCGCGGCCAGTTCCCGCGCGCAAGCGCAAATCAGAAGATGTCGATCTTGCCGCGAGAAAAATCAGCCGCGGCGGCGTTTTCGGGCGCGGGCTTCGAGCTGTTGCGCTTTGCGCGCTTTGCCGAGCGAGCGCAGCAAGTCGGCGTAGTTCGCGGCCACGATCTCGTAATCTTCCGGCGGTTGATCGGTCATTTCTTCCCAACTCTTGAGCGACGCCCGATAGAGCTCGGCCGCTTTCGGATAATCGCCGCGCGAATGATAAACGACCGCGAGATTGCACTTCGACTGCGCGATGTCGGGATGGCCCGGCGGCAGAACTTTTTCGCGAATGCCGAGCGCGCGCAGGTGCGTCTTCTCCGCTTCGGCGTAGCGCTTCTCGTTCGTGTAAAACACGGCAAGATTGTTCAGCACTGAAGCAACATCAGCGTGCTGCGGCCCGAGTTGTTTTTCGTAAATCTCGAGCGCGTGCAGATAATATGGTTCGGCCGCTTTCTGCCGGCCTGAGCGCCTGAAAATAAGGGCGACGTTGTTCAACATCGTGCCGAGATCGGCATAGGGGAGATCGTCCAAATGTCCGCCGGCGGCGATCGCTTTCTCGTAGTAACGAATCGCTTCGTCCTGTTGCCCGAGATTATCGCAAAGAAACGCGAGTCGCCGCGCGGAGCGATAAAGGAAACGTTGGTCCGGCGGTTTCGCTTTTTCTAAAACGGCGTGCGCCTTGAGCAAGTACGGTTTCGCCTTCACGCGATCGCCAGCCTGGTCGAGAAGCGTGCCGAGTTTTTCGTAACTTAGCGCGAGCGCATTGTCGTCATCTCCAAAGGTGCGCTTGGCCAGCTCGAGCAAAGTTTCCGCGACACGAATGGCTTCCGGCACGCGATTGGTCGCGCGAAGCATCTCGAGTTTGTCGCTGAGAATGCTCCAAAGTTTTTCTTCGCCTTTCATCGGCGAGAATTACCAGCCTTCGCTGAGCTGCGTGACAAGGCGAGTCGCGAGTTCTTCCGTGGCCAAAGGGAGAGCCTGCCGTTCATCGGTGGTGACATCCGTCCCAACGAAGAAACTGGTTGTGCCTGCGACTTCACCGGTAGGACCGAGCGGTTTGCCATCTGGGCCAACCAACCGGTACCGGACGCGCATGGCGAGATTAAACTCGCTCGTCGCCAAAACATTTCCGCGCACCGAGCGCGCAGGCGATCGACTGATCCGAATAATTTCGCCTTTAAGTGTCGCATCGACATTCTCGCCACTACCGATCTTGAAAGTGCCGTCCTGCTGGAACTGTTTAATCACCGTGTCGGTGACGAGCACTTCCACGCGCGGGATCAGCGTTTTGTTTACGAAGGTCGGGATCGCGATCGTGTGAACATCGTGAAGATAGTACGGTTTGGCCGGGCCGATGTGATAACCGAAACAACCGCTCAAACTGAGGCAGGCAAGTGCCGCCACGATCACATTCTTCACGGCGTCGGTGAAGCCGATGCGTCGGAGGAACCAGAATCGTCCGGAGATCGCGGCGCGGGCGATTCATCGGACCCGCTCGAAGATGGCGCGCTGGAAGATCCCGGCGGCATCAGACTCGAAGGTCCCGAAGGAGGCGGCGGAAGCGAGCCATCCAAATCCGGCGGCAAAATCGGCGCAGACGATGATGACGATGTCGATCCGGAACCGGCCGGCCCGCTCGAGCGAGTTCCGCTAGCCGAACCCGGTTGCCCCGCGGCCGCCGCTTTCGCCTTGGCTTGCTCGGCTTTTTTCATCGCGGCCTCCTTATCCACCAGCGGTTCGATTATCTTGTCACCATACTTTGTTCTCAGCTGGTCGATGCGTTTCTTTGCTCTCTCGCTCTCAGCGGATCCCGGCTGTTGCCGGATGACTTCGTTGTAATAAACCACCGCCGCTCGATACATTTTTTGTTTATCGTAAAAACGCGCCACGTCGAAAGACGAGCTCGTCGCCTTATGTTCGAGGATCTGGAGATTAGCGCGCGCTTGCGGCGCTTTTTCACTGTTTGGAAAGCGGAAGAGAAAATCCTGGAACGCTGTCCGCGCGTTGTGCGTAGCGGCGATGTCCTTGGTGCCGCTTTTTGACGCGCTAAACCAAATGTAACCGATTTGGTATTGAGCATCGACTGCGATCGGGTCGTTTGGAAATTTGTCGATCACTGCCTGATAAGCTTGGAGCGCGGCATCGTTAGCGCCTTGTTTTTCGCGGGCCAGGCCGATGTCGAACTGCGCGCGTGCGGTGTATTTGCCGTACGGCGCGGTGCGCACCACTCCCGCGAAAATTTCCACCGCGCGATCCATCGAAGTGGCCAAGGGGATGCCAAGCAACTTCAATTTCTTTCCGGCCAAATACATCTCGCCGATTCGGAATTGGCCTTCGATTGCTTCGTTAAAATGTGGACTCGTTGGATAATTCGTCACCAGCAGGCGGTAGGTCCCGGCCGCTTCAAGAAACTCGTGCACTTGTTCGTAGAGGACCGCGCCGCGATAAACCGCGCCGGCCGCAAGCGCGTCGTGCGGAAATTTACGGACAAGCTGCCGGTAAGCGCGAATGGCGCGTTTTAGATTTTTGTCCTTCTCCGCATTTTGAGCGATCTCAAGCAACTCCGCCGCGTCGCCGTGCAACTCTTCTTCGCCGGGCGCAACATATTTTGCCTTTTCGCCGGGACGAAAAACGACCGCGGCGTTCGTTGATTGAACCACAAAGGCCGCGGACGCGAGAACCAGCAGGGCCGGAAGAACTCGAAACTTCATCGGGATTGGCAGGGTAATTGAGTTCGTCGCGCCGTCAAGTTGGCGAGCTCCAAATCGCGCCCGATTTCGCCCGACGCGCCGAGCAAGATCGACATCTTCCCGTGCGTCGCGATTTAGCGTAGCGTTCGACGGGATTTTGAAACTCACCGAGCAACAAAAAGTCAGGATCGGCGCTTGCGCCTGGAATTTTCCAGACTGGCACGGAACATTTTATCCGCCTGAGCTGCCGGAATCCGAATGGCTTGAATTTTACGCGCGCTATTTTCCGGCGGTGGAGATCGACTCGACCTTTTACAATGTACCGGACGAGAATGTCGTTCGCCGTTGGGTGGAGCAAACGCCCGCCTCATTTCGATTCAGCTGCAAACTTCCGCGCGAGATCACGCATGTCTGCAAGTTGCGCGATTGCAGCGCGGAATTGAACGCGTTCCTGCGCGCGGTCGAGCCGCTCGAATCAAAACTTCAAGTCGTGCTCATTCAGTTGCCGCCGTCGTTCACTCCGAAAGATGGTCGCCAGCCGCTGCGCAAATTTTTGACGCAACTTCCGAAAGGCTTTCGTTTCGCGATTGAATTCCGCAATCCCGGCTGGCATCGGCCGCAAATCATTCGCTTGCTCGAGCAGTGCCGCATTTGTTGGGTTTGGGCGGACACTAGTCCGCTGAATGAGCGCAATCTCGCGCCGTTCGAGTTCGTTCCGCTGACCACCGAATTCCTTTACGTCCGTTTGCTCGGCGATTACGGGACAAAGTACGACGGCGCCGGCAAATTCGTTCATCGCTACGACAAACTTTTGTGGAAGCGCGAGGCTGCGCTGGAAAGCTGGGCCCTGAAAATCGACCGCCATCTCGGCGAAGTTCGCAATGTCTGGGTGTTCGTCAGCAATCACTTTGAAGGCTTCGCGCCCGAAACTGCGCAAAGACTTGCACAACGGTTGCATTTTCAATTGCCCTTGCCCTCCGAAACCGAAAAAGACTTTCACGCGCGAGAACGCGCGCAACTCGAACTGCTTTAGCGGATCTCGCTCGCGCCGATATAGGGCTGCAATTTTTCTGGAATTTGGACCGAGCCGTCCGGCTGCTGGCAATTCTCGATCAAGGCGGCAAACACTCGCGGCAAGGCCAGGCCGGAACCGTTCAGCGTGTGCGCGAATTTGTTTTTCTTGTCCGCGTCCCGATAGCGAAGATTCATTCGCCGCGCTTGATAATCTTCGAAGTTCGAACAACTCGAAACCTCGAGATAAGCATTTTGTCCGGGCGACCAAACTTCGATGTCGTAAGTCTTGGCCGAGCCAAAACCGAGATCGCCCGTGCAAAGCGCGATCACGCGATAATGCAGCCCGAGCAGTTGCAAAATCTTTTCCGCGTCGGCAAGCAGCGATTCGAGCTCGTCGTAAGATTTCTCCGAAGTCGTAATCTTCACCAGCTCGACCTTGTCGAATTGGTGGACCCGAATAATTCCGCGCGTTTCACGACCGGCCGATCCCGCTTCACGCCGAAAGCACGGCGTGTACGCGACTAACTTTTTTGGAAGATCGACAATCGGCAAAATTTCCTCGCGATAAAGATTCGTCACCGGCACTTCAGCCGTTGGTGCGAGAAACAATTCTTCGCCTTCGATTTTGTACATGTCGGTTTCGAACTTCGGCAACTGGCTCGTGCCGATCATGCAATCACGCCGCACTAAAAATGGCGGACTCACTTCCGCGTAACCGTGCTCGCGCGTGTGGATGTCGATCATGAAATTGATCAGCGCGCGCTCGAGCCTTGCGCCCGCGCCGGTGAAGCAAATGAATCCGCTGCCGCCAAGCTTCGTCGCGCGCTCGAGATCGAAAATTTTCAACTTCTCGCCGAGCGCGACGTGATCGAGCGCCTTGCCCGCAATCCGCGGCATGCTTCCCCACTCGCGCAAAACTTTGTTCGCGCTCGCATCTTTTCCGAGCGGCACGCTTTCATGCGGCAAGTTCGGAATCTCGAGCAACAAATTGCGCTGCTGTTCGTCGAACTTCGCCGCATTCCGCTCAAGATCGACAATCTTCTCGCCGATCTGCTTCACCGCAGCCTCGATCTCTTTGGTCTCTTCGCCTTTGGATTTTTTCGCGCCGATTTCTTTACTCAATCGATTCCGCTCGGCTTGCAATCCTTGCAGCTCGGTTTCCGTTTTTCGCCGCGCCGCGTCGATCTTGAGGACTTGCTCGATCTTCGCCGCGTCATCGCCGCTGCGAGTCGCGAGGCGTTCGCGAACGAAATCCGGTTTCTCGCGAATCAAACGAATATCGAGCATGGCGGACTGTAGCCGTCGCCCTGTGGGCGACGCAACATCGTGTTCGATTTTGCAATCGCATTCGACATACCGAAACGGTTACAGTCGAAACGTGACCCCCAGCGCCGACCGTTACGCGCAAATGCTGCGCTTTACCCGCGTGCATGAGCGCGCTCTTTTCCTATCGCTCCGCACTCCGAACGAGCTCGAGCTGCAGGCTCGCTGGTTCGCGGGCGAATTCGGCCGCAGCTTCGATTCAACGCGCGGCAACAAGATCGACATCGTGCAGTTCGGAACTTGGAATCGCGAATCCGGTCCGGACTTTCGCGACGCCGCGATCTCGATCAACGGCGGCGAAGCATTGCGCGGCTGCATCGAGATCGATGTTCTCGACCGAAACTGGGAACTGCACGGCCACTCAACGAATCCCGCCTTCGATGAAACCGTGCTCCACGTTTTCGTGGACAAGAGCGATCGCGAATTTTTTACGCGGACGAAATCGAATCGCAATGTGCCGCAACTCCAGATTGATCCGGCGACGTTGCCGGAAGCATTCAGCGCGAACATTCCGCTTGCGCACGCGGGCCGTTGTCAGGCGCCGCTCAAAAACTTGTCCGAAGAACGCGTCCGCAGCGTGCTCACAGCCGCCGCGCAATTCCGTTTGCAAAAAAAAGCCGCGCGGCTCCGCGCGAAGATCGACAATCACGGCGCCGACGAAGCGCTCTTTCACGAAATCGCGGCCGCGCTCGGCTACAAAGAGAACAAGCTTCCGTTCACGCTCATCGCACAAAGAGTTTCGCTGAAAACTTTACGCAAGAATCTCGACAACGCTGAAGCGATCCTGTTCGGGATGGCGGGATTTCTCGAAACTCCTGACCTCGCGGCCTACAAAAAGTCGACGCGCGCTTATGTGCGCGAACTATGGGACCGTTGGTGGCTGCATCGCGACGAATTCCAGCGTTTGATTCTGCCGGCGAAAATTTGGAAGCTCAGCAGCACGCGTCCAACGAATCATCCGCAGCGCCGGCTCGCCGCATTGTCGATCCTCGCACATCAATGGCCCGGGTTGCGTCGCGCGTTAAGCAAAAAGGCGAAAGCTGCTGAAAAATTTTTCGCGGCGCTCGATCACTCATTTTGGAGAAATCATTACACGTTAACGGCAAATGCTTCGCGCGAAGCGATGGCGCTCGTTGGCGAATCGCGCGTCGCGGACATTCTCGCGAACGTCGCGTTTCCATTTTGGAGCGTGGAAGACAAGAGCATTTGGGATGATTACGCGAAACTGACCGCGCGTTTGTCGAATCGCCGCGTCGAAACCGCCGCGGCGCGATTGTTCGGCGACGATCCGCGCCGCCGGCAATTCACAAAAACCGTCGCGCAACAGCAGGCGCTTTTGCAGATTTACGAAGATTTTTGTTTGCAGGACAACTCGGATTGCGCGCAATGTCCTTTCCCCGAACAAATGAAAAACTGGTGAAGCTGTAGTGGCGGCTGTCATCAGCCGCAGTCAAATTGAAGCGTTGCGCGTGAGGAGACGCGCCACTACACCTGAGATTATGTCGAACGAACGAGCGGACGCCTTCACGCTGATCGAACTGCTCGTCGTTATCGGCATCATCGCCATCTTGCTCGGATTTATTTTTCCAGTTTTCCAAGGCGTCCAGGACCGCGCGAAAAAAGTTCAAGCCAAGAACGACCTCACCCAAATCGTGACCGCAGTGAACGCGTTTTACACGGAGTACGGAAGGTATCCGACCGACCAAAGTACCGATGCGACAGCGACGTACGGCGCCGGAGGCACTTCGAGCAAATTCGTTTTCGATGAATTGCGTGCGGTCACCTCAAACATCAACACGAGGAAAATTGTTTTCATCTCACCGCCCGAAGATGCGAGCGCAAGTCCAAAAGGAAAAGTCGGGAGTGACGGGCAATTTAACGATCCTTGGTCCTCAGCATATGCGCTGAGAATCGATGCCGACTACGATAACCAAGTTGCGAATTGCTACACTGCCGACACAGGGGCTGGTCCAGCGAATATTCGTCAAGGCGTGATTGCATGGTGCGTCGGTAAGGACACAAAGCTTGGCAACAACGGGGACAATAAATTCAAAAACTCCGACGACGTGATTTCGTGGCAGTGAACTACCCGACCGTTCCACCGGTCACTTGCCACTGCTTTTGATTAATCTTTGGCCGCTTCCTTTGGCGCTTCTTTCGCTTGTTCCTTCGCCCACTTCTCCATCTTCTTTAAGACATGTTTTTGCGTCTTTTCGTCGATGTCCTTGGCCGCGTCATCCGCTGCTTGTTGCGCCTTTTTCACTTGTTTTTGGGCATCAGTCATTTCCCCGGAGAGTTTCTTGCCATCGGGCGAATTATCGAAGTCCTGGCTGAGCAAATCCTGCTGGGTTTGAACTGCCTTGCGCGCTTTCTGACATGCGTCCCTGTCTTCCTGCGTGGCCTTTTCCCCCAACTTCGAAACCTTGTCACACGCACTATGCATCTCGGAATATAGCTGCTTAAGATGATCGCTCTTGCCGATAAACTCGTAGAGCGCTTTGTAGTAGGCCGCATGCGCCTTGCTGTAGGGCTCCTCCGCCGTAGTTATCGCCGCTTTAAGATCGAGCCAATTCTGGATATTTTTCGGCCAAGTTGGCTTTGGTTTCTTGCCTTTCGGTTTCTCCTCCGTTTTCGGTTGCTCTTCGTTATCCACATTGAATGTGTTCGGCGAATTGCTTTCGTCCTTTGCTTCCGTGCCGGTGAGCTTGATCTCATCAAACGAATTGGTCGGCGGCTCTCGATCTTTATGTTTAGTCGTTCGTTTTTCTTCGGTGTGCGCAATCGGTTTGTCGTTGCCGCCCGATGCAAACGGATCGGCCTCGCGCGTGCGATGACCGACTCCGCTAAGATCGACAGTGCCGCCTACGCCAACGCTGCTGTCGCGATCGTGATGCCCTTCCTTGCCGTGATGCTTGCCGCCGCCTTTGCTTCCTCCGTCGCCACACGTGCACGGCGAACATTTGCACGGGCTGCATGGACAACCGGCTGTTTTGCCCGGCGCGCTCGCGGTTGAAACGCAAAGCGTCGCTGCAATCGCATACAACAGAACACAACAACGCGTTTTCATTTCGCCAACGACGTTAATGGTAACACGATCGCCTGCCCGCCAGGCATAACAATCTGTAACCGCTTGTCGGCGGTAAAAGTGTCCTTTGGCCAATCCACTTTCGTGTAAGCGTAGTCGCCGTGTGGACCGAAGATTTTATTTAGATTAATCCCGACGCCAGTCGCATGGACTCCGGAAGTGTCGCCATAGCCGCCGACTGAAACTGGCAGTCCGGTATTTTCTTCATGACCAACTTTGCGATCTTCGCGAAACACCGGCTTCATCGCCGCGCCGCTTTTGTCGATCAACGCGATCGATTCCGGTTTGATCAACTTTTTGTCCGCACCGGAAACGCGAATGATGATTCGCGTATTTTCCGGCTTCGCTTGATGCAACGTGTCGCCGACGGTTTCGATCATGTAAGCGCCGCGCTTGGTTGAATTGTGAATTGGCGTGAGCGCACCACCGCCTTTATGCGCGGCGTAAAGATCGACAACGAATGTCGCGATTAACAGCAATGTAAACACACGTAGCTTCATAGTTTTCTCCGTTTACTTTTTGTTCGGCGGCGGTCCGATTTCTTTTCCGCCAACTTTTCCGGGATTTTCATTTCCTTGTTCAAACGGCCCCCACGCCCATGTGAAAAGAACTTCGCCGGTATCGATGCAAACCAGCTGCGTGCGGTAGGTCTGATTCGGCCACGTCGGCTTATCGCCGATCTTCGTTTGCGGTGTGGGATGTTTGCCGAATCCTTTCTCTCCTTCTTCATCGCTCGGCGGACCACCGTAGTAAGGATTGTCGGTCCAATCATTCCACTCGGTATCGTCGGGCTTCTTAGTTGGTTGGTTCGCTTTGTCCGGATGACTAATCACGCCTGTGCCGGAACCGCCATGACTCACCCCAGGTTGAGTTCCGTTGTCGTAATGCCAGTTCGGAAGATTGGGATCGCCGGGATAGGAGCGGAAGTGTTGGATCCAACCGAATTCTTTGCACGGGCATTTACCATTCGGAGTGAAATCAAAAATGATCGCACCGTCTTTGTTGATCGTGATGCTGATGTCTCCGCAATCGATTTTCTTCGAGTAGGGATAGCTCGCAGGCGGCAACTTGCCGACATCCGGCGGATCGACATAAGGTTCAGGCGTTGGTGTCGGAGTCGGAGTTGGCTTGTCCTTCGTTTTGCCGCCGCCATCTTTCGGTTTTGGCGTTGGTGTGGGCGTTGGAGTCGGTTTGTCTTTTGTTTTTCCCCCGCCGCTTTTTTGTTTCGGCGTCGGTGTCGGAGTTGGTTTCTTGGCGTAAGTCTGACCCTGTCCGACATACTCAGGTTGATTGGGCGGCGTGTACTCGTCTTCAGATCCTTCCGTCGTTTCTTCCGGCTCCTCGTAGTCCTTCGCCTTGTCGTTCGTTAGCTCGATCTTGTCCCAAATCGCGTCGATTCCTTTGTCGATCTTCTTCTTTTCATCCCGCGGGACTTTGCCGACTTGTTTCTCAACGACTTTCTTCAAATCATCTTTCGTCGCCGGGTTTCCGCCTTCGATCTCCGAAATGCGCGGGTCGCTCCAGGTGCTCCATTGCAGGGCGATCTCTTTCTGTTTTTCCTTGTCGCGATAGGGAAAATCTTTAAACGCGCCATCCTTTTGCAATTTGTCGACCGTGTCGTACTTCCCTTTGCAAATCTTCAGCAGCTTGTCTGCGTCGTGATGTTTCAAATGCGAGTGCGCATCCTGCGGAACATTGCCGCCGGGATCGTGCATGACGAGATCGCCGCCGATTCCTTTTCCGACCGGCGGCTTGTGGCGATTCACGCAAATGCCATCCACTGGGACGATTTTCGATTCGTGCGGGCGCAACGCCACTTCCTGATCGTGCGGAACGACGTAATCCTGATTCTTGCCGCTGCCTGATTCCAAAACCATCGCCGGAATCGAACAATTGATCGATTGATCGCTGAGATTGTCGATCCTGACGTCGGCGATGTGACCTATCGTTTCGCCGGTTCCGATAATCGCGACCGCCATGCCGTCGGTTGGAAAACAAATATTTCTGCCGGTGCCGACGCGCGGCGCTCTCTTCGGCTTGCCCTTCCCCGGAGTCGGAGTTTTAGCGGCGCCACCGCCCTTCTTACAAATTTGAACATTCTTGTCGGCATTCGTGATCGCATCATCAAGCGCGCTAATGTTTGCCCTGCACTGAGCGGCGTTTGCCAAGTCTTCCTTGGTCCCGGCACCGTTCTTGATGATGCCGGCCAGCGTCGCGCTCCATTTCTTTTTCTCGTTCTCGAGTTTTTCAATGAAGGCGTCTTTGTCTTCCTGAGTATCGAAACAATCCGGTGGTTTAGGTATCTCGATGTTCGGCTTTGGCGGAGGCTGAACCTGCCCGCCGCCTCCGCCGCCATCATCCTTCGGACCTGGTGTGGGTGTGTCCTCCTTTGGTCCTTCGGCCGGCTTCGGACATTTTTCTTCGCAATCCTGGAGGTCCTTCAACGCGTCCGCGATTTTCTGTTTTAAATGTCCTTGGGGTTTTTTCCTTTCCCTGTTTTTTTCTTGAGCTCCTGGAAATCTTTGTCGCTGTTTTTCTTTTGTTGTTCTTTTGCCGATTTACCTCCGTCTTTTGGATCGCCAAGACCTTTGAGCGCGTCGGCCTGTTGTTTTTTCCATTTATCTAACGCGCTGCCCGTCGGCGGAATCTTATCGTTCAGATTTTTCTCAGCGTCTGCCAGCTCCATCGCGTACCAATCGTCCAGTGCAGCTTGCAGAGCGGCCATCTTGCCGTCGCAATCCTTGCACTTTGCCGCGCGCAATCTTCCGGGCGCAGCGCCGTTATCGTAGAAGGTCGCTGGTATGCCTGGATCCCAAGATCCGAGTTGCGCGCCAGCGAATTGCGCGAATTGAAAAAGAATTGCGCAAAGCAAAATGCCAACCCACGCAGCCCTGCTGGACCGAGGCGATTTCAGAAGAACGACGAATAGCAGACAGGCTAAGGCACTTGCAATCGCAAATCTGAAATCTACAATCTGCAATTCTTTGCGGGTGTAGTTCAATGGTAGAACGGTAGCTTCCCAAGCTACATACGGGAGTTCGATTCTCCTCACCCGCTCCAACCTTGGCTTCAAGCGACAGCGCAAGCGAAGGCTGGAGCGTCCGCCGTAGCCTTGCGCGAAGGCGGACTTTAACGTGTTGCTGCCAGGATGGTAGCCGCTACCGCTTCACGGTTTGCCGCCGCCGCCAAAAAATTTCCGGAACGACTGAAAGAGTTTGTTTGGAAGTTCAGCCGCTTTTTTGCCGAGCGGATTCAACTTCTGCGCAAACTGCATTTGATCGCCGCCGTGAACTTCACACGCGGCAGCCGGAACTTTGTCGGCCGGAATGTCCATCTCGTAGGCCGTTCCCGCCGACTCGCACCCAGTAGTCGCGAGATGATTTGAAAGCGAACACACGAGCGCGTGCGCCATCGGCATGCTCGGCACGAGATCGGTCGGCGGATAAATGGTCGCGGCTTTGTTCATCACTTGCACCCAAACCGGCAGGGCGAGCGCCGCGCCGTAGCCGTGCGGAATAATCGTGACCGGTTGATCGAATCCCACCCAAACACCGCAGGTCATGGTCGAAGTGTAGCCGACAAACCACGCGTCTTTGTAATCGTTGGTCGTGCCGGTTTTTCCCGCGGCCGGCAACTTGAAGCCTAACGAACGCGCAGCCGCGGCCGTTCCGCGTGTCAGCACTTGCTCCATCAATTGCGAAGTCATCCAGGCCGCGCTCGGATCGACCGCCGGTGCGACGATGTGCGACGCGCGATAAATTGGCTGGTGCTCCGAATCGTCGATTCGCTCGATAATGTAAGATTGTTTGCGCACGCCGCCGTTTGGAAAAACCGTGTAAGCCGAGGTCAAATCTTTCAGGTTTGTTTCAAATGAGCCGATGTAAATCGCGGGACCGTGCGGCACGTTGTCGCTCAAGTTCAAAGTCGTCGCCACTTTTTGCACGGCATCGAGGCCGGCAAACTGCCCGACGCGCACGCTCATCGTGTTGCGCGAATGAATCAATCCATTCGAGCACGGTTGAATTCCGCCGTAAGTGCCGTCCGAATTCGCCGGCGACCACGTTCCCGCGCCATCGATCTCGCCCGGTTGGATCGGCGCATCGCTGATCGCAGCGCCCGGAAGCAATCCTTCTGAAAACGCGATCGTGTAGACAAATGGTTTGAACGCGGAACCGACCTGCCGATTCGCCGGCGGCAACGCGCGATTGAATTTGCTTTGAGAATAATCACGACCGCCCACCAGAGCGCGAATCCCGCCGCTCGCATTATCGATCGCCACGACCGCGCCTTCCAAATACGGCATCGACGAGTCTTCGCCATTTTCGGGCGGATGATAATTTGCTTTGAGCGGATGGCTGAAATTTCCCTGATGCTCGATCTTCGTGAGTTGCGTTTCGAGCGCCTGCTGCGCGGCGTCCTGCACTTTCGGATCGAGCGTCGTGTAAATAAACATGCCGCCGTTGTCGATCTGCTCCTGCGTCAAAATCAGATTCAAATCCCGCTGGACCGCATCCATCGCGTAATTCTCCTGGATCTGAAGCAATCGCCTCGGATGCGCGTTTACTTTGGCCGCCTTCGCGATGTTCGCTTGCGCTGCGGGAATTTTTTTAACCTCGACCATGCGATCAAGCACCGCGTTCCGCTCCACTGCCGCGCCTTCCGGATTTTTCAATGGCGAAAAGCGATTTGGACTTCGAATCAAACCGGCGATGAGCGCCGCTTCGGGAAGGTTTAGCTCTTTGGCGTGTTTTCCGAAATAGGCCTGCGACGCCGTCTCGACGCCGTAACAGCCGGCGCCGAAATAAATCCGGTTCACGTAAAGCTCGAGAATCTGTTTTTTGGTAAACTCGTGCTCGATCCGAAACGCGACCATCGCTTCAAGAAGTTTGCGGCTGAGATTCCGGCCGCCGAGCGGAAGACTGTTGCGCGCGAGCTGTTGCGTAATGCTGCTCGCGCCTTCTTTGGCCGATCGAGTCAGAACATCGCGCACGAGCGCGCGCAAAATTCCGCGCCAATCGACGCCCGGATGTTGATAGAACCGGGTGTCTTCGCGCGCGAGCAAAGCATCGATGAAAAACGGCGAAATTTCGTCGAGCGAAACGCGGAGACGGTTCGAGCCGGCGAGCCTGCTGTAAATTTTTCCATCGACATCGAAGACGGTGTTCCGTTCCGGCATCGCGCCGACCTTTTTCATGTCGAAGCTCGCGGCCCACGCTCCGTAAAACATCAGGAGCGCGAAACCGCCGCCCGCGATGAGCAAAAGAAGCGAGATCTTCCAACCGGAACGGAACAGAGCACTACGCTTCTTGCCGCGCGATTTGAACCGGGCCAAAAATTTCATTCAGGAGAACTTGGAATCTAGTCAAAGATCGACATCTGCCAAAGCAAGGGCGTTCAATAGGTAGCGGCGATTGACCCCAATCGCCATGGCGGTTCGGTGAACCGCCGCTACCTAGCCTAGCAGATCGCCGTAGCGTTTTGTGGCGAGATCGAGACAGCGCGCCAGGATTTCCGACGGCGTTTGCAACGTGAGCGCTTCGGCAACGAGCTCTTCACATTCGGGAACGGCGAGACTGCGGAGCGCCATTTTCACTCGCGGCACCGAGGTCGCGCCGACGCTCAGCTCATCCATGCCGAGCCCGATCATCAACGGCATGAGGGCAACGTCGCGCGCCATCTCGCCGCAAACGCCGACCCAGATGTCGTTCGCGTGCGCAGCGTCCGCGATCATTTTCAGCAAGCGCAACACCGCCGGATGTGTCGGCTCATAAAGATGCGCGATGCGTTCGTTCACGCGGTCCACCGCGATCGTGTATTGAATCAGATCGTTTGTGCCGATGCTGAAGAAATCCACTTCGCGCGCGAGCGCGTCGGCCGAAATCGCGGCGCTCGGAATTTCAATCATCGCGCCTACTTCCATCTCGTCGCTTTTTTTCTCGCCAACTTCGCGACAACATTCTTCGAGCACTTGTTTGGCCTGACGCAATTCTTCGAGCCCTGAAATCATCGGAAACATCACTTTCACGTTGCCGGCCGCGCTCGCGCGGACAATCGCGCGCAGTTGCGTTTTGAAGATGTCGATGTTCTCCAAACAAAAACGAATGGCGCGCCAGCCGAGGAATGGATTCAGCTCATCGCCGATGTCGACCGCGCCGGCCGCGAGCTTGTCACCGCCGAGATCGAACGTGCGAATGATGAGCGGGTTTGGTTTCACCTGCTCGGCGACTTCGCGATACTTTTCGTATTGCTCCTCCTCCGTCGGAAGCGTGTCGCGATTCACGAAAAGAAATTCAGTCCGATAAAGTCCGATCCCTTCGGCGCCATTTTCCGCGACCGAATCGACATCCCTCGGCAATTCGATGTTCGCGGAAAGAACAATGTGGCGGCCGTCCTTGGTCGTGGACGAAATTTCGCGCAGTTGTTCGAGTTCTTTGACGACACGGCCTTTGCGCAGCTCGATCTCACCGTAGTAGGCGAGCGTCTCCGGTGTTGGATCGACAATGACCACCCCGCTGTAGCCGTCGAGCAAAACATGCTGCCCGGTCTCCAGCTTTTCGGTCGCGTCGTGCAATCCAACAACCGCCGGAATGTTCAACGAGCGTGCGATGATCGCGGTGTGCGAAGTGCGGCTGCCGAGATCGGTCGCAATCCCGAGCACGAGCTGGCGATCGATCGTCGCGGTGTCCGACGGCGTCAGATTATGGGCCACCAAAATGTGCGGCTCGGCTGCGGACGAAACGGGCCGCGGCGCTTTACCCTGCAAATTCCGCACGATCCGGCGCGTGACGTCTTGAAGATCGACCGCGCGCTCGCGCAAATAAGGATCGTCGATCTTGCTCAACGTTTCGGCGTAACTGCTTGCGACTTCCTGAAAAACCCATTCGACGTTGCAGCGCTCCCCTTCGAGGCGGCGCAACACTTCATCGATCAACGTCCGGTCTTCGACGACGAGAAGGTGCGCATCGAAAATCGCGGCGTCTTTGCTGCCGATCGCTTCCGCGATTTTTTGCTGCATCTCGAGAATCTGAACGCGCGTTTGCACGAGCGCGGTTTCGAAACGCGCAATCTCGTTCCCAATTTGCGAGGACTCGATGTGGTAACGAGCGACGTCATCGAGATCATCCCGCACGACATGAATGACGGCGCGCGCCAAGCCAGGCGAAACGCCCGCACCTTGAAATCGCATTTCCTTAGAGTCGCCGCTCATGCGCGTGCGATTCTACCGGGAAATCAATCTTCGTGAAAGCGCGCATTGATTAACTCTTCCAGCGCCATCAATCGGAGAAGACTCTCTCACCCGTTTCAGCCTCGACTACCGACGCGATGACCTCTTCCACCGCTCTAGCTGCATCCGGCCCTTCACAACGAATCTTTAATTTCGAGCCCTGGCCGGCTCTCAGCATCATTAATCCCATGATGCTCTTGCCATTAATTTCCTCGCCCTCTTTCGCGACCCACACTTCGCATCGATAACGGCTCGCAATGCGCACAAATATTGCCGCCGGCCTCATATGCAAGCCGGACGGATTGATCACAGTCAGCTCCTTCTCGACCTTTTGCGGCTGTCCGGCTCCGCGCGCTTTTCGGCTCAGTAAACCCATCTGTTCGTTTTCTTGCTCTTGGTCCTGATCGTCATTCCGTTCTCGGCTCCATTAAATTGAGCAATTTCGTGTTGAAATCGATCGCGCTGTTTTGTCCGAGCCCTTTGAGTTTCTGGTCCATCGCCGCAACTTCAATCAAACGCGCGATATCCCGGCCGGGTTTCACCGGGATGGTGATGTGCGGCACTCCCAATCCGAGAATTTCGTAGGTCTGTCGATCCATGCCCAGGCGCTCGACTTCTTCCACGCTGTCCCATTCTTGTAACGTCACCACCAGATCGAGTCGTTTCTCGAGACGAATGCTGCCGATCCCGAAAACCGAGGCGACGTTGATGATTCCGATGCCGCGGACTTCCATATGATTGCGCGTCAGATCCGGCGATGTCGCCATCAGCTCGCGGCCTTCAAACGAAGTGATTCGCGTCACGTCGTCCGAAACCAAACTGTAACCGCGCTCGATTAAGCCCAGCGCAGTCTCGCTTTTGCCGATCCCGCTCGCGCCTCGAATCAAAACGCCCACTCCAAGAATGTCCACCATGCTCCCGAACTCCGTAATGGTTGGCGAAAAATCCACTTCGAGCGCAATCGTCGCGGCGTTGATAAATTTCATCGTGATCATCGGCGTCCGAAAAACAGCGACTTTCTCCTCCGCCGCCGCTTCGACCAATGCAGGATCGACATGAAAGGCGCGCGAAACGACGATGCATGGAATTTTGCACGCGCAAAGCTCGCGGAAACGCTTTGCGCGCACTTTGGGCGACAAACTTTTCAGATACGAATGTTCGGCCGCGCCAAAAACCTGGACGCGTTTCTCCGCGAAATAGGTGTAGAAACCGGCGAGGGCGAGGCCGGGGCGGTTGATCGTGGGTTCGCGAATCTTGCGATGAAACCCAACGCGCGGACCTTCCAGTTTCATTTGCAGCTCTTCGGCGTGCGAATTGTAGAAACTTTCCACCGTCACCACCGGAACCATTTCGCGCGGACTGCGCTTCGATTGAGTCGTTCTTCCGAGTGCGGCTCCTTTGCTCATTGCACGGCCTAACTTCTAGCGCGGATGCCGCGCTATTTCCAATTTTTGATCATGTCATGTTGAGCGAAGCGAAACATCTGTGACCATTTCCCTCTTTGCCTGCGAGGAGTGATCAGAGATCTTCACTTCGCTCAGAACCACAAACAGTGACGCTTCAAACTGAAAACTTAATTCTCGCGCAGCATCTCCCGCGACATTTGCGCGCGCTCCTGCGCGGTCCTGATGAATTTGAAAATGTCGCGGGCTTGTGCGCGGCCGATGGCGTTCGCGAACAACTTCTCAGTACGTCTCAACAGTTCCTGGCAAAACTGGAAAGCGCGAAAGCGGGCGATCCGTGGGAATTCGGGTTCGCCGTCATTCACAAGATCGACAATGTGTTGATCGGCACGGGGGGATTCCCTGGCCCGCCGAATTCTGAAGGCGTCGTCGAAATCGCTTACGGAATCGCACCGTCTCACGAGAACCGGGGCTATGCGACTGAAGTTGCAAAAGCTCTTTGCGATTTCGCATCGCGCGATCCGCGCGTTAAAAAAATTTGCGCGCACACGCTGGCCGAGCCAAACGCCTCAACGCGCGTCCTCGAAAAATGCGGCTTCAAAAAAGTCGGCGATGCAATTGATCCGGAAAACAATCTCAGCGTCTGGCGCTGGGAACGCGCAGTGTCATCCCGAACGAAGTGAGGGATCTTCCACAAACTCGAGCGTCACACAGTTTACCGCGAGTGTGATCTGCGCTGCGATTGTGTGATTCCTCGCTTGCGCTCGGAATGACCGGCGCGGAGCCCCGGTCACATCTTGAAGCGCTCGCCGAGATAGAGCTGGCGGCTGATCGGATCGCTAATCAGAAAATCTTTTGTGCCTTCGCTTTCAACGCGCCCCTCGAAAATCAAATAGGCGCGATCCACGATGGAGAGCGTCTCGCGCACGTTGTGATCGGTAATCAAAATGGCAAGGCCGAGCTTTTTCAGATTCACGATGATCTGTTGCACATCGTAAACCGCAATTGGATCGACACCGCTGAAGGGCTCATCGAGCATGAGCAATTTCGGTTTCGTCACGAGCGAGCGGGCAATTGTCAGCCGCCGCTTTTCACCGCCGCTCAAGGTCAGCGCCTGGTTTTTCGCGATGCGCTCGATGCCGAATTGATGGAGCAATTGCTCGCAGCGTTGTTTCCGCTCCGACTTACTGATCGAAAGCGTCTCGAGAATCGCCATGATATTTTGTTCAACCGTCATCCTTCTGAAAATCGATTCTTCCTGCGGCAAATAACCCATCCCGAGCCGCGCGCGTTTGAACATTGGGAAATTTGTCACGTCTGTGCCGGAGAACAGAACGCGCCCGCTGTTTGGCCTAACGAGTCCGACGATCATGTAGAACGTGGTCGTCTTGCCGGCGCCGTTGGGTCCCAGAAGACCGACTACTTCGCCGGCGCGCGCGTTAATGTTTACGCCGTTCACCACCGAGCGGCCCCCGTAGATTTTCACGAGCTGATCGGTCTCAAGCACATTGTCGATCTTCGCCTGCGCTGGAGGCGCAACTTGCGATCTTTGCGGTGCGGTTTGGCCGATCATGCTTTCGGAGAGGACGAAGCTTTGTCGTCTTTGTCTTTCTTTTTTTCGCCGTCGTCGTTCTTCGGTTCCTGGCGAATCTCGGTTCGACTCGGACCGCGTGTAGTGAGTTGGCCGTTTTGATTCACGATCATCACCGTTTCAGGACTCGTGCCGACGTGTGTGTTCGCGCCTTCCTGCACGCGCGGGCTGCCGCGTAATTCGACATTACCAGTCGTGGCCACATAAGTCGCCTGATCCGCGCGACCGACCGCGCGAGCGGGCGTGCCGCCATTCGTATCGGGACGATCTCGCACCACCGCTACGTTTCCGTCCGCGATCGCTTTCTCCAAACCCTGGTTCTCGCCTTTCGTGATGTAAACGGTCAATTTCTCGGCCTGCAAAGTAAAACGCGGATCGGACACTTTCACGTGTCCGCTAAAAATTCCCTCGTTCTTGTTTGAATCAAAGAACGCGTTGTCCGCGTAAATTTCCGTCGTGACCGGCTCGTTGCTCGCGGGACCTTTCAGTCCATTGAGCAAAGGATTTGAATTCGCGGACGAATCTTTTTTCTTCTCGGTCTTCTTTTTTTCCGGCGCGGTGGCCGCCGGCGAGGCCGCGGGTTGGGCAGGCGTCCGCGCGATTGCCGCGCAAACAATTACCATCACGATTGCCGCCGCTCTGCTCACTCGTTCGGATTTGCTAAAAGTTGCGACTGAGTCGTGATCGTCATCTTCACGTTGCCGATGAGCTTGCCGGTCCGCGTATTGGTGTCGAACTCGACCGCGTCGCCGGCGATGTTGAAATCGGCGCGTTGAATAACGCTCCGCTGCGGTGAAGTGAGAATGCGCGTCTTCAAATTCAAAACCGATTCGCTCAATTGAATTGTGAGATCCGGCTTATTTTCGGGCGTGAAAGTCGTGATCTTCAACGCGTGAAACCCGACGTGCTCTTCATCCAAACGCTTCGCCGAGGCCGCCTCGAATTTGCCGCGCAAATGGCCCTCCAGATCGAAATCGGGTAGAACGAGCCCCTTCGCTTCGTGACCGATCGGCAATGGAATGTTCGCCAAATTTTGTTCGCCGGCTGCCGGAGTTGGCGTCGCCGGAAAGTTTTTATTTTTCTTCCCGCGCGGTTTCGCGGCGAATGAGGGCTCGATTGCGAGCAAGATCGACAATCCCAACGAACAAACGATGCGGCCGCGATTTCCCAAGCGACCGTTACGAAACGGCAGCATGGATAGCTTTTAACATGCGTAGATGCTTCGGCAACTGCTTTAGCGGAACCTGATTCGCCGCATCCGACATCGCGCGCGGCGGATTGTCGTGCACTTCCATGAAAATTCCGTCGCAACCCGCGGCCATCGCCGCGCGCGCCAACACCGGCGCGAGCGCGCCGTCACCGGAAGTTTTGTCCCCTCCTCCGCCCGGCCGTTGGACCGAATGCGTCGCGTCGAAGATCATTGGATATCCGGCTTCGCGAATCCAAACGAGCGAGCGCATATCGGCGACGAGATTATTGTAGCCGAAAGTTGTGCCGCGCTCGGTGAAGCAAAAATTTTTGCAACCGAACGCCACCAGTTTGTGCGCGATATTTTTCACGTCCCACGGCGCGAGGAATTGTCCTTTCTTCACGTTGACCGCGCGCCCGCTTTGCGCCGCGGCCTGGAGCAAATCCGTTTGCCGGCAAAGGAAGGCCGGGATTTGCAAGAGATCGATCATCTCACCGGCGAGCTTCGCTTCATCGGGCGAATGCACGTCGGTCGTGACCGGAAGCTTCAACTCTTTTCCAATCGCGGCCAAAATTTCACAGCCTTCGCGCGGGCCTAATCCGCGAAACGATTTCACCGAAGTCCGGTTCGCTTTGTCGTAAGACGCTTTGAATATAAGATCGACATCTACGGCCTTGCACATCCTCGCGATCTCGCGCGCCATTCGCCGAACGAACTTTTCCGATTCAATCACGCACGGACCGAGAATAAAAACCGGGCGTTTGCCACCGATCGTGACATTGCCAACGCGAAATGGTTTGATTCGCGGCATGGGCCTAACCAAAGCAGGAACCACGGATTTTAAAAGACTACACTTCATGGCGCCCGCGTTGTTCGTTCTGGTTTTCCTGCTCGGCATGCTCAGCATGGGGTTGCAACTTGTCGCTTCCCGCGTGCTCGCGCCGTTTTTCGGCAATTCCATTTTTGTTTGGGCGAGCTTGATCACGACTTTTCTCGCCGCGTTCAGCACCGGCTCATTCATCGGCGCGGCGGTAAGTTCAAGATCGACATCGCAACAGCGGCGCATCGTCGCGATATTAATGATCGTTTGCGCGGTGACGCTACTCTTCAACAGCCTCGCGTCGGCGCGGGTTTGCGATTGGCTCGATCTCCACATCGAAAATCTCGCCACAAAGCTGATTCTCGCGTGTGTGCTTCTCTATTTTGTTCCCGTGATGAGTTTGTCGAGTATAACTCCGGTGTGCATCGCCTGGTACGATCGTCGCGAGAAAGCAGCCGGACGCTCGGCCGGTTTGCTCAACGGTGTTTCCACGCTCGGAAACATTGTCGGCGTGCTCGTGGCCGCGTTTGTTCTGATTCCAACATTCGGCACGAGGATTTTGCTGCACGTATGGTGGATCGCATCCGTCGCGATTCAATTTTTCCTCTGGTCGGTCTTGTTTTCGCGATCGCAATCACCTGTCTCAGCGCCGAACGAGTTTCCGCGGAAGTAAATTCGCTCTCGTTCGAGACGCCTTACAATCACATCACGATCGAGCGCGCCGGGGCGATCGTGGAAATGCGCAGCGTTTGGCGAAGCCGGCTTTACCGCGAATCGGCGGTCGACCTAAACGATCCGACGCATTTGGTCGTGCCGTACACGACCTGGATCGCCGCGAGCGCGATCTTTCATCCGACGCCGAAACACGCGCTGATGATCGGCCTTGGCGGCGGAGGATTTAACCAGTTCTTCGAACAAGCTTTCCCAACCGCGACTTTGGAAACGGTGGAGATCGATCCAAAAGTTTCTGAGCTCGCGCAAAAGTATCTCGCGTTTAAACCGTCCGAGCGCGACAAAGTGAACGTCGCTGATGGTCGAATGTTTCTCCGGCATTCGAAGAATGTTTACGACTGGATCATTCTCGATGCGTTTCGCGGCGGATTCGTGCCGCCACATTTGAAAACGCTCGAGTTCTACAAACTCGCGCAGGCGCACATGACTTCGGACGCCTTGTTCGTGGCGAATGTGCACACGAACAGCTCGCTCTTCGCATCGGATATTCGCACGATGCGTGACGTGTTTCCGCAGTTGGGAATCTTCGAGGTGCCCCAAACCGACAACGCGATTCTGGTCGCGGCGAATTTCAAATCGCCAAGTTTGGAAGAGCTCTCCAAAAACGCGGCGCGTCTCGGGTTTGCCCCGGCGTTTCGAAAAAATGTCGATCCTGCGGCGGCGGCGCGAGCATTTCGCGCAGCGGCAGTCGAACCAAACAAGAAAGCGCCGCTGCTCACGGACGATTTCGCGCCGACGGAGTTTCTCGATGCGGTGAAGACGAAGCGCGCGGCGCGCGAAAACTAGATTCACATCGCACGTTGGCCGCGCAGCTTGCGGACAAGATCGACAATCGCGAAGGGCGCGTAAAGCACGCAGAAAAAGACGAAGGCGAGCGCGTGAAATTCGAGCAAATACAACACGCGCGCGTCCGATAACATGTTCAACAAGGATGCGGCTTGAGGTTTGTGAAGAAGAAAGCCGTAGTTCTCGACGGTTAGCAGATCGACCGAGAACGCGACGACAAAATAAACTTCGGTCCAGGCGAAAGTGCGCAAGATTCCTTTCGCGCTCGGACGGAATCCGTAGATCAGCATCAGGAAAACGATTCCGATGATGATCCCGGAATGCGCGACGAAGAAGCTGATGAAGCGCAGGTCGGGAAAACCGAATTGCAAATTGGGAGTGATGAGTGCCTGCAATGTTCCGCCGATTCCCCAAAAATAAGCCACTTCGAGCCAGCGACGGTTGCCGGTCCAAAGCGCGCCAATGATGACGATCATCGCCCAGTCGCACAACTGCAGCGGCATTAATTTGTACCAACGATCGACTCCAAAGTTTCGGGCGACGAAGACGTAGGCGACATAGTTTATTAAGAGCAACCCCGAGATCGTGAGACGGATCGAGCGCTCAAGCCGCGGCGATTTCGTGCGATGAACGAGCAACGCCAGCGCGAACGGCAGCGCGATGGTCAGGAAAATGACGACGAGATGCGACGGTCCGAATGCGTGAAACTCAGGCGCGTTCATTCATTGAAGCATTTTTCAGGAAAGCAGGAACGCGGAAACCTTAAAACGGTTATCGAATCAGCCAGAGATTGCACGGAATCACGTCGGCGATCCAGGCGAGGTGGTTCGGCAAGCGCTCAGCGGAAGTTTCGCTTTTGTGCACGGGCACAACGAGCAAATCCGCTTCGACCGATTTTACGAAATCGGAGGCGGCGAATCCGGTGTTGCCGCGAATGCAACGCGCTTCAATTGGCACTTCCGTGTCGCCCGCGGCCAAAACGAACTGTTCCAGTTTTTCTTCTTCTTCCTCAAACGTGCGCGGCCGCGCTTTGCCATCGCCTTCGTCGACGAACATGGAGGCGCGCACTTCATCGAATGTGGTGTAAACGCGTACGGTGTAGAGGCGCTTGCAGGCTTCCGCTTGCGCAAGCTTCAAGGTTTGCTTGAAAGCGCGCTGAGCGTGATCCGAATAGTTCGCGACAAAAACAATCTGACTCATCGGCTTTGGCTCGAGCTCGGGATGAGTGAAGAGCAGCACCGAGCAGCTCGCTTCGCGCAATAGCCGCCGCGCGACATTCCCGAGAAATGGATGAAGCGCCGATTCCTTTTCCAAAGCGCCCGCTACGATTAGATCGACATCGTTGTCGGTAATCGCGCGCAAAATTCCTTTCGCAGGATCGCCGCTGCCGTAATGGACTGGCGCGTCTTCCGGCAACTTGAGCCGGCCGAGAATGGTCTGGAATTTTTTGGCGGTGTCGTCGCTGCGCTCGCCGATGTAGATCAAACTCAAGTCGCCGCCGAAACGATTGCGAATCCGGCCCGCTTCCGAGAGCACGTGCTCGAAGCGCGGCGAAAATGTGCTCGCGACCGCGATTTTCTTGTATTGGGACGGATTCATCATTTCGCCGGAGTAATAACTTCCGCTCGGGCGGAGAGTTCGGCAAATGGCGCGCCTCATCGTTTCGCTTCGCCAGAGCGAATCGCTGATTTGATGTTTGCGCGCGATTGAATGAGCTTCCGCCGAAATGAAACGGGCGATTTACCCCGGCAGCTTCGATCCGATCACGAACGGCCACATCGACGTGGTGGAACGCGCGCGAAAACTTTTCGATGAGGTCATCGTCGCGGTTGCACAGAACGACGAGAAGCAAGCGCTCTTCTCGCTGGAGGAGCGCCTCGATTTACTTGGGCAAACCGTCGGGAAGATCGACAACGTGCGCGTGGCGAATTTCGAAGGCTTGCTCATCGAATTCGCGGTGCGCGAGCAGGCCTGCGCGGTCATTCGCGGTCTGCGCGCGGTCTCGGATTTCGAATTCGAATTTCAAATGGCGTTGATGAATCGAAAACTGAAGGACAGCGTGGAAACGATTTTTCTAATGCCGAAGGAGGAGTACACCTATTTGAGCTCACGGTTGGTAAAGGAAATTGCGCGACTCGGCGGAGACGTTACGAAGTTTGTTCCCGCCATGGTCGTGGCGGCGTTAGGGAAAAAATTTAAGAAATAAGGAGAGTCGCGGTGAAAATTCATTTGAAGCAGATCCCGTCTGAGGGATTGCATCTCGAGGGCGAAGAGGATTGCCTGATTCAGGAGTTGGAATCGGACGGCGTGCGCTGCGCGGGTCCGATGCAATACAAGATCGACATCGGCGTGGCGGAAGGCGCGCTTTGGGCGAACGGCTCGCTTATGCAACCGGTCGAGCTCACTTGCGTGGCTTGTCTGGAAAAATTCGTTTACGAAATCAAGGTGCCGGCGTTCGCGGTCCACACCGAATTGCGTGGACCGGAAACGGTCGATCTCTCGCCGTTCATGCGCGAAGATCTTTTGTTAAATTTGCCGCCGCATCCGCGGTGCGACATGGATGGCGCGCGCGAGTGCAAAAGCGCCGCCAGACAACTCGGTACCAGCGGCGAAGATCGGCAACAAGTGGCGGCGAAACGCGAGCACGATTGGGGCGCGCTCGATAAGCTGAAGTTGAAGCGCTGAGCGCGAAGCCAGTTGTCTTTTCGCGATTTCCTGCTTTCCTAAGTCGCTTCTATGGGAGTTCCAAAACGCAAAACCTCAAAGATGCGGTTGCGCACGCGGAAGGCGGCAAATCGTTGGCACCGTCCGCAAATGACCAAGTGTCCGCAATGCGGCAGCACCGTGCGCGGACACACGGTTTGCGCTTCATGCGGCTATTATAAAGGGCGTCAGGTATTGACCGTCGAAGGCAAAGCCTAGCGACTGCTTCCATTTTCATTTTGCAAACAGCGGCCAAAGCCCGCAAAATTTCAATCTCATGAAGATCGCCTTGGATGCGATGGGCGGCGATTTCGGCCCGACTTATCTGGTGCCAGGTGCCGTCATGGCGCTGAAAGAGTACCAACACATCGAAAAGCTTTTTCTCGTCGGCGACACCGCGCAGATTGAAGCGGAATTAAAGAAACAAGAATTCACGAGCGGCAAGATCGAGATCGTGCATGCCTCGCAAGTCGTCGACATGAGCGACAAAGCCTGGTCGGCGGTGCGCCGAAAAAAAGATTCGTCGGTTAGCCGCGCGGTCGATTTGGTGAAATACGGCCAGGCCGACGCGATCGTCAGTGCGGGCCACACCGGAGCGGCCGTGGCGGCGAGCATGATCAAATTGCGGACGCTACCGGGGATCGATCGCCCCGGGATTGCCGCGATCCTTCCGACGGAAACGAACGTGTTCGTTCTTATCGACGCCGGCGCGAACATCGATGCGCGCCCCGATCATTTACTCCAATACGCGATCATGGGCTCGGTTTATTCCCGTCACGTTCTGCATTACAAAAACCCGACGGTCGGTTTGATTTCGTTAGGCGAAGAAGACGTCAAAGGAACCGAGAAGACCAAGGAAGTTTTCAAAATGCTCAAGAAAACTTCGCTCAACTTTGTCGGCAA
>DATBCV010000023.1:0-13859 GCA_036270275.1 Chthoniobacterales bacterium | reverse complement strand
GATTGCATCGCTTTCGCGCCGACTTCACCGAAACGCTGGAGATAATCTGAGTATTCGCGATCAACGATGATCGGCGCGTGACCAGCTGCTTCGTGAACGATGTCCGGCGCCGGCGTGTATTCGATGTGATGGATCTGGCGCATGTCACATGCGATCACTAAAACTTTGTAGGCCTGAAACTCCATGAACGCGGACGGCGGAATAAATCCGTCCACCGCGACTGCGCCCCAGCCGATCTTGCCGAGGATCTCGTTCATTTCCTCGATGCGCGGAATTCGCTCAAACGAAATGCCGGTGTCGAGCAAACCTTGGAAATAAACTTTGTGCGCGTACTCGCGGAGAAAGAAAATGTTCTGCCGCATGATGAACCGCCAAACGGCGTGATCGACCGGCGTGTAATCGTCGTAACGTTGATCGACCGCGAATTGCAAAAGATGTTTCGGCGTCGAAGCGACCGCGGCATTTTCGTAACTGATCCCGCTCTGAGATTTCATCGAAATCCTCCTGACCAATAAAATACGATTCGTTTGCGATCTCGGCAAGGTGGATCGAGCGATGCCATCTCAGTGTCACAGCAAAACTGCACTCCTCCCTCGCAGTGTCACGGTTCTTTTCTTGAGGTCATTCGAGTGTTTTGTAATCGTCCAAAATATGAACAACGCAGTATCGCTGGCCGCAGCAGCGTCGGTTTTGTGCGCAACGATCGTTTCAGCAGTCGCCGCTGACAATCGATTCGATGGTATCTGGGTGGGCACGGAAACGGTTATGGGCCAAGAGATGCACGGAACGCTCAAGTCGGATCCGATTGCGCAGAGCAGGCCGGCAAAAATTGTGATCGCGCAAGGGGGTGCGCTGCTTGGAGTGCTCGAAGGCTACGGCACTGGCCGCTACAGTGACGTTAAGCGTGTCGGGGAGACGATTGTTTTCCATGCGGCCAGCGGACCGGGCAACTTACGCTGTCGGCAGACGGCAGAACATTGACCGAGAAGGGCAACGCTCCGGTCCCCGCAATCCTAGCAAATTACGGTTCTCGGCAAGGCGCGTTATCCGGCCAGGGGCCTAGGCCTCTGACTGTGGACGGCAAACCACTTATGGCCAATACGGCCGTGACCGGCACTTTTCATCGGATGCCAGTCAAAAAATAACGACGGTATTGCCGACGCTGATGAGGTCCTTGGCGCGAATGGCGTCCCAGTTTGCGAGGCGGATGCAGCCGTGACTCGCGGCGCGGCCGATCGTTTCCGGATTGTTCGTGCCGTGGATACCGATTCCGGGTTTGTCCAATCCCATCCAGACGACGCCCACTAAATTATTCGGGCCGGGCGGCAGGTTGTAAAAATTTTCCGTGCGCACGCCGTAGTTGAGCATTCCTTCGTCGTAGCGAAACCATGGCCAGGTCGCAGCTCCGATAATTTTCCACGTGCCGACCGGTGCGGGCAACGCCGTCGATCCGGGCGTAATCGGGAAAACGCAGACGAGCTGATTATTATCGAACACTTCGAGCAGGCGCTCTTTGGTGTCGACGTAGATCTTGCGCGCCGCGAATTTCGGATTGGGCTTGAGCTGTTGCTCTTTGACCTTCTCGATTTCAAAGGGCATCACGTTCGGCACTTTCAATTCGTCGCCGGGCTCGAGATTTTCCCAGTCGATGCCGGGATTGAGCTTCTTAATATAATCCTCCGCGGAGTGAAAACGCTCGGCCACGAATTCGAGCAGCGAAGTGTAGGGCTGAAATTTTAGCTTCGCTTGCTCCGCGTGATCGCTTGGCAATGCGCCGACGAAAGCGAGATCGTCGCCTTTGATCGTGTAAACCGTGAACGTTTGCGGAACTTGATCGAGCATCCATTGATCGACAACTCCGGTCTCGGCCGTCTTGCGCGCGTGTTTGAATGAGATAAGCGCTTTGCGAAAAAATTCGCCCATCTTTCCATCTATCTTTCCCGGACCGAAATCGTTATTGTCCAAAAAAATCTGGAGGCGCGTGGCGGTTTCTTCATTGTAATTCGGCAGGGCGACAAAAATCTTCGGCGTCGCTTTTGGCGTGGGCGCCGCTACCGCGGCCGCGGAGGGCGTCGGCGTAACGAATGGCTGACGCAAAGGAACTGCGCGGACTGGCTCTTGTTGAAAACGCCGCTGCTGTTGCGCGTTCGCGATTGCAAAGATCGACAATGCGAAGATCGACAACGTGGCGGCGAAATATCTCATTGGCTCGAAGTAATGCGCTGCAAAAGCAGATTGCGCAACTTGTTCGCGCGACTTCATTGGGAGCATGAGTGACGACGCAATTGCAAAGTTCAAAGACGCGCAAAGGCAAGGCTGGGCGCATTTCGCGCCTTTGGAATTTGTAACCACGCCGGTTGCAGGTCGTTTGGTAAAGTTCGCTGGCGTTCACGCCGGCCAACGTCTGCTCGATGTTGCCTGCGGCACCGGAGTCGTAGCTGTCACCGCAGCGCGAATTGGCGCGAAAGTTAGTGGCCTTGATCTCACGCCGGAATTGCTCGAACGCGCGCGTGAAAATTCCCGCATCGCTGGGCTCGAGATCGATTGGCGCGAAGGATGTGGAAGCCTTGCCGTTCGATGACGGCACATTCGACATCGTTCTCAGCCAGTTTGGCCACATGTTCGCGCCGCGGCCGGCCGTCGCCATCGCACAAATGCTTCGCGTGCTAAAACCTGGTGGAACCATCGCCTTTGCCACATGGCCGCCGGAATTGTTGATCGGCCGCAGCTTTACTTTAGTCGGCAGCTATATGCCGCCACTGCCACCGGGAATTTCGCCGCCGCCGCAATGGGGCGATCCGAACATTGTGCGCGAGCGTTTAGGTGACGCCGTCGCCGACATTGTTTTCGATCGCGGCCGAATGGATTTTCCCGCGCTGAGCCTGGCACATTATCGTGCACTGATCGAACGCACAGCGGGACCGATGTTGAAACTGGTCGAGATGTTGAGCAAGAGCGATCCCGACCGGCTGGCCCAATTTCGCCGCGAGTACGACGCAATCATTGCGCCATATTTCGAGGATAATATTTTGCGGCAGGATTATTTGATGACCCGCGCGATCAAGCGCTGACCGCGCGCCTCAATAGATTTTGTAATCAAGCACTCGCCATCCGACGGTTTGCTTGATCAGGATCACGCGTTCGGCGGTGGGGTTTTTGTTTTCGAAATTCGTTTTGAAAAGAACGCTCTCGTAATTTCCCTCCGGCGCGCCGACAAACTTTTCCACGTGCCGCGCGCCGATAAATTTTCGCTCGATCCTCTTTCCAAACGGCGCGCGACGAGACTGCATTAGTCGGATGAACTGCGTTTGCGTCCGAGACATTCGGAAGTCCTGCGCTTCAAACTCGAACGCTTCCGCATAATCGCCGTCATCGAGAAGTTGCAACCAATGCAACGCTGCGGCACGCGCGTCATTTTCGTTCGCGCGTTTTTCTTCGCGCGATGCCGAATGCGACGCGCAACTCGTCAGCAAGATCGACAATGCGCAGAGCGCGGCGACAACGGTAGGTCGCATCGCGAACTAGGCGGAGTTCTTCAGCGCACTAATCAAGATGAGCACGCCGGCCGCGAAGCCGATCAAATAAAGCAGAAAAACTAGAGGGCCGATGTTAACTCCGAAACCAAGCAGCGCATCGATAATCAAAAAGAGTGCAAGCAGAATCATTCCGAGTCTCCTCATGCTGCCATCTTTGCTGTAGCCGCCTCACTCTGTCGAGGCGTTTCGGCATCGACAGCGGTCTATCGAGGCGCGTCCGAAATTTCAACGCGAATCAAGCCGGTCGAGCCCTGGCGCGTCATGAAGGCTTCGGTCCAGCCGCCTGGCGGATAGAAAAATTGCTCATAACGCCAGATCATTTCGAGCTTCGCGCGGTTTGCTTTTCGCCACAGGAGCTTCTGGTAAATGTGTCGCTTCCACTTCGGAGAATTGCCGGTGACAAAGTTCACTTCGAAAAAGTTCGGCCACGGGACAGCGCTATGCTCGATCGAAATTCGGGCGGTGTCGCCCGCGGGCACTTTTGCAGTCAGCTTGTCCTCTTGTGACGACATCGGTGCGAAAGGAAAAACTTTTCCGCGAAACGACAATGCCAATTCTCCGTCTTTGGTGGTGCCAAAGCTCGGCTGAGCTCCGCCAAGCTCCATTTGATTCAAACTAAGATCGACATCGTCCGCGCGCAGAATTCCGCCCGTCCCACTTCCTTCGTAACTGGTGGTCGTGACCGGCCGCGAACTCGTTTGAACGAGATGGATTCGGTCTATCGCAGTCGTTAAATCGCGCCCGCGCCAAAGCCAAAGCACGACGACTGCGAGGACGATCAGCAGAATGATAAGAAATCTTCGCATGTAGCCGCCTCGCTCTTTCGAGGCGCTCCAATCATATACGGCGACAGAGCGCGGTGGCTACATCCGTCATCGCCAGCGACCAATGCTCTCAATGCTTTTGATTAAGCGCCGCACCTCCGTCGCAAGATCATGCGGCAGGGCGCGCCGCTCCTTGTCGATCTTTTTCAAAGCGAAAAGCAGTTCGCTATAGAGCTCGTTCGAAGTCGTCGCAACGAATTCGTGCACCAAATGGTGAAAGTGATCGGCCTCGATCACGAATCCAGCGCTCCGAAGTTTCTCGCCGAGCGCATCGATCACCGCCGGGAACTGTTTCGGCCCCGCTAATTGCGTCTTTTTGAACGGCCACATTGCGTTATGATTCCGATGTGCACGATAAGCTTCGCCGACCGCGAAACCGAGAAGTTTTCATTCGCTCGGGCCAGGTCGAGTTCGTTAAGGTCAACACCGACGCGTGGAAGTGGCGCGACGTTTATCGCTGGCTGCTAGGATTGCGCTGGCCGCGGTTCGCTCTTTTTGTCGGCGCTCTTTACGTCGGACTGAACTTAACTTTCGCAACGCTTTATAGTTTCGGCCAGGACAGCATCGCCGGAGTTACGACTGCGCATTGGTTTCTCGATTGCTTTTTCTTCAGCGTGCAAACGCTGGCGACGGTCGGCTACGGCCACATGTATCCGCAAACCATTTACGGCCACATCGTGAGCACAGTCGAGATCATGACTGGCGTATTCTTGCTCGCGGTGTTGACCGGTTTAATTTTCGTCCGCTTCTCGCGCCCGATCGCGCGCGTCGTTTTCAGCAAATCGATGGTGATCGGTCCACTTAACGGGAAACCGACATTGATGGTCCGGGTTGGCAACGAGAACCATCACAGCCTGGTCGAAGCGAGATTTCGAATCATGTATTCACGCGACGTTGCGCTGACCGAAGGGGGCGATTTCAGATACTTCCACGATCTCAAATTGCACTTCGATCGGATCACGGTTTTTCCGGCTGCACTCACGTTGCGCCACGAGATCGATGAGAAAAGCCCGCTCCATGGGGCGACTATCGAATCGCTCGAGACCGAACGCGCGCTTTTCTTTGTTTCCGTGGTCGGCATCGATCCCGTGATCGCGGCCGAAGTGCAAACGCAAAAGGATTACAGCTGGCGGGATCTTTCATTCGGCCACCGCTTCGTTGAGATTTACACGCAGGAAGGAGGCCGGCTCACCGTCGATTACGGCCGCCTCCATGATACCGAACCGGTCGCGAGCTGAAATTTCGCGCGGCGTTACCTGCCGATTAGAATAAAAATTCCGGCAATCAATGCGACGAGCCCGGCAATGTAACCAACGCCGAGTCCAAAGATCGTTGCGAGCCCGACGAGGATTAGATAAATCGCCAACAACAGCATGCCGATGTTCTTCGTAAAGTTCATGTGAGCCTTTCGTTAGGCTGTCGATCTTTCACGGCGCGGTCGATTTGTCACGAGCATTTTCAGCATCTATTCTCGCGGCGAACATGGGCGAGCAACATCAGCATCTCGATAAACCGGAGCCGCGCTGGCAGGTGGTGCTAGCCGTGCTCGCGATCGGCGGGATTTATCTCGCGCTGCCGCGCGATTTGATCATCGGGCCAATCTGGTTATTGCCATCTCTAATCGTTATTTTGCTTCTGCCGACCGTGGTCAGTCACCGGACCGGCAAGCGTTCATTGAACCGCGCACTCGGCATCATCATCAGCGGAATTATCACGCTCGCGCTCATCGGTTCAGTCGCTTTGCTGGTGCGGGCGTTGCCCTCGCACAAAGAAGATCCGCTGACGCTGCTTCGCTCCGGCGGTCTACTTTGGCTGACTAACGTGATCGTGTTTGCGCTTTGGTACTGGCGACTCGACGGCGGCGGACCAACCGTGCGCCACGAAGAAAAGAAATTTGGCAGCACCAGTTTCCTTTTTCCGCAAATGCAGGTTCCGCACGATGAGCGTGCCCAATTCGCCTGTACCGGTTGGCGGCCGCGCTTTGTTGATTACCTGTTCGTTTCCTTCACTCAGAGCTCGACCTTTGGTCCAACCGACGCGCCGTTGCTCGCGCGCTGGGCCAAAATTCTCTCGATGATCCAAATCTTAATTTCGCTCAGCATCGTGATTCTGCTCATCTCGCGAGCCGTCGGCGTTCTCTAAATTCGGCGTTGGACGTTGGGCGTTGAGCGTTGGACGTTTTCTTAATGCAACTCTGGATCGGCACCTCCGGTTTCCAATACAAAGAATGGAAAGGGAATTTTTATCCCGAGGATTTGTCCACGGCGAAAATGCTGGCGTATTACGCGGAACGATTTTCCACCACCGAGATCAATTACACTTTTCACCGCATTCCCGCGCCGAAGACGATCGACAACTGGAAAGCGCAAACACCGGAGAAATTCCGGTTCGCGCTCAAAGCGCCGCAAAAAATCACGCATTGGTCGAAACTCAAGGATTGTTCCGACTCGGTTGAGTATTTTTGCAAAGTCGTAAGCGGGCTGGGGGAGCGACTCGGCCCGGTCTTGTTTCAACTTCCGCCCACGTTCAAGAAAGACGCCGACGTCTTGAGCTCATTTCTGCGCGAATTCCCGAACATGCGGGCCGCGTTTGAATTTCGCCACGATTCCTGGTTCGACGACGAAATTTTCGATCTCCTGAAATCGCGAAATATTTCTTTGTGCATCGCCGACACGGAAGATCTCGCCACGCCGAAGAAAATCACCGCCGACTACGGTTATCTCCGGTTGCGCCAAGCCGATTATCAAAAGATCGACATCGAACGCTGGTCCACATTCGTTCGCGAGCAAAACCCGAATTGGAAAGACGCCTTCGTCTATTTCAAACACGAAGAAAGCGGCATCGGGCCAAAGTTGGCGAAGCAAATGATGGATTTGCTCGCATAGGGGAAAATGTTTTGATCATGTTCTTATGAAAGCTCCCAGACGAATTCTTTACCTTGCGTTCCTGCTCCTCGTTCCGGAATTCGGTTTCGCGGCCGGACTTCCGCCGTGGCAATTCGGTATGACAAAAGAACAAGTGGCAAGTTTCAAGCAGTTCGGCCCTTACAAGAGCTTCTCGAACGGTGATCTCGAAACTTTTAACGGTGTTTATCTCGGTCAAAAGCGCAATGTTCAATTCTACTTTCAGAATAACAGGTTGGTCAAAATCATGGCCGGCCTCGGCGAGAGCTCCGATCGCGACAAGGCGATTGCTACCTTTAAAACTGCCTACCGCCTCCTCGAAAAGAATTATGGCAAGGTCGTTATTCCGGAGGAACATCGCGCGGCTGGGAGCAAGCCAAGTCTCGATGGAAGCGCAATCGCGGCTGTGATGAATGCCTCACTCTTTGGATATACGCACATAAACCCTGTAAACCAGCCGCGAGACATGCACGTTTGGGGAAGTGTCGCCAGCACAATGATCGGCAACAAAAGGTGGTACTACGTTTGGATTATGTTTTCGCCGCGGTGAGGCGATGTGAGAGCGCTGCTTGTCTCAGGCACCGAACTTTGTAAATAAGCGCCTCTTAGAACTCATGCCTTCAATCGCCGAAAATCTTGAGCGGGTCCGGGAAGAGATCGCCGACGCGGCGGCCAAATCGGGGCGGTCGATCGACGATGTCGATCTTGTCGCGATTTCGAAGACGCATGAGGCCGGGAAAGTGCGCGAGGCGATTGAGGCGGGGCAAACTTTGTTTGGCGAAAGTAAGGTGCAGGAAGCGCGCGTGAAAATTCCGGAGCTGCCGTCGAGCGCGCGCTGGCATTTCGTCGGCCATCTTCAGAAAAATAAAATCCGGCACGCGTTGCCGTTGTTCGAATTGATTCACAGCGTCGATTCGCTCGCGCTGGCGGAGGAGATTAATCGCATCGCGGAGGAAGAAGGATTGCATCCGCGTGTTTTGCTCGAAGTAAATGTGGCGGGCGAGGGGAGTAAATTCGGTTTTGCGCCCGAGAAATTACGCGCGGAGATGGAAGCGCTGCTCGCCTTGAATCGATTGTCGATCCTGGGTTTGATGTGCATCCCGCCAATTGCCGAGGAAGCGGAAGCGTCTCGGCCGTTTTTCGTTCGGTTGCGCCAGTTTCGCGACCAGTTGCAAAAAGAATTTCGGGTAGACCTCGCGCAATTATCGATGGGCATGACGCAAGACTATGCCGTCGCGGTCGAGGAAGGCGCGACACTCGTGCGGGTGGGCACGGCCATTTTCGGGGAGCGCTCGCGGCCAAAACGGGAATAGCCCGAGAATTGCTCTCAAGATCGACATCGTGGTAAATTTCAAATCCCAATGCGTCTCGAGCCACGCAACATTCAACAAATCGGAAACGATCTGGCCATTCAATGGAATGATGGAACCGAATCGTTTCTCGATCTCCAATTTCTGCGGCGCGCGTGTCCGTGCGCTGCCTGCGGCGGCGAGCCGGACGTGCTCGGCAATATCATGCGCCCGAACGTGAGTTACTCGGACAACAGCTTTGAGCTCGTCAACTTCCAAGTAGTCGGCGGCTACGCCTTGCAACCAACTTGGCGCGACGGTCACAGCACTGGAATTTACAGTTTTCAATATCTCCGCCGCATTTCGCAGCCGGTAAGCTCGCAATGAACAATTCCGCTCGACTGGCGATTCTTGGAACGAGCACGCTACTTTGCGTTGCAGGAATTTTTGTCGCGAACTCCAAGTCGAACCAAATTCGCGAGGCAGGCTTTGGACGAACCCCGGTCGCCAGCGTGCCAGATGAATATCAATTGACGCTCAGTCGCGCTGCTAAACTGAGCTTTCAAGAGTTAGAGAAAATTATTCGGCGGGATGCAGTGGCAAAAGCTCAGCGCGGCAAACTGGAATTCGGGTCCGTGAAAATGGAGCGAGACACGGCGATCGCCGAAGTGATGTTCGTCACCAACGATGGTTACGTTCAACCATTTCTCTATAAACTTCTGCCGGATGGCGATTCCTGGAAGATCGTGAACGTGCAGCGAATGTGGTTCGTTCCTCGCTCGCGGCTTTTGCGCGGAGTCAGGGCGTAACGCGCGGGATGGCGACGCGGAGCAGCGTCGTTCCGTCAGCGCGCGGATGAAGTTGTCGATCTTGTAACGAAGCCGGCACGAGACAAAATTCGCCAGGCTTAAGATCGACATCGCCGCAAGCAATCGCGCCGCTGAGACAGCACACGATCGCGAATTGTCCGATCGGCGCGATCTCGCGCGATCCGCTGAGATTCCATTTCTGCATTTCGAACAATTCATTTCGAACAAGCGATTCGCCCATCGGTTGGCCGAGTTTTGGAACGATGTCGCGGAAATCGATGCACTCGAGCGCTTGATCGACATGCAGCGGGCGCGGTTTGCCGGTGGATTCATCGACGCGGTTCCAATCGAACACGCGATACGTCGTGTCGCTGTTCTGCTGCACCTCAATCAACACATTGCCGGCGCCGATCGCATGAAATCGTCCTGACGGGAGAAACATTACATCGCCAGGCTTCACAGGAAGCGCGTGCAAGCAATCGGCGACCGTCCCGTTCTCGAGGCAGCGTTTGAATTCCTCGCGCGTCGTCGGTTTGCCGAATCCGACGAAGAGCTCCGCGTTTTCTTCCGCGGCGGCTACGTACCAACATTCCGTCTTCGGTTCGCCGCCGAGCTGTGCCGCAATTTTCTCCGGCGGATGGACCTGAAGAGAAAGTTTTTCCTGCGCGTCCAGGATTTTGATCAACAAGGGAAATCGCGGCGTGTCAGGGACATCGCCGAAGATGGATTGTCGATCCTGGCTCCAGAGCTCGTGAAGCGTTTTGCCTTTCAAATCGCCATTCGCGACGACGCTTTGCGCTTCCGGTCGATCGACAATTTCCCACGATTCGCCGATTCGCTTACCGGCTGGTAAATTTTTGCCGAAAAGTTCGGCCAATTTTCGCCCGCCCCAGATTCGCTCCATGAAAATCGGTTCGAAGGTGAGGGGCGAGATAAGTTTCGGCTGGCTCATCAGGAGATTTGGACAACTGTAGCGGCAGCCGCTTGCCACGCCAAAACTTTGCGAGGCGAGTGTTCATTGCACTCTCTGGGCGGCAGGTTTGTTGCTCTTCCAATCCCAATCGAAAAGTGAACTCACGCCGATTCTTCAAATACTGGTTGCCGGCGCTCATCTGGATGAGCGTGATTTTTCTAGGCTCAACCAATGTCCTTTCCGAGCCGAACACATCGCGATTCATCGTGCCGTTTCTCCATTGGTTGAATCCGCACATTTCATTCGAGGCCGTAGACATGATCAACATGGCTTGCCGAAAATTTGGCCACGTGAGCGAATACGCGATCCTGGCGGCGTTGCTCTGGAGAGCTTTGCGAGCTGAAACGCATTGGCATGCGCGCTTGTCGATCTTGTTTGCCGCAACGCTGCTCGCCTGCGCCGCTTTTGCCGCCGGCGACGAATTTCACCAATCGTTTGTGCCGACACGAACGCCATCGTTGCGCGATGTTTTGATCGACATCGGCGGTGCATTGGTTGCGTTGATGATCTGCGCGATTTTTGCGCAGAGAAAAAGTGGGCCTGAAAGGATTTGAACCTTTGACCCTGCGCTTATCAAGCGCATGCTCTAACCAACTGAGCTACAGGCCCGGGAAAATTTAGCGATTGAATGATTCAGTGATTTAGCGATTGAAGCAAACCGAAATCATTGAATCTCTAAGTCGCTCAATCACTAAATGTGGAGGCAAGGGGATTCGAACCCCTGACTTCCAGCTTGCAAAGCTGGCGCTCTACCAACTGAGCTATGCCCCCTTCGGAATTGCCAATTGTAGATGGAAGATTGCAGATTGCAAAAACCGCTCGCTCAGATCGGACTACCAAATGCGAACCCGTTGATACGCTGGCACGAACATCTTGTCGCTCGGTTCGACTTTGAACGCTTCGTACCATGCGTTCGTGTTCCGAACGGGACCGATCACGCGAAATTGCCGTGGCGAATGGGGATCGCTGACGACCTGCTTCTTGACGTAATCATCGGTCACTTTTCCCCGCCAGGCTTGCGCCCAACCGAGCAGAACCCGTTGATCGCCGGTGAATCCATCAAGCACCGGCGCGGGTTGTCCTTTGAGCGATGCGCGGTAAGCGTCGAGCGCAAGCGTCACTCCGCCAAGATCGGCAATATTCTCGCCCATCGTCAGTTCGCCGTTCACATGCGCGCCGGGAATCGGTTCGTATTTTGAAAACTGATCGCCGAGTATTTTCGCGCGCGCGTTAAACGTTTCGGCGTCTTTCTTCGTCCACCAATCGCGCAACGCGCCCGATGCATCGATCTTGCGGCCCTGATCGTCGAAACCGTGAGTAAGCTCATGACCGATGATGGCTCCGGCCCCGCCGTAGTTAATGGCCGGGTCCGCATCTGCATCGAACACCGGCGGCTGCAGAATTCCTGCCGGAAAAACAATGTCGCGCAAGCTGCCGTTGTAAGCGTCGTTGGTTTGCGGCGTCATACCCCAATCTGCGCGATCGACCGGCCCAAAGAACCGGCCAGTATAAAAGTCCCAATCGAGTTGCGCGCACCGTTTCACATTTCCAACGAGATCGTCGCCGTGAATAACAAGCTTCGAATAATCCCGAGGGTGATCCGGGTAGCCGACCTTGATCGTGTAAGTGTCGAGTTTCTTAAGCGCTTCTTTTTTCGTTTCGGCGCCCATCCAATCGAGCTTCTCGATCCGGGCGTGATAAGCGTTCTTCAAGTTGGCGACCAAATCTTGAATCTTGGCTTTCGCTTCCGGCGGAAAATATTTTGCGCTGTAAAGCTCTCCGACACCGAAGCCCATCGTGCCGAACGTGCCGAAGCGATCGCCGACTCCAAAATCGCCGCCGCTCACGGTCGTGATCGCGCGTTTCCAGCGGGCTTGTTGTTCTTTTTGACCGGACAGCGTTTTGTTGTGCAGCTCGAAATAAGCGTCAGTGAACGCTTTTGAAAGGTAAGGCGCAGCGTTGTCGGCGATGTGAAATGCTTCCCACGCTCGAATGGTCTCGATCGGTGCTTTCGAATATGCATCGACAATTTTCGGGAACGCGCTCTTTTCGGCGACGACAACGACGCTTAGCTTTGGCATCTTGAATTCAGCGAGAAATTTTTTCCAGGCGAAGTTCGGAGCGAGTTTCTCCAATTCCTGGATCGACATCGGATTGTAAATTGCGTTGAGATCCCGCTGTTGAGTTTTGGTCCAGCTCGCCTGCGCGATGCTGGTCTCGAAATCAAGAATGTCTTTCGCGGTCTTGTCGGCATCCGGCCAACTCAGAAGTCTTAAGATCGTCGCGACATAATTTTGGTAGGCAGTCTTTTGCGCGCCGAAATCCGGTTTGAGATAATAATCCCGGTCCGGAAGCCCGAGTCCTGCCTGAGTGAGATAAAACGCGTACTTTTTCGGGTCCTTTAGATCGACATCGATTCCCGGGTTGAAAAGCGAGAATTCGAAATCGGTCGTCGTCCGTCCCATCAGCGCGGCGAAGTCCTCGCGACTCTTGGCATTCTTCAGCTCGTTCAGCTCCGGCTCGATCGCCTTTGCGGCAAGCTGCTCGACGCGTGCTTCGTCCAGGAACGAGTGATAAAAAGCGCCCGCTTTATCCTCAAGCGTTGAGGGATCGTCGGTCGGTTTCGCGCCTGCCGTCTCGAGCAAATCTTTCAGCCTCTGCTCGGTCAGATCGGTCATCGCGACTCGCAAGGAATAGGCCGGTTTGTCCGAAGGAATCTGCGTCTTGTCGATCCAAGCGCCATTGGCGTAACGAAAGAAATCGTCGCCCGGTTTTGTTTTTGGATCCATACCGGACAAGTCGAACCCCCAGGTTCCGTATTTCAATTTAGCAGGCGGCGCATCTTGCGCGCGCGCGAGGGCGGCGATGCAAAGACCAAAGATCAAAAGATTGCGTGAGACTCGATTCATAGGAATTCGGCAGCCTAAACGAATCCGCGCAGGTTGAGAAGTTGAGGTTGAAGCGACAGAGCGAATTCTTATTCGCTGTGGTTCAGGCCGGCGAGCACTCGCAATTGCAGCGACAGAGTTGCCTCGAGATAAAACCAGGCGGGATCGAGCTCGCGAAGTTCTTCTTCGGCCTCTTCGAACATTCCAAGATCGACATAGCCTTCGACGGCGCGCAGACATCGCAAGGCTTGGAATTCTTCCAAGCTGATCGATTCCGTAATCGCTCCACGCATAATCCCTCGACAGCTTTGACGAAGCGCGGCCAGCTCTTCTTCACTGAATGAGCGGCCGTCTGCGTCGCGTGTTTGCAACGCGATCGCGCGATTTGTTGGCCTATCGAGAAAAGGAAAATGCCGGATGTCGATCTTGAAATCGTCATCCGGCATCTAGTCGATGTGCAGCAAAGACTGAATTGTGCGTTATCCGCGTCATTTCTTTGGGCTCTGGTTTCTTTCGATTCCAAAGTCTTCACGGCATGTCCGTTTGGATGATCAATTGATTCACCCAAAGGATTTAGCCGTCGACCTATTCAACCGCGCTTCGAACCGAAGTTCGAGTGCGATGAATCTCTCCTTAG
>DATBCV010000022.1:0-7314 GCA_036270275.1 Chthoniobacterales bacterium | reverse complement strand
ATCGGGTTTGATTCGGCAAAGCAGATCCCCCTTTTTGACGTTCAAACCGTCCGTGACCGGCAGCTCAATAATTTCGCCCGCAACTTCAGGTGAAATTTTTATTTCGGTCTCAGGCTGGACTTTGCCCGTGGCTGAAACTGTTTGGACAATCGTTCGGCGCGCAGCTTTCTCTGTCGTCACCGGGATTGGCTTCTCGCGCTTGGACAGAACAATCGAAACGATCACCCAGAGCACGAGAAAACCGGCCGCGCCCCAGATGATTTGTTTCCTGCGCCGCGAGCGCCGCTTTTTCGCGGCTTTCGGATCGGCCTCCGGGGTCGTCACGGTTTGGTGCATCAGGGATTCAGGGGGCGGAAACGCTCAGAAGTACGCCTTGTTTAGACCTTTTCAAGCAAATCGCGTTCACAAGATCGACAATGGGATGCGGCCAAAAGGCTTTTTGGATTCAAACTCTGTCCGTCGAGCTGATCGTGCGCTTCTCGATTTGACCGATCGCCCATGCCGCATGCTCCGCGATCAACGGCTCGGGATCGCCCGCCGCGCGGCGCAAAACCGGCAAATCATCCTCGGTTCCGACATTTCCCAGCGCCACGCAAACATTGCGCAAAAATCCGCGCCGCTTGATTCGTTTGATGGGCGAATCACGAAACAAATTGCGGAACTCGACTTCGTTTAGCTCCAAATAATCTCGCAACGTAAATGCCGTTGTCGATTTGCGCGCGGCAAACGCACTTTCTCGCGAGGTTGTCGCAAATCGGTTCCACGGGCAGGCGTCGAGGCAATCGTCGCAACCGAAGATGCGATCGCCAATGAGCGGCCGCAACTCGAGCGGAATCGAGCTCTTCAACTCAATCGTGAGATAAGAAATGCAGCGACGCGCGTCCAATTTCTGCGGAGCGGTGATCGCTCCTGTCGGACACGCGGTGATGCAGCGCTCGCATTTTCCACAGCGATCGCGCACCGGTTCGTCCGCCGGCAACTCTAGCGTCGTCAAAATTTCCGCGAGAAAAAACCACGTGCCAAGTTTCTCGTTAATCAACATCGTGCTCTTGCCCTGCCAACCGATTCCAGCGATCGCCGCGTAATCGCGTTCCAAAATCGGTCCGGTATCGACATAACATTTTTGCTCGCCGCCAAACTGCCGCAGGAAATTGTCGATCTTGTGCAACTTCGCCTCGATCACATGATGGTAATCGTCGCCCCACGCGTAGCGGGCGATCCTGCCTTTTTTTCCGCTGTCCGTTTTCCGCTTTCCGCTTTCGTTAAAATAATTCAGAGCCAAAACGATGATCGACCTTGCGCCCGGCAAAATCTTTACCGGTTCGTTTCGCTTCTCTTCGCCGCGCGCCATGTAATTCATTTCGCCGTGCGCGCCTTCGTTCAGCCATTCACCGAACGCTTTCGCGTGGGTTGGGGGAGAACAGGCCGCGATCCGGCACGAGTCGAACCCGAGCTCGCGCGCAAAATCGACAACGCGCGTCTTGATTTCCGTCGGTGTTGCAGCTGCCGCCGTCACGTGCGGCAGGTCGGTTGCGGCGGCATTCATCGGGCGGCCAATTCTCCGAGCTTGTTCAAAATGATTTCCGCAACTTCGTCGTGCGTTTTCTGCGAAGTGTTTATCTGAATGTCAGCGGCAGCTGCATACAGCGGTTCGCGTTCGCGAAGCAATTCTGCATAAACCACACGCGGATTTTCCTTCTGCAATAGTGGCCGATCGTTTCGGCGCGACGCGCGCTCGAACAAGGTCAGCTCATCGGCCGTTAACCAAACGATCGTGCCCAGCGTTTTCAAAAGATCCACATTCTCGGCGCGCAGAACGACCCCGCCACCGGTAACGACGATGCTTGGCCGCGTGGGTTCCAATTTTCGAAGCAATTGAGTCTCAGCGTCACGAAATTTGTTCTCGCCGAGGGTGGCAAAGATTTGGGCGATTGGAATTCCAGCCTCGGCAACCAACATCTCGTCGATGTCCATCCGGGCCAGGCCGGTGCGTTTTTGCAAACGGCGGCCGACCGAAGATTTTCCGGCGCCCATCATTCCGATGAGGACAATCGATCCGGTCGCGTTCACCGGCCAATATGCCGCCGGAGCAGCCGCTTGAAAAGATCGACATCTTCTCTTTGAAATTCTGCAGCGGACGCTGTTAGCTTCCCGCACATTATGGCTGAATCGAAATCATTGGTCGCGGTGTTGATGGGGAGCAAATCGGATTGGGAAACGATGCGACACGCTGTCGAGACTCTGGACGAGCTTGGCGTGCCTAACGAGGCGCATGTGCTTTCGGCGCACCGAACACCGGTTCAGACAACGGAGTTTGCCACGAAGGCGGCGGATCGCGGACTTCGCGTCATCATCGCCGGCGCCGGCGGCGCTGCGCATCTCGCTGGGGTCGTCGCCGCGAATACCGTGCTGCCAGTCCTTGGCGTTCCGATTCAATCAAAACTTCAAGGGCTTGATTCGCTTCTGTCCACTGCGCAAATGCCGGGCGGAATTCCCGTCGGGACATTGGCAATTGGCGAAGCCGGGGCAAAGAACGCCGCACTGCTCGCCGCAGCCATCATCGCGACTAACGACAAAACGCTGCGGCAAAAACTCGAAGCCTTCCGCAAAAAGCAGTCCGAAAGCGTGCTCGCGGCGAAGTTGCCTCGGTGAAAACGGAAATTTCAACCGACCGCAACGCGGCGGTTGAATTGCTGCGCAAAGGCGAAATCGTTGCGCTCCCGACCGAAACCGTTTACGGCCTGGCCGCGAATGCTCTTGATCCAGTTGCGGTCGCGAGAATTTTCGAAGCAAAAGGGCGGCCCCGATTTGATCCACTGATTGTTCATCTTCCGGACCAGACATGGCTGGAAAAAATTGTCGATCTTCGCACCGAAGATCGACAATTGGTTTCGAAGCTTGCGGAGAAATTTTGGCCGGGACCGCTGACGGTTGTTTTGTCGCGCAAAACAATCGTCCCCGACATCGTCACCGCCGGCCTCAATACTGTCGCGGTGCGCATCAGTGCGCATCCGGTGTTTGCTGAAATCATTCGCGCGTTCGATGCGCCTTTGGCCGCGCCGAGCGCGAATCGTTTCGGCCGGATTAGTCCGACTACAGCCCAGCATGTCTTTGACGAGCTGAACGGTCGCATTCCACTTATCATCGACGCCGGCTCAACAACGCACGGACTCGAATCGACGATCGTCGCAGTCCGCGAGCGCAAGATCGACATCTTGCGGCGCGGACCCATTACTAGCGAACAGTTGAGCGAATTCGGGCAAATTCGAATCGCACAACGCGGCGAGAAAATTTCTGCGCCCGGTCAATTGCCGTCGCACTACGCGCCAAAAACGCCGTTACGAATCGTGGATGATTTAAAATCCTTCCGATCGAATGAAAGATGCGCCTTACTCGCGTGGAACCCCACTGGGAAGGACGCGCGCTTCGTCGCAATTCGAAACTTGAGCGAGAAACAAGACTTGCGCGAAGCCGCCGCGAATTTATTTCGTTATCTGCGCGAGCTCGACGCGCTCGATGTCGATCTTATCGTTGCAGAACGAGTTCCGGATCAGGGACTCGGCGCTGCGATTTTGGATCGGTTGCAGCGCGCGTCTCACCCTGAGGCTCAAACGCGAGCGCCGCCTGGATGAATCCGCGAAAGAGCGGATGCGGCTTGTTCGGCTTGCTCTGGAACTCGGGATGGTATTGGCAACCGATGAAATAGGGGTGATCGCAAAGCTCGATCAATTCCGCGAGCGTCCCGTCCGGCGAAGTTCCCGAGATGATGAAACCTTTATCCGCCATCTTGTCGCGGTATTGCATATTGAATTCGTAACGGTGGCGGTGCCGCTCCATCACGTCGTTCGCGCCATAAATTTTTTCGGCGAGCGTTCCTTTAGCGATCTTCGTCGGCCAGGTTCCTAACCGCATGCTCGCGCCTTTGTTCTGAATTTTCTCGCGCTGGTCTTCGAGCAATGAAATCACCGGGTCCGGCGTCTCCGGATCAAACTCGGTGCTGTTCGCTTTTTCAAAGCCGCAAACGTCTCGCGCGAATTCAATCGTCGCGACCTGCATTCCCAAACAAAGTCCGAGGTAAGGAATCCCGTGTTCGCGCGCGTATTTTGCGGCTTCGATTTTCCCCTCGACGCCGCGTTCTCCGAATCCGCCCGGAATGAGGACGCCGGCCACGTCTTTGAGTTTTTCGCCCACGCGGTCCTGAAGCGATTCCGCATCGACGAGCTTCAACTCAATCCCGCAATCTTCGCTCGCCGCCGCGTGGGTGAGCGATTCGTAAATACTTTTGTAGGCGTCCTGGAGATGAATGTATTTTCCGACGACCGCGATTTTCACGCGCTTGCGCGGACTGATGACGCAATCGACGAATTTTTTCCATCCCGTCAGCTTCGGCGCGGGAGTTTTCACGTGGAGCAGATCGCAAACGAGTTGGTCGAGCCCTTCCTCGTGCAGCATCAGCGGCACTTCGTAAATCGTGTGCTCCACGTCGCGCGCTTCGATCACTGCCTTCTCCGAAACGCTGCAGAACATCGACAATTTCTGGCGCAGCTCGCGATCGATCGGTTTTTCGCTTCGGCAAATCAACACCTGCGGTTGCAATCCGATCTCGCGGAGTTTGGCAACGCTTTGCTGCGTCGGCTTCGTTTTCAATTCGGCCGCCGCTTTGATGTACGGCACGAGCGTGACATGCATCGTCACCACGTTCTCGGCGCCGACTTCGAGAATGAATTGCCGGATCGCTTCCAAAAAGGGCAGCCCTTCGATGTCTCCGGTCGTTCCGCCGATCTCGGTGATGACCACGTCGTATTTTGATTCGTCGGAAATTTCGCGGATGCGATCTTTGATTTCGTCGGTGACGTGCGGAATGACCTGGACAGTTTTGCCGAGATAATCGCCGCGGCGCTCTTTGAGGATTACCGATTCGTAAACCTGACCGCTGGTGAGATTGTTGTGTCGCGAAAGGATGCAGTTGGTGAAGCGCTCGTAATGGCCGAGGTCGAGATCGGTCTCGGCGCCATCGTTCAAGACGTAAACTTCGCCATGCTGAAACGGATTCATCGTTCCAGGATCGACATTGAGATAAGGATCGAATTTTTGCAGGACAACGCGCAGTCCGCGCGCTTCGAGCAATGTTCCAAGCGAAGCAGCCGCGAGCCCTTTGCCTAACGAACTGACAACGCCGCCCGTGACGAAAATGTATTTCATCGAGCGACTCCTCTTGCTTTTGCGCGAGCCAGCTTTCGCTCGAGCGCTTTTGCGTCTGCCGGTGTGTCTACACCGGGCGATCCATGTTTAGTGAGGAGCACATGAACCGTTACACCATTTTCAAGCGCGCGCAATTGCTCAAGCGACTCTGCCCGTTCCAATAGCGTCGGTTTCGACCGAACAAAATCCAACAACGCTTTGCGCCGAAAAGCGTAGATGCCCTGGTGACGCAGATAACGAATCGATACAGCTCGATTGCGCGGGAAGGGGATTGGGTAGCGCGAGAAATAGAGCGCGTTGCCATTGAGATCGACAACGACCTTCACCTGATGTGGCGATGAGGCTTCGGCGGCGTTTTCAAACGGATGCGCGGCCGTGACAATGTCGATCTTGCGCTCCGAGCGAAGAGTTTTGACCATTCGATCGAGCAGCGCTGGATCAATGAGAGGTTCGTCGCCCTGGATATTAATAATGTACTCGAAGCCGCGAAGCTTGCGCGCGACTTCGGCGACGCGGTCCGTGCCGCTTTGATGCTTTGCCGAGGTCATTGCCACTTCGGCGCCCCATTCAAACGCTGCTGTGGCAATTCGCATGTCGTCCGTCGCAATGATGACTGAGTCCAACTCCATCGCGCGGCGGCAGCGTTCCCAAACGTGCCGAAGAAGAGGTTTGTCTGTAATCAGATGCAACGGTTTTCCTGGAAAACGCGTAGAACGCCAACGCGCGGGAATTATTCCAATGGCCGTGCTCATTTCGTCGCGTTCAGGATAATTTTCGTAGCCGCGGCGAGATCCTCTGCCACCCAGTCCGCGCAGCTTGTCTCGGTTGATCGATCAAAGCCGGTCCGGACCCGGATTGCGCGAACGCCGGCGTTATGGGCGCATTCTGCGTCGATCTCCTTGTCGCCGATCAAGAAGGACAGGGAAAGATCGACATCGTGGTCCTTCGCGGCTTGCAAGACCATTCCCGGCGCCGGTTTGCGGCACTTAGACGCTTGGCCCGGGGCGTCCGGACAGAAATACGTGGCGTCGATCAAACCATCGCCGAGCTGGCGCGAAACTTCCGCTTCGACGGCGCGATATTGTTTCTCACTGAAAAAGCCGCGGCCGATTCCGCTTTGGTTCGTGATCACGATGATTTTGAATCCAGCTTTCTTGAGTCGGCGCAACGCTTCCGCAGCTCCATCAAACGCTCTGACTTGGGCTGGGTCTGAACAGTAATTCGCATCGTGAATGATTGTGCCGTCGCGATCGACAAAGACAGCGGGCGACTTCGCATCATTCAACGTCATGCTCGAAGCTGGAAATCAATTCATCGCGCGTGACCGTGCCCGTCCCGAGTTTCCCAACTACGACCGCGCTCGCGTGATTCGCGATCAACGCGGCCTCGAGCGGCGTCGCATTGCCGACCAAGGCGAGCGTGAAAAGCGCGATGGCCGTGTCGCCCGCGCCCGAAACGTCGAATACGTCCCGCGCTTTGGTCGGGATGTGGTGCGGATGTTTGCCTTTTTCGAAAAACATCACGCCATGTTCTCCGAGCGTGACGAGCAAATATTGCGTGCCCCATTTTTGCAACAGTTGTTTTCCAACGCGAACAAGATCGACATCCTTCTTCGGCGCGACATCGGAGTCGCGATCTGCAATGCCGGCGGCGATGAACGCTTCCGCGCGGTTCGGTTTCACCGCGGTCACCGCATTCCATTGGATCGCGTTGTTCGGATTTGGATCGGCGGTGACGATCTTCTTCGCCGCGCGCGCGTCCTTTGCGATTTGCGCCACAAGTTCGGGCGTCAAAAATCCCTTGCCGTAATCCTCGAAAATAATTGCGTCGATCTTCGGGAGCTTCTTCTTGATGGCGGCAACGATTTTCGAAACCTGGCCGTTGTTAGGACTGCTAATTTTCTCGCGATCGACCCGGACCACTTGTTGATGGCGGGCGATGATGCGGGTCTTAACGATCGTGGAAAATTTTTCGTCCTCGATTGAATCGGAGATGTCGATCTTCTGTTCGGCCAATAATTGGCGCAGCTGCAGACCGCCCGGATCTTTGCCGGTCAACCCGATGACGGAGACCTTGTCGAGGAACTCGCGGAGATTACGCGCGACGTTGGCC
>DATBCV010000021.1:0-40210 GCA_036270275.1 Chthoniobacterales bacterium | reverse complement strand
GCGAGGGCGCGCGCCTCACCGGCGCGGCACGATTGAGTGCGAGTCAGCTTTCCGGACACAGCTTCGCCATCGAAACGACCGGCGCCGCGAGAGTCAAACTCGACGGCGCTGTGGACGATCTCATCACCGAGATGACGGGCGCGAGTCAGCTCGAGGCGGATTCATTGCAAACCAAAACCGCCACGATTTCTTCGACCGGCGCCTCACGCGCGGAGGTAAACGTGTCGGAGAGTTTGAGCGTCTCCATCACCGGCGCGGGCAAGGTCACCTACTCGGGAAATCCGGCGAACGTCACGAAGCACGTTACCGGCGCGGGCTCGATTCAACACAAGGACTAGCGCGCCGCGCGGTTCCCGAAAAATTGGACTCTAGCAGCGTCCAATACAACACGAGCGCTTCACTCAACACGTTCCAAATCGGAAATCGCGGGACCGTTGACGACGCGGCCGAGCGCATCGAAGCGCGAGCCGTGACACGGACAATCCCACGTTTTTTCGCAGCTATCCCAGCGCACGATGCATTTCAAATGCGGACAGACCGCGGAAAATTGGTGGAGTGTTCCATTCTCATCGCGATAGGCCGCAATTTTTCTCGCGCCTTCGCGCAGAATGGCGCCGTCGCCATTTTTAATTTTGTCGGCGGATGGTTCGTCGCCGGCGGTGACGTAATCTATCATTTGCGCGGCGACGTTCGCGTTCTCCCTCACGTAATCCGCGAGCGCTTTTGGCTCCAATGTTATGCGCGCTGGATCGTAGAGTTTCGCCCAACGGTTCTCGCGACCGGCGATAAGATCGACAATCAACATCCCGCTGATCGTTCCATAGGTGATTCCGTTTCCGGAGAAACCGGTTGCGACATAAACATTTTTATCGCCGGGATTTCGTCCGATGTAAGCGGCGCCATCCACAGGTTCGAGAACCTGACCCGACCAACGATCGGTGATTTCGCCGGCAAATGGGAAACGATCTCGCGCCCAACGTTCGAGTTTAGAAAAACGCATCTCGCAATCGTCGGCTTGTCCCGTTTTGTGATCCTGGCCGCCGACGATCAACACATCGTTGTCTCCATCGCGCGCAAATCGAACGTAATGATACGGCGCGGGAGCAATTGTCTGTTTTTCCTCGGCCGCAGTCTCGGCCGTGTCCCAGTAAAGCACGTGCTCGGTTTTTTCTTTCACCCGCAGAGCGATGACGTAACTCGCGTAGGGAGCCTGCTTCGAATGAATCACCAAACGATCGTTGATCGGAGAATTCGTCGCGACGACGGCAGCCTGCGCGGTGATTGTATTTCCATCGGACGTTTGGATCGTGACGCGGTCGCCGTCTTTCACGCTCACGACGCGCGTGCCGGTAAAAATTCTTCCGCCAAGATCGACAATCGCGCGCGCGACGCCTTCGAGATATTTCAGCGGATGAAATTGCGCTTGCTGTGAAAAACGCAATGCGGCGTCAGTTTTGATTTTTGTTTTCGGAACTTCGTCAACGCGCTCAACGTCCGTCAGGCCGGCGCGATGAATCGCATCGAGCTCTTTCATCAAATCCGTGACCGATCCGCCGGGCGGAAGAAATAGATAACCTTCTAAGCGCTCGAAATCGCACTCGATCTTATTTTCGAGCACGATTTCTTCGATTCTATCAGTTGCCGCACTGTGACTTTCTGCGATTAGCCGGGCATATTCTTCGCCGAGCATCTCTTCGATCTCGACATAACCGTCATCAATCATGTTCGACAGGTGCGCGGTCGTGCGGCCGGTCATGCCACTGCCGAGCGGACCGTCGTCGATCAAGACAACATTGCGCCGTTCGCGCGCGAGCAGATAAGCCGTGGTCACGCCGGCGATGCCGCCGCCAACAATACAAACGTCAGTCGTTAGATTTTCCGCGACGGGCGCACTCTGAAATTTCTTCGCCGTCCGCTCCCAAAAGGATACGTTATTTCCCGCGCGCTCGCCGATCTCTGCCATCCTTATTGAATCGCAACAGCCCCGGGCGCGCGATTCAATTATATGGAGTTCGTTCTCGCGAAGCTGCAGCCGGGAGCGTCAGTCCCGCTAAAGATTTTTTTCGCATTGATCGAGGTCGCGATCATCTATGCTGGCATCTATTTCATCCGGCACCGGCGAAAATTCTTCAGCCGGAAAAGCGATGACGGCGAAAGCTACGCATCGGCCAATCTTCGCATGGCGCTGGTGGTATTGGTCTGGATCCATTCCGTCATCATCACCGCCGTCATGATTTTCGAAGTCTGACTTCGCGAAACGTGTTATTGGCCGGCGCGTTCTGCTTTTTGCATTGGATCCATGTCCGCGAGCACGAGCGCGGTGACAACGAGCGCGACGTGCGAAAAGGCTTGGGGAAAATTTCCAAGCTGACGTTTGGCGACCGGATCGTATTCCTCTGAGAGCAAGCCGAGATCGTTCCGCAGTCCGAGCAGGCGCTCGAACAACTCGCGCGCGTCATCTTTGCGTCCGATCACGTGCAAACACGCCGCCATCCAAAAGGAGCATGGCAAAAACACGCCTTCGGTTCCCGGCAGACCGTCGACGTTTTCTTTCCCCGGACGATATCGCAAAATGAATCCATCCTCGTTCAGCTCCCGCTCGATCGCCTCGATCGTATTTCGAACGCGCTCGTCATTCATCGGCAGAAACCCAGTGAACGGCATTGTGAGCAAGCTCGCGTCCAATCCTTCGCTCCCGTAAAACTGCGTGAACGCTTTCTTGCGCGGATTGTAACCACGCTCACAAACTTCGGCGTGGATTTCGTCCCGAACTTTTCGCCAGCCCTTTACTTTATCGCCCGCTTCGCAGTTGCATTCTTCCGCGAGCTTGATCGCGCGATCGAACGCGACCCACGCCATGATTTTTGAATGCGTGAATTGTCTTCGTCCCCCGCGCACTTCCCAAATCCCCTCGTCGGGGTCCTGCCAATGCATCTTCAAAAATTCCAACAACCCGGAGACGAGCGCCCAATCCGGTTCCTCCATTTTGATCCCGGCCTGGTCCGCGCGATACATTGCCGCGAGCACTTCGCCATAAACATCGAGCTGAAATTGCTGCGACGCGGCGTTTCCAATTCGCACCGGCTTTGAATTTTCGTAGCCGCTGAGCCACGGCACTTCGAATTCATCGAGACGACGCTCGCCATGCACGCCGTACATGATTTGCATTTGCGCCGGACTGCCGGCGATCGCGCGCAACAACCATTCGCGCCACATCTTCGCTTCCTCAGTGAAGCCGGCGTTCATGAACGCAATCAAGGTGAACGTCGCGTCGCGCAGCCAGCAGAAGCGATAATCCCAATTTCGCACGCCGCCGATTTGTTCCGGCAACGAAGTCGTCGCCGCGGCCACGACGCCACCGGTCGGAGCGTAGGTAAGACCTTTCAGTGTGATCAAGGAACGAACGACTTCATCACGCCACGGAATGTCCTTGTGACATTGAATGTCCCATTGGCCCCAATATTTTTCCGTGTCGCGCAAGGCATGGTCTGCGTGCACCGCTTCCGGCGGGGATTCGTGCGACGCAAACCAGGTCAAAACGAACGGCACGCGATCGCCTTCGCGAATTTCAAATTCGGCGACAGTCGTCAAATCTTTGCCATGCGTCTCGATCGGCGTGCGCAGGATCAATCCGTCCGGCCCGGCAATCCCTTCCAGACCGCCGTTGCGTTTACGCACCCACGGCACGATCTGGCCGTAACCGAATCGGACAATCAGCTCCATCTGCATCTTCACCGAACCGCGAATGCCCTCGACAATTCGAATGAGGTCAGGATTTTTTCCGCGCGGCGGCATGAAATCGATCAGACGGACCGCGCCACTCGCGGTTTCGATTTGCGTTTCGAGAATCAGCGTATGGCCACGATATCGACGAGTTACATTTTTGACCGGCTCGTCCGGAAAGAATCGCCAATGTCCATTTTCGGACGTGCCGAGCAGCGACGCGAAACACGCCCCGGAATCAAAACGCGGGAAACAAAGCCAATCGACGCATCCGTCGCGACTGACGAGCGCAGCGGTTTGAGTGTCGCTCAGAAAAGCGTAATCCTCGATCTTGCTTGGGTGCCTGCTCACCGGCCCCATTCTAGGCGCAAGTTGTCGATCTTGCATCGCGCCGCGCGTAAATCTTTGGCTCGATTGACCGCGCCTTTTTGTTCATCAATCAACCATGGCCGCTGACACGCTTTGCTGGACTGACATTCCCGTTAACAATTTGGATCGCGCGATAAAATTTTATTCCGCTGTGCTCGGGCAAGAAGTGAAGAGATTGTCCGAAGGCGGAATGGAATACGGACTTTTGCCGCACGAAGAACAAAGCGCATCCGGCTGTCTCTGTGTGCGAAGCGATAGCGGCGGCGTGAGTAACACGCCGTCGGCGAACGGGCCGCTGATTTATCTTTTGGTCGAAGGACGCTTGGACGAAGCAGTCGAAGCCGCCCGCGCGAACGGTGGAAAAATTTTGCGCGCTCGTCAACAAATTGGCGAACACGGGTTTCGCGCAGTGATCATCGATTCGGAAGGCAATCGGATTGCCCTTCATACTTCCACCGCGTCGCCTTAACGCAGGACAAACATTTTCCAAATCAACCCGAGCAGGCCACTGGCGACGACGACTGGGATGATGTCGATCTTGTAACGCAGCATCGCGATAAATCCGGCGAGCGAGAGAACGATCGCGAACCAATCGACAACGCCGGATTGCGGAAAGAAGACGTGCACAGCAAACCAGACCACGAGATTCAAAATGACGCCGACGATGGCGGCGGTAACGGCGCTGAGCGCGCTCGAGAGTTTTTCGTTGCCGCGCAATTGCTCGATGTGCGGACCGCCGACGAAGATCCAAAGAAAACAAGGCGTGAAAGTCGGCCAAGTGGTGAGCAGCGCGCCCAAAGTTGCAGCGAGGAGCGGCGATAATTCTTCCGGGTGTTGCCACGCGCCCATGAATCCGACGAATTGCAAAACCATGATCAACGGTCCGGGCGTCGTCTCGGCGAGACCCAGTCCGTCCATCATCTGTCCGGGTTTGAGCCAGCCGTAATGAAACAAGGCTTGTTGCGCGACGTAAGGCAAAACCGCATACGCGCCGCCGAATGTCACGACTGCCGCTTTGCTGAAAAATAATCCTTCCTGAAAAAGCGTGCTGTTCCAACCGCGCAAAAATCCTGCGAGCACGGTCGGCGCAATCCAGAGCGCGATGCAGATTAGTGAAATCCAAATCGCACGGCGGAGATTTGGTTTCGTGTGCGGGGGCGATTCCTGTTCGTCGCTAATGACGGACAATTTCTCCGCTCCACCGTGGCCGGCCGCGATTGAGAATTTACCTTTCCAAAATGTTCCGCCGATAAAGCCGACCACGCCGGCGCCGAAGACGATCGCGGGAAACGGCACTTTGAAAAAATAAATCCCGACAAACGCGAGCGCCGCGAGCGACCACATGACTGCATTTCGCAGCGCGCGGCGGCCGATTCGAATCATCGCCACCAAAACGATGGCCGTCACCGCCGGTTTTAGTCCGTAAAAGATTGCCGCGATCCAAGGCAGATTTCCGAATGCGGCGTAAATGTAACTGAGCGCCCACAAAACGAAGATCGACGGAACAACGAACAGCGCGCCGGCGACGATGCCGCCGCGGATTTTGTGGAGAAGCCAGCCGATGTAGATCGCGAGTTGTTGCGCTTCCGGGCCGGGGAGCAGCATGCAAAAGTTCAGCGCGTGCAAAAATCGCGACTGGCTGATCCACTTTTTCTTTTCCACCAGCTCGGTCTGCATGATCGCGATCTGGCCGGTGGGTCCACCGAACGAGATGAATCCGAGCTTGAGCCAAAACCGAAACGCTTCGGCAAACGTCGGACCGCGATGTCGATCTTGCGCGGAGAGAGTGCGGTTCATAAGAGCCGGCTACTTTGATTAACTATGCAGCAATGTTTGACATCCACTCGCAGCATCGAAGTAAGCGTTTTGGTTGTCAGGCCAAATCTCACGCAGCGAATTTTCCCGCCTAAGTGGTTGTCGATCTTCGAACAAGGGTGGAGGCCGTGAGTCAAAATCAAATAACCATGAAGACACCTAAATTGTTCACAATCGCCGCGATCAGCGCCGGACTCGCCTTTGGCGTTGCTCAGGCAAAAGAAAAGAAACACGAAGAACAGAGCGTCAACAGCTCTGATGTGCCGCAAGCCGTGCAAAAGGCGGCTGAGAAACAAGCCAAAGGAGGCTCAATCGTTCGCTGGGAAAAAGAGGGCGCGGATTATGAAGCTGTCGTCAGCAAAGACGGCAAAGAATGGGGTTACAAATTCGACGCGAACGGCAAAATGCTCGGCAAACATTCGGAAGCCGGCGAAAAAGGCGAGAAACACTAATCAGTTCGCTGACGTAGTTTACCAATTGTAAGGTGGATCGCGCTCTCCAAGCGCGATCCACCTTTTATTTATGAAAAGACTCTGTTTGCTCTTCGCAATCTTGTTTGCCGCTGCGTCCGTCGTCCAGTCGCAGCAGTTTCAATTCGTTAACGAGATTCCGATTGGGGGCGAAGGCGGCTGGGACATTCTCACAATCGATTCCGCGGCGGAACGTCTTTACCTCTCGCACGCGACCAAAGTCGTCGTTGTCGATCTTAACGCGAACAAAGTTGCCGGTGAGATCGCGAACACTCCGGGAGTTCACGCGTTCGTCGCCGTGCCCGAATTCAATCGAGGATTTTCATCCAACGGGAAAGAAAACAAATCGAGCGTGGTCGATCTAACGACGCTCAAGACCATTTCGAAGATCGACACCGGACAAAATCCGGACGCGATCGTTTACGAACCGAAACGCAAAGAGGTTTACGTTTTCAATCACAGCGGAAATTCTGTGACGGTGATCGACGCAAAAGAAACAAAAGTTGTCGCGACGATTTCGCTTCCGGGAAATCCGGAATTCGCGGCGGTCGATGAAAATGCTGGGCGCGTTTACGTCAACCTTGAAGACAAGAGCGAAGTCGCAGTGATCGACAGCGCGAAGCACGAAGTGATTGCGCACTGGCCGCTCGCTCCGGGTGAAGAACCGACCGGCATCGCGCTCGACACCGCACATCATCGCTTATTCGCGGCCTGTCATAACAAAATGATGGTGATGGTCGACGCCGAAAACGGCAAAGTGATCGCGAATGTTCCGATGTGCTCCGGAACCGACGGCTGCGCGTTTGACGAAGCAATGCAGCTCGCGTTCGCATCGTGCGGCGAAGGCGCGGTCACGATCGCGCATGAAGATTCGCCCGATAAGTTGTCGATCTTGCAAACGTTGAAGACCGAACGCGGCGCACGGACGATTGCGCTCGATCCGAAAACGCACCGCATTTATTTGCCGAGCGCGCAATTTCAGCCTGCGCCTTCGCCTTCACCCGGCGCGTCGCCTGCGCGGCCTACCGTTGTTCCCAACACACTAAAGCTTTTGGTTTACCGCCCGAGCAAATCGGCGAACCATTAGCGTGTGCGACGAATAGCGGTTGTCGGTTTCGCTTTGTGCCTGGCGCGGCTCGCGTGCGCGCAAGGCGGGCCGCCGATGATCACGGATGATCCCGGCACGCCCGGTCCGGGAAAGTGGGAGAACAATATCGCGATCGCGTTCGAGCATCGCGCCGGCGATACGGCTTACGATTTGCCGGCGATCGATTTGAATTACGGCGTCGGCGAGCACATTCAGCTCACGCTGCAGAGCGCGCCGGTGTTGTTGAAGCGCGAGAATCACGGAGCGATTGGCGGACTCGGCGGAACCGAGGCGGCGCTAAAGTGGCGCTTTCTCGACGAAGAAAAGAGCGGTTTCGACATGTCGATGTTTCCGCGAATCCTTTTCAACATTGTGCAATCGTCGGTGCGGCGCGGATTGGCGGAAGACGGGACGCGTTTTCAAATTCCTTTTCAAGCCGCGAAAACTTTCGGGCGCTGGCATGTCGATGGAGAATTCGGAGCGCTCGCAAGCAGCGTTGGTCGAAGCGAATTCCTTTACGGCGCGGTCGGCGGTTACGAAATTTCGAAGCAAACAATGTTGATGGCCGAGCTTCACGGCACGTCGCGGATGAATTTCGATCGCGAAGTGTGGACGGCGAACTTCGGCCTTCGTCAAACGCTGACCGAGCACTGCATTTTTATCGGTTCGTTAGGCCACGAAATCCACACGCCGGACGGCGATCCGCTCGCGTTCATCGGGTACTGCGGCGTGCAATTGCTCTACTAATCGATCAATGCGCTTTTGAAGCCGGCCGTTGCGGGAAAATTAAAATCAACGCGACGATCACGACCAACAACCCGAGAGACGCGGTGTAGCGGCTGAGTGCGAGTCCTCCTTGCGCGTGCGGTTTGTCGAGAAAATCACCGACCACCGCGCCGAGCGGACGCGTCAGAATGAACGCGGCCCAAAATAAAACCGCATGCGAAATGCTCGTGAAATAATAAAGAAGCGCGGTCACCAACAACGCGCCGCCGAAAATCGCAGCGGCGCCGAGATATCCCATATCGTTGGTATCCGCGACCCAATCGCCGAGCGCGGTGCCGAGCGTTTGCGAAAACATGATCGTCACCCAATAAAAAATTTCGACCTTCGGCGTGTTGACCGTTTCAACCGAAATGCTGCCGGTCGACCAACGCCAGATCAAAAGCGACGCGATCACTAACACGAGCAAAATTGTCGATCCGCCGGTGTAACCGATGCCGAGCGATCTCGTGCAATAATCTGCAAGCGTGGTGCCGACGGTGGTCGTGGCGACAATCGTGAGCCAGTAAAGAAATGGGTGAAACTTCTTCGCCTTGATTTGCACGAGCACCGCGAGAACAAAAATGACGCCGAAGATCGCCGTGCCAATGAGATAACCGGTGCCCTTCGCTTCCGCGGTTGTTTCACCGAGCCACGACATCGTGACCGCGTCACCACCGGTTTCGCCCAACGTCGTGGCCAGAATCTTAATGATCCAGAAAACGAGGGTAACTTCCGGAACCTTCGCAATCATGCGTGACTTGGAGTCGTTGTCTTCCATGTGATTAATCATCGGCCGCGGCTTCTCAAAAGCCGAGAGAATTTCGTTCGGACGCCGGCTTGAACAATCGCTCCAAATCCGACAAAACTCGAACGTGCCTGCGCTGAAATCTCTCGCCGAATTCTTCGGACTCAAGCGCAATCTCGTTGTCTTGCTCGCCGCCATTTTCGTGATCGGCGCGGGCGAAGAACTGTGGATGCGTTTCGTGCCGAAATTTTTGCAGGCGCTCGGCGCGGGCGTTTTCGTGATCGGGCTTTACGACGCGCTTAAAACTTTGCTCGGCGCGGTCTACGCCTATCCCGGTGGCGTGATTGTCGATCTTTGGGGACATCGCCGCGCGTTCCTGACCTTCAACATCGTTTCAATCGTCGGTTACGCGCTCGTGCTTTTAGTTCCGCATTGGGGCGCGGTCATCGCCGGGATGTTTTTATTTCTCTCGTGGAGCTGTTTCTCGCTGCCTGCCACTTTTTCGCTCGTCGCCGCGGCGCTGGAAGCAAATCGCCACTCGATGGGAATCGGCGTGCAATCCGTCATCAAACGCTTGCCGATCATGATCGCGCCGTTCTTCGGCGGAGTATTGATCGATCACTTCGGCGTGGTCGGCGGGGTGCGCATCGCGCTCGTGATCTCGATTGTCCTTTCGCTCGCGACGATCTTCGTGCAGCGCAAACTGCGCGACGATCCCAAACCGGAAAGCGCGCGCGCGGAACGAATCAACTTTTTCCAGAGCGTACGCGAGTTCAACCAACCGATGCGGCGTTTGCTGCTGAGCGACATCCTGATCCGCTTTTGCGAACGCATCCCGTACGCGTGGGTGGTGATTTTCGCGATGGATTACATCGGCCTCAGCGCAAAAGAAGTCGGCGTGCTGATAACGGTTGAAATGCTCTGCGCCGCTCTATGCATTATTCCCGCGTCGCACTTTGCGGATCGATATGGTCGCGAGCCATTCGTCATCGTCACTTTCATTATGTTCACGCTCTTCCCCATCAGCTTGATCCTTTCGCGTAGCTTAGGCGCGTTGCTGATCGCGTTCGCCATTCGCGGCCTGAAGGAATTTGGGGACACGTCGCGCAAAGCGCTCATCATTGGCTACTGCGATCCGGCCCGCTGCGGCCAAATGGTCGGCGCGTACTATTTAGTACGGGACCTGATCGTGAGCACGGCGGCAATTCTCGGCGCTTATCTTTGGAAACAAGGCGCCGAGCTTAATTTTCTCGTCGCGGCCGGACTTGGACTGGCCGGCACAATTTTCTACATCAAAACGATCCGCGATCAGCGGCTTGACGATTTGGAAGACATGAAAGAAGAGATCTCGCGCCGCCGATTTCGTTAGATCGACAACTACGGAAGCGGCGGCACATCGCTGGCGTCACCTAGAAGTTCCCAACGTTGCAGCGAGATCGGGACGTTGCCGTTTTTCCAGACGAAATCGTGAAACGCGCGCAAGCTGAATCGGTCGCTTTGTTTCATGCGCGCTTCGGCCAAAAATTTCACGATCTGCAATTTCCCGATCTGATAATCGATCGCTTGGCCCGGACCGGTGGCAAAGGCGATCGCTTCCTGGCGCGCCGTTTCCTGGTCCATCGGGACTTTGTCGTGCAAATATTTCGCGGCCTCGTCGAGATTGAACTGACCGAGCGCGAGTCTCACGTCCACCTCCACGCGCAGCGCGCGCAATCGCATGAAATTGTAAATGATCTCGCGCGTGTGCGGGCTGTCGTCGAACAAGCCGGCCTGCAGCATCATTTCCTCGGCGTAAAAACCGATCCCCTCGTTCGAGCCCGAATCGTAATAGTGACGGCGAATCGGATTCTCGTGTTTCCACGAAAGACAAAGCTGGAAGTAATGGCCGGGAATTCCTTCGTGCACGCAAATCGGGCGCGGGTCCATCGCGGTCGCGCGCCAAAAATATCCGAGTTTGTCCGACGGCTCGGGCACGTAGCGGACGCAATTTTCATTCAGACGCGACGGCGAAGTGAAGTCGTCCGTCTCGGTGAAACCGACCGCGCGCAAATATTCCGGCGGTGAGCCGAGCGTCCAATGCTGAACCCAATTCGGAACAGTGACGATGTCGTGGCTCTCGAGAAATTCGCGGACCTGTTTCTCCTTCGCGGCCGCGTCTTTGATCCAATTGTCGATATTGTCCGCGATTTTTAACGGCGGAACTTTCTTGTTCCGGTTCGCTTCGTAAGCTTCGAACGCGACGGCGCGGCTCCATTCCTGTTTGCCCATTGCGAGGAGGTCTTCCGGCGAGTACGACATCAGCGCCACGTTCCGCAGAAAGAAAATGTAGGCATCACGGCCGAGGGCAATCTCATTTGGCAGAGACGGAATTTGTTGCTGTAAAAAATTGCGATACTTCTCGAGCGCGTCCGCCGCGCGATCTGTCGCGGCGTAGAGATCCTGTTCCTTCAACGTTGTCGATCTTGCCAGCGCGCTCGCCATTTGATGCAGATGTGGACGGACATTTTCGAGCGTCTGAGCCGCCACGCGCGCAAACGGCGCTGGTGGTTTCTCCAAATTCTGCATTCCTTGCTCGAGAATTGAGGGAATGTTGTCGATCCGGGCGAGGATCTCGCGACTGCGCGCTTCATCGTAAGGCGCGGGAACGGTCAACGCTTCGACGAGCGCGGTCAGCGTTTGCGAAATGTAAAACATCGGATCGCGCCGCCAACTCGGATTAACATCCAGCTCCCATCGCACCCGAGCTAAGGCCGAGCCGATCAACCGATAGTCCACCTGCTTGTCGATCGGCCATTTGCTCGCATCGATTTTTTTCCAGCGCGTTTCAAACTCGGCCAAATCTTTCCGGCACTGATCGATGTTCGCGCGCGACCAATCCCGCGTGCCGCCCGGTCGCTCCATTCGCGGCACGTCGTCGCCGTTAAAAGGCGCGGTTTTCGCGCGCCACGTCCAGAAATCGTCGGCAAGCTTGGTGAGTGCGCCGGTGTCCTGCGCTCGAAGCGGACAGGCCGTCGCGATCAAAAACAAAATCGTGAAAAATTTCCTCATGCTTTTTTCAATCTGCATTTTGCCGAATCGCAATCACCTTCGGCGTTTTATCGGGACGATACATTGATGCGCCATAAAAAATTGCCGGCGCTTTCGGTTTCGCGTAACGAACTTTCTGAAGCTGCGCATCCCAATGTTCTAGATAAGAGCTGTTCGCCGTTTTTGTGGTGCCAGCAATGGGAACGTAGCGATTTTCGGTGAGCGTTAGAAACGCCGCCTCGCCCGGCAACGGCACCGGTGCCGCCCAGTTCGACGACAAACGAACAAAGCGCGGCCCGTTAAGATCGAGCGCGAAGGTGGTGTCGCCGTCAGTGCTGTTCAGGTGCAAACCGAAAAAAACCATGCGCAATAAGCCCTCGAGCAAAAATTGGCGGTCCGGATTTTGTCGCTCGTGCAAAATTTCGTAGGCGCCAAAGAAACCCGGTAACGCTCCGAAGTCGGCCTGGATTCCAGTTTTCAAATAACGAAGCACGTAATGTTTGCCGTGACGTGCCATTCGCCTGATCGTCCGGGTCGCTTGGATCTTCGCGCAAAATCAATTCCACCGAACCATCCGGCGCCTTGTAAGTTTTTCGTTCGCCAATGACTCCGGCTGGGCTCGAAGCTGCGGAAGGCGTGGGCGATTCGCTTTCGCTGGTCGAATCGCGATTCGTGAAATACGGAGAGGTTTTTGTTTTTTCATACCACTCGGGTGCGGCCTCGAGTCTGGCGGCAGCTGCGCCGAGCGGTTGCACGCTCCAAAATTCCAACGTCCTGCCCTCGTTTTCGCGCGTGAAGACAATGCTCTCGCCATCCGGAGCAAAAATCGGATCGACATCGTGGCCGGGACCGTCGTTGGTCAGTTGGCGAAGGAATTTCCCGTCTTCTCTATATAAGTACAGCCGCGAATGGCTCACGCCCTCGCCTTGCAAATAGCGAATAGCAACGACGATCTCGGACGCGGCGCGCAGTTGCACCGCCAACAACAAAAATGCCGCGGCGGCCAGTGCGCTCCGTCTCATCAACGCAACGGCAACTCGATCGTGCTCGCGTGCTCGGCGTCGTGATAAATTTTTACATGCGCGGTGCGCGCGTCTTTCTCTGTTTCATCCGCAACCACGCCGCCCGAGTTGTAGTTTTTTTGCCAGAAGATCGAGTTCGGCGAGGTGACAACGAGTCGCAGCCGGCTGCCTTTCATCAAGCGGCGCGCGACGAACAAACCGGGATCGAACTCGCATTTCACGACTTCGCCGGATTTAACGAGCTTCCCTTCGCGAAGCGATTCTCGATAACGCAAACGGCGACTATCGCTCCAGAGACCGATGCTCGTCCCGTCCGGCTGAATTTCGTAAAGATCGGTTTCAAGATCGACATCGGGGGTGTCGACGGAAAGCCAAAGGGAAATTTTCGGACAACCGACCAGCGACGTTTCTTTGGGCAGCGGGTCCGTGTGATAAACGAGACCGTCTTTACCGATGCTAAGCGGAAGTTTCTGATCCAGCCCCGCGTTTTTGTCGTTGGATTCCACGCCTTCGACATTTTCGCCGCGGCTCGTGTCCATGGGATCATTCACGAATTGATCCGAGCCATCCTTCGGCTTCGTATCGATCAGAGAACCGGAGCGATAGACGCCATTCGCGTCCGCGTTTTTCGAATCGAGATAAAACGTTTTCGGATTCGCGATTAGATTCGCGTAGCTGTCAGCGTATTTCCATTCGCCGTTTGCTCCCGAATTTCCCGGCGCGAGCAAATAGTACGCAACCTGGTTTTTCAGGAATGCCGGCTTCGGACCATTCTTCATCGTCCAGTCGTACCACTGCCGGTGCAGATCGTTAAGATCGACAATCGCGCCGGGGCCAAATTTTACACCGCCAACTTCGTCGGTCGGGGTGCGCGTGCCGGGATGATCCCACGGGCCGATGATGAGAAAATGTTTCGCGCGCGCTTCCGGCGACGCGTTCGCCATGAAATCGCGGTAATACATCATCGCGCCCATCTCATCTCCGTCGTACTGGCCGGTGATGTTCAGAATCGGGAGCGCGATTTTTTTGAATTGCTCAGGCGACGGCGTCATCGCGTCGTAATAGGCGTCGGGCGTTGGATGTTTCAGGATGCGCTGAAAATTCTGCGACGGATTTCCTACGAACGAATCGAGCGTGCTGAAAGCGATGTGCTTCTTGTAGGCGTCGAGAAATTTTGTGCGCCAAAATTTTGAATCACCGAAGAGATTCAGCTGGCCAGCTTTGCCACTCGTGTAGGTGAACCATTGCACGTCGTAGGAGTACCCGATGTTGTTGAGACTCGGATAATCGTAACCCGGATGCGCCGACGCCACCGGAACGATGCTCGCCAAGTGCGGCGGAAATTCTTTCGCCGTCGCCCACTGATCGAAGCCGGCGTAACTGCCGCCCCACATCGCGATTTTGCCATCGCAAAAGGGTTGTTGCGCAAGCCACTCGACAACGTCATGACCATCGCGCGGTTCTTGCGCGAACGGTTCGAATTCGCCCGCCGAATTCCCGCGGCCACGAACATCGACAATGGCAAAGACATAACCATGCGCCGCGAAATAAGCGCCGCGCGGGTGATATGTGTCCGAAATGTACGGCGTGAGGGTAAACACGACCGGCGTCTTCGGCGTCGAACCGTCAGGCGTGTGAGGCAGATAAAGAGTCGCGTTCAGTTCCACTTTATCGCGCATCGGAATCTTCACGCCCCAACGGATGTCGTAATCAGTCGCGGGCGGCGGCGTTGGCGAAGCTTCCGATTTCGGCTCGGGCGACGGCCCTTTCGATGGATTAGTTTGAGCGAAAGCCGCCGGAAAGATCGACATCAACGCGAAGAAAAAAGCGAACGCTGTTCGTTGGAGCATCCGCCCATTGAATCAAAGCCAGGGCGCGAAACAAGACCGCAAGTGGAGCGGTGTCTTGCTTTGTCGGCGAACAATTTTTATACCATCGTGATGAACTTCCCTGCTCTCGTTCGACTTTCGTTGCTGTTGCTGAGTTTAGGAGCGATTGCCGCCGCGCCTCCCGAAAAGGTCATCGTCCTGAAAGCCGCGCGATTGTTCGACGGAAAATCCAAAGAGCTGCTCCAAAATGGCGTTGTCATTGTGCAGGGCAACAAGATTGTCGATGCGGGAGCCAATTTGCCCGCACCGGCCGACGCGCAAGTGATCGATCTCGGTGATGCGACACTCTCGCCCGGATTTATGGACGGGCACACGCATCTCACGCTCGATTTTTCCGGCAACTACAACGAACGGCGATTGAAGGAAGTGAGCGAGAACGTTTCCGAGCACGCGATCAGAGCGACGCTTTATGCGCGCGCGACAGTCGAAGCAGGCTTTACGACTGTCCGCGATCTCGGTAGCCGTTTCGTTGGCAGTAAGGAATTTGTCGATGTTGCGTTGCGCAATTCCATCAACAAAGGCGTCGTCGTTGGTCCGCGAATGCTGGTGGCGACGTTCGGAGTTGGCGCCACGGGTGGACATTTCGATCCGACTTCGGGATTTCGCGACATGCTTTTTGGACGTGAACCAGACTACAGCGAAGGAATCGCCGACGGACCGGATGCGATCCGCAAAGCGGTGCGCTTTGAAGTGAAGAACGGCGCGGATGTGATCAAAGCCGCGGTTTCCGGTGGCGTGCTCTCGCTCGCGGATGAAGTGGACACGCCCCAATTGACGCCCGCCGAGATGGTGGCGCTCGTTGATGAATCGCATCGGCTCCGCAAAAAAGTGGCGGTGCATTGCCATGGAGATCAAGCGGCGAGAGAAGCGATCGAAGCGGGCGTGGATTCGATCGAGCACGGTTCGTTTTTGAAACCGGAAACTCTCACGCTCATGAAAAACAAAGGGACTTATCTCACGCCGACATTGATGGCGACCGAGTGGATCATGGGGAAGATTGACAATTATCCGCCGGCGTTGCAAGCGAAAGCGAAAGCGGCGGGCGCGGCGCGCTCAGACATGTTTCGGAACGCAGTGAAAATGGGCGTGAAGATTTCATTCGGAACTGACGCGGCAGTTTTTCCGCACGGACAGAACGCGAAAGAATTCAAATTGATGGTGGACCTCGGAATGCAGCCGATCGAAGCGCTGAAAGCCGCTACCGCAAACACGGCCGAGCTCTTCGGGATCACCGCTAAAGTTGGAACGCTCGAGAAAGGCAAACTCGCCGACGTCGTCGCAATGCCGGGCGATCCGACAAGCGATATTACCGCGACAGAGCGGGTTTCGTTCGTGATGAGAGAAGGAAAGATTATCCGCAATGGTCCGCCGAGCGCGCCGGTCGCGATCTCGGCAGACCCACTTGCGGATCTTCCCGCTGACTGACCTAACCTTAACGACTAAAAGCCACCGCGACCCGGGCGGAGTAGCTGTTCGAGTTAATATAATAAAGCGAGACCCCGCCGCCGCCGTAAACGGGATAAAAGGTGTAGGGCTCGCCGTCGAAAAATTGCGGAGCGTCCCAGTCCACCGCGACCGGACGAGAAACGGAAGAGGAGCTGACTGATACCGTGTCGCTGAAATTAATTGAGCGCGCGTCCCGGAAATCCCCGCGATTGTCGTAATCGACTCCGTTGTAAGGCGTGAAGCGCCAATTCCGCACACCGTTCGTCGGGAACCAATTTGAGTTGAATGTTTCGCCCTCACTAAGAAACGGCGTGCTGCGGTAGGCGACCGTGCGCGTACCGACAGTGTCGATCAAAGCGGGCTGAATGTGATCTTCGCCAGCGAAGCGGTATGAATAGAAAGCGATTTCGTAATCCAGACCGCCCCACTGGCTTAAATTGATTGGATGACCGAAGGCAACATCGAACACAACAACGTGACGATGATAGGCCGAATGCGCCATCGCCTGCTCGGAAGACGTGTTCGCCGCATGCGAAGGTGCGTTTTCAACAGCGGCCGCTTCCTCCTTAGAGGCAATAAGTTTCGAATCCCGCAAAGACTGGAGGAGCGAATCGCTCGCGCCTTGCTGCTTGAGAATATTTTCCTGAGGTTGAGTCAATTGGTGCAAAAGTTTACGATCCGCGACTTCGTTTTTGATTGAGGCTTCGGGTTCGTGCATCCGGACCAGGAGCGACACCTCGCTGAAGCCCATCGGGCGCGCGAACGCAGAAGGGCCGCAGAGCAGAGAGAGAGCGGCGACCGCGGACAGACCATAACAGGAGAAGCTTTTCATAACCTTGGGTTTTACCAAGATCAGTATAGATTTTGCAAGCCTAAACAGGCAAAAGCGCTTCAATTTCGGGTGCATCCGTAGTGGGTAGAGAATGATTTTGACACCCGGCGAGACTGCTTTATTGTGCGCTCCCCAAACCAACCGCAGGAGAGCGAAAGCTCGCTAGCACTGCAAAAAGTTATGTCACAGAAACGCAGCAAAAGATATCGCGCGGCCGTCGAGCAGGTGGACCGCAAAAAAGCTTACGATCTCAACGAAGCGGTCGCGACGTTGAAAAAATTTCCACCGACGAAGTTCGATCAAACGGTCACCGTGTCGTTCCGGCTCGGTGTCGATCCAAAGCAATCCGATCAAATGGTGCGCGGCACCTGCGCACTTCCGCACGGCAGCGGGAAAACGGTGCGCGTTCTTGTTTTCGCGGAAGGCGCGGCAGCGAAAGCGGCCACGGAGGCCGGCGCGGAGCACGTCGGGTTCATGGAGTTGGTAAAGAAAGTGCAGGAAGGATTTCAGGATTTCGATGTCGCGATCGCGACGCCGTCGGCAATGGCTGAAGTGCGCAAGCTCGGAAGAGTTTTGGGTCCGCGCGGGCTAATGCCAAATCCGAAAGCGGGAACGGTCAGTGAAGATACGGCCAAAGCCGTCCAGGAAGTGAAAGCTGGCCGGGTGGAGTTTAAGTTGGATAAGAACGGGAACGTTGCGGTACCCGTTGGAAAATTTTCGTTCGAAGAAAAAGCGCTGGTGGAAAACAGCAATGCGGTGATCGAAGCAGTCGTTCGTGCGCGTCCAGCAACGGCCAAAGGTCGATTTGTTGACGGGATGACGTTAAGCGCGACGATGTCGCCCGGCGTGAAGCTCGATCCCTCGCCTTATCTTGCAGGACAAGCAGCAGCCTAGGATCGACATCATGAGACCAGAAAAAGCGGATATTGTTAAAGATCTTTCGGAAGACCTGAAGGAGTCCTCTTACGTGTTGGTGACCGACTACCAGCACATGAAAGTGGACGATTTCAGCGAGTTGCGGAAACGACTGGCCGACGCCGGCGCGGAAGTTCACGTCGTCAAAAACAGTTTTCTAAAGCGAGCAATGACCGATTCCGGTCTCGCGCCCGTGAATGGCGAACTTAGCGGTCAAACCGCGGTGATCACAGGTGAAAAAGATGTCGCGCCGGTAGCAAAGATTTTAAAGACGTTCGGGAAAGAGTTTAAAAAAGCGGCGTTGAAGCTCGGCTTCATTGATCGCAATGCCGTATCGACTAAAGAGATTGAGCAGATCGCAGATCTGCCGTCACGCGAAGTAGTGATGGCCCAATTGCTTGGCTTGATGCAAGCGCCTGCGACGCGATTAGCAAGGATGCTAAATGAACCCGCGTCTTCGCTTGCGAGACTGCTGAAAGCGAAGAGCGAAAAGGAGGGCGCGCCTGCGACGGAAACGCCAGCGGCATAAATTTCTGTCGCGTGAGTGCGCGACGAAAACAAACACGAAACACTGTCCGGATCGTCGGCTGTCGATCTTAAATTTCCGGGAGCTTCCGGAAGCGGCAATTGGAGAAAAAAATGGCAGATAATAAAGCATTAGTAGATCAAATCGTCGGACTCAGTTTGCTGGACGCAGCTGATATCGTGAAGCAACTCGAGGAAAAACTCGGAATCAGCGCGGCAGCTCCGGTGGCAGTCGCGGCAGCTCCGGCTGGCGGCGGCGGCGCAGCAGCTCCCGCAGCTGAAGAGAAGACCGCGTTCGACGTGATTCTCAAGGAAATGGGCGCGAACAAGATTGGCGTCATTAAGGAAATCCGCGGCGCGGTGCCCGGACTCGGCCTGGCCGAGGCGAAGGCGCTCGTCGAGAGTGCTCCGAAACCGATTAAGGAAGGCGTGACCAAGCAGGAAGCCGAAGACATTAAGAAGAAGGTGGAAGCGGCTGGAGCGAAGGTCGAAATCAAGTAAACGAAGTTTTTTAATCAGCGGCCGCTTCGCAAAAAAGTCTTGCGTAGCGGCCGTTTTGTTTTAATCTCGCGCTTCGTTAGAAGTAGGGAGACTTATTTTTAACCTGCAGTTTGCTGGAAAGTTTAATTTGGCAGCAGAACAGTGGAGGTCGATTTGACGGGCCGCTGTTTTGATGCCATTTTTGCACCCCTCGCTCTCCGGTTGATGCCGTAAGCTCTTGTACGCATGCGGCCGCAATTTATTTGTGGGCTGGTGCGAGTTAACCCCGTGGCCTGGTGATTATGTCGGAAAAAAATTCGGAACGCATCCACTTCGGAACAATCAAGGAAGCTATCGAGCCTCCAAACCTCATTGAAGTCCAACTCAACTCCTACGTCGATTTCCTCCAAAAAGACGTTCCCGCTTCAAAGCGAAAGAATCACGGCCTCCAAGCCGTGTTCAAGGAAGTCTTCCCGATCGAGAGTTACGACGAAAAAGCAGTTCTCGATTTCAGTCATTATGAAATCGGCGAGCCGAAGTTGACCGCGCTCGAAGCTCAGCGCGAAGGCCAGACTTATAGCGCGCCGCTTCACGTCACCTTCCAACTCCGCGAAGAAAAAGGCACCAAGGAAGAGAAAGTTTACATGGGCGAAATCCCGCTCATGACGCCGCAAGGCACTTTTGTGATCAATGGAGCGGAGCGTGTAGTCGTATCGCAGCTGCATCGTTCTCCCGGAATCGCCTTTGAATCGACGATCCACCTCAACGGGAAAGTCCTTTATAGCTTCCGCATCATTCCCGATCGCGGCTCGTGGATCGAAGTTCAGTTCGATACCGCCGATCTGCTTTACATTTATCTCGATCGGCGCAAACGCCGCCGGAAATTCCTGGCCACGACATTCCTGCGTGCCCTCGGCTACGGCTCGGATGAGGATGTCATCAAACTTTTTTATAACATCGAGAACCTGAAACTGAGCGAGAAACTCGACGAAGAGAAACTCGCGACCAAAGTTCTCACGGCGGAAGTCCGCGACGGCGAGGTCACGGTCGCCCGCGCTTTCGAGCCGCTGACGCTGGCGACTGTTCGCCAAGTGATGGGCCTGGGCATTAAGGAAGTTAAGGTTATCGACATTTCCAACGACGACACGGTCGTCAAAGCGCTGCGCAAAGATCCAGCGCACGATCAAGAGGAAGCGCTCAAAGATATTTATCGTCGTTTGCGCCCTGGGGATCCACCGACGGTGGCCAACGCACGCGCGTTACTCAAACGCTTGTTCTTCGATCCGAAGAAATACGATCTCGGTCGCGTCGGCCGTTACAAGATCAATCAAAAGCTCGGGATCGATGTCGATCTTACAGAACGAATTTTGACCGATAAAGATTTCATCGCGGCCATCAAGTATTTGATCAATCTGCGCCGCGGCGAAGGAACGCTGGACGATATCGATCATCTCGGCAGCCGTCGCGTTCGGACCGTTGGCGAATTGCTCGCCAATCAATGCCGCGTCGGTCTTGCGCGCACCGAGCGTTTGGTGAAAGAGCGAATGACGTTGTTCGACATCAACGTTGACGGCATGACGCCGCAAAAACTCGTGAATCCGAAAGCGCTCAGCGCGGTCATTCGCGATTTCTTCGGCCGCTCGCAGCTCTCACAGTTCATGGATCAAACGAATCCGCTTGCGGAATTGACGCACAAGCGTCGCTTGTCCGCTCTCGGACCAGGCGGTTTGTCACGCGATCGCGCAGGCTTCGAAGTGCGCGACGTGCATCCCTCGCACTACGGCCGCATTTGTCCGATCGAGACCCCGGAAGGTCCGAACATCGGTCTCATCAGCTCGATGTCGACCTTTGCGCGCATCAACGAGTTCGGTTTTATCGAAACGCCTTATCGAAAAGTCACGAACGGCCGCGTCACGGATGACATTGATTATTTGACGGGCGATAAGGAAGAAAACTATCTGGTCGCACAGGCGAACGCGGCGGTTGATGGCCGCGGACATTTCACCGGCGAAAAAGTTTCGGTGCGCTATCGCGGCGACTTTTTGGAAGTCGAACCCTCGAAGGTCCATTACATGGACGTTTCGCCGAAGCAACTCGTTTCGGTCGCGGCGGGATTGATTCCGTTCCTCGAGCATGACGACGCGAACCGCGCATTGATGGGCTCCAACATGCAACGCCAAGGCGTTCCGCTGATCGTTTCCGAGTCGCCGCTGGTGGGCACGGGATTGGAAGGGAAAGTCGCGCGCGATTCGCACGCAGTCGTTCTCGCGATCGATAGCGGCAAAGTCGCTTCGGTCACCGCGGATCAGATCATCGTTTCAAAGGACGGCCACGTTCCGGAGCATCGCAAAAAACTCAAGAGCGATCCCGAGGAAGGCATTTACGTTTACGAATTGCGCAAGTTCATGCGTTCGAATGCCGGCACGTGCGTGAATCAGAAGCCGATCGTCAAAAAAGGCCAGCACGTAAAGAAGGGTCAAATTATTGCCGATGGTCCGAACACCGAACACGGTGAGCTCGCGCTCGGCCGGAACGTGCTCGTGGCGTTCATGCCGTGGCATGGTTACAACTTCGAAGACGCCATCATGATCTCGGAGAAGGTCGTGAAGGAAGACATCTACACGTCGATCCACATCGACGAATTCGAGATCGGCGCGCGCGACACGAAGCTCGGCCCTGAAGAAATCACGCGCGACATTCCAAACGTTAGTGAAGAAGCGTTGCGAAATCTCGGACCGGACGGCGTTGTTCGCGTCGGCGCGGAAGTGAAGCCGGGCGACATTCTCGTCGGCAAAATCACGCCAAAGAGCGAAACCGAGCTTGCGCCGGAAGAACGATTGCTGCGCGCGATCTTCGGTGAAAAAGCGGCGGACGTTAAAGATACGTCGTTGACCGTTCCGTCTGGAACTTACGGAATCGTGATGGACGTGAAGGTATCGTCGCGCAAAGAAGTTTCGCGCGAAAAACTGACGCCGGCGGAGACGAAGAAACAGATCAAAGCGATTACGGAAGAGAACCGTCGCAAGAAAGAAGAACTGACGGAGCAACTCACTGATTCGCTCTCAAACATTTTATTGGGCGAAAAAATTCCGCTCGACGTAGTGAATGCGGAGACGGGCGAGATCATCATTCCAGCGAATCGCAAGATCACGAAGACGCTGCTGCGCAAGCTCGCGAACGTCTACGATCACATCGAGATCGATCCGAGCCCAATCCGGAACAAAATTCGCGAGATTATCGGCCACTACGAACACAAGTTCGCCGAGCTCGAGCTCGAACGTGAGCGTTCGATGGACCGCGTCGAAAGCGGCGACGATATCGATCCTGGCATCATCAAGCAGGTCAAAGTTTACATCGCTTCGAAACGAAAACTTTCAGTGGGCGATAAAATGGCGGGCCGCCACGGAAACAAAGGCGTGGTCGCGCGCATCGTGCCGGAAGAAGATATGCCGTTCCTCGCGGACGGAACTCCGGTGGAAATCGTTCTCAATCCGCTTGGCGTGCCGAGCCGTATGAACGTCGGTCAGGTTTTGGAAACGCACTTGGGCGTTGCGGCGAAAGCGCTCGGATTCAAAGTCGCGACTCCGGTTTTCGACGGAATTAAGGAAGAGAAGATTCGCGAGTACCTGAAGGACGCGAAGAAGAAGGAAGGTTTCAGTTGGGTCAAAGAGACCGGCAAGGCCAGTTTGTTCGACGGCCGCACCGGCGACGCGTTCGATCAAGAAGTCGTCGTTGGCTACATCTACATGATGAAGCTCGGCCACTTGGTCGCGGACAAAATCCACGCGCGCGCGGTTGGTCCTTACTCACTTGTTACGCAACAGCCGCTCGGCGGCAAAGCGCAATACGGCGGCCAGCGTTTCGGAGAGATGGAAGTTTGGGCGCTCGAGGCTTATGGCGCGGCTTACACGTTGCAGGAACTTCTCACGGTGAAGTCCGACGACGTCCAGGGACGCACACGCATCTACGAGTCAATCGTCAAAGGCGACAACTCGCTCGAAGCGGGCACACCTGAATCTTTCAACGTGCTGATCAAGGAAATGCAGTCGTTAGGCCTCGACGTGAAAGTCGGCGGCCAGGCCCCGCAAACCGTGTTCGAGCACCTCGGATAAATTTCAACATCGACAATCTAGTTTTGGAGAATCAATGAACGAACATTCCTGGCGTGAGTTAGTTGGAGAAGAGCGCGCGGTCGGTTTCGACCAAGTCGCGATCGGCGTGGCTTCGAGCGATACGATGCGCTCGTGGAGCAAAGGCGAAGTTAAAAATCCGGAGACGATCAATTATCGAACGTTCAAGCCGGAGAAGGGCGGACTTTTCTGCGAACGCATTTTCGGTCCGACGCGCGATTGGGAATGCTCGTGCGGGAAATACAAGCGGATCAAACACAAGGGTGTGATCTGCGACCGTTGCGGCGTCGAAGTGACGCTCGCGCGCGTCCGTCGCGAACGCATGGGTCACATCGAACTGGCCGTGCCGGTTTCACACATCTGGTTTTACAAGTGCATGCCGTCACGCATCGGCTTGATGCTCGACATGAGCGCGCGTCAGCTCGAACGCGTTATCTATTATGAGGACTACATCGTCATTGATCCGGGCAAGACGCCGTTGCAGCGCGCGCAGCTTCTGACCGAACCTGAGTATCGCGAAGCGCAGGAACAATACGGCGAAGATTTCACGGCCGGCATGGGCGCGGAAGCGATTAAGAAGCTTCTGAGCGAGATCGAGCTCAACAAGCTCAACAAAGAGCTCGAGAAAGCGATGGGCGCGACGAAGTCGAAACAGATTCGCAAGAAGCTCGCGAAACGCCTCAAGCTCGTGGGTGGATTCATGTCCTCGCACGCTCGACCGGAGTGGATGATTCTCGATGTGCTGCCAGTGATTCCGCCGGATCTGCGTCCGCTCGTTCCGCTCGAAGGCGGACGATTCGCAACTTCAGACCTGAACGATCTCTATCGCCGGGTCATCAACCGGAACAATCGTCTCAAGAATTTGCTCCAGCTCAAAACGCCGGACGTCATCATTCGTAACGAAAAACGAATGTTGCAGGAAGCGGTCGACGCTCTGTTCGACAACGGCCGCCACGGCCGCGCGGTCACTGGCGCGGGCAATCGTCCTCTGAAATCGTTGAGCGACATGCTCAAGGGCAAAGGTGGACGTTTTCGTCAAAACTTGCTCGGCAAGCGCGTCGATTACTCAGGCCGATCGGTCATCGTCATTGGTCCGGAATTGAAACTGCATCAGTGCGGTTTGCCGAAGAAGATGGCGCTCGTTTTGTTCGAGCCGTTCATCATTCGTCGCCTAAAAGATCTCGGCTACGTGCACACCGTGCGCAGCGCGAAGAAGATGATCGAGCGCCAGACGCCAGAAGTGTGGGACATTCTCGATGAAGTCACGCGCGGACATCCAGTTTTGCTCAACCGCGCACCGACGCTGCATCGATTGTCGATCCAGGCTTTCGAGCCGCAGTTGATCGAAGGCGAAGCGATTCGCATTCATCCGCTCGTCTGCACCGCTTACAACGCCGACTTCGACGGCGACCAGATGGCGGTCCACGTGCCGTTGTCGGTCGAGGCACAATTGGAAGCGCGCATGCTGATGCTCGCGCCGAACAACATTTTCTCGCCGTCCAGCGGCAAACCAATCACCACGCCGTCACAGGACATCACGCTCGGTTGCTATTACATGACACAAAATCCGCGTGGCAAGAAAGACGCCCATCAGTCGCTCTTTGCCGAACCGGTAGAGGTGGAATTCGCGATGGCGGAAGGCTCGATCAAAACGCACGATCGCATTCGTTTCAAAAATCCTGACATTGGAAAACAAACCATCTACGGCAACGCAGAAGCCAAAACGATCGAGACCACAGCGGGTCGCGTCGTTTTCAATCAGATTTGGCCGAAAGAACTCGGATTTTTCAACCGCGCCGCGGGCAAGAAACAACTCAGCGATATTATCTGGCGTTGTTATCAGGTCGCAGGACCTGCCGCGACGGTCGCGACGCTCGATAAATTAAAAGAGCTCGGATTTACCGAAGCGACCAGGGCCGGTATTTCCATCGGAATTTCGGACATGATTATTCCGAAGGAAAAACAGACCGAGCTCGAGAACGCTTACAAACAAATCCGCCAGGTCGAGCAGCAATATCGCAAAGGCATCATCACGGACGGCGAGCGTTACAACAAGATCATCGACATCTGGACGCACGCCGGCGACGAGATTTCCAACGTCATGTTCCGGACTTTGGAACACAACGACGGCCGCAAGGAATTGAATCCAGTTTTCTTGATGGTTGATTCCGGTGCGCGAGGAAATCGTCAGCAGGTTCGTCAGCTCGCAGGAATGCGCGGTTTGATGGCGAAACCGAGCGGCGAAATCATCGAGCGCCCCATCACCTCGAACTTCCGCGAAGGATTGAGCGTGCTCGAATATTTCATTTCAACGCACGGCGCGCGAAAAGGCTTGGCCGATACCGCGCTCAAGACGGCGGACTCGGGTTACCTGACACGTAAACTCGTGGACGCGGCGCAGGACGTGATCATCAACTTGGAAGATTGCGGCACGGTCAACGGCATCGTTGTTCGCTCGATTTACGAGGGCGACGAAGAAGTTGTCGATCTTGGCCAGCGCATCATCGGCCGCGTGAGCTGCGAAACGATCGCGGACCCAGTCGAGAAGAAGAAGAAGATCGTTAAAGCGAACCAGCTCATCGACGAAAAAACCGCGGCGGAGTTGCAACGGATCGGCGTGGAGAGTTTGAAGATCCGCTCGGTTCTGACTTGCGAATGTGGCCGCGGCGTTTGCGGAATGTGTTACGGCCGCAATCTCGCGACCGGACAGTTTGTAAAGATGGGCGAGGCGGTTGGAATTATCGCCGCGCAATCCATCGGCGAACCGGGAACGCAATTGACGATGCGGACCTTCCACATTGGTGGAACGGCGAGCCAGACATTTAAACAACCAATCATTAAAGCGAAGAACGACGGACGCGTGCAGTTCAACGATCTCCGCACGGTGCAAGCGCTCGATGGCAGCTGGATTGTTCTGAACAAGAACGGCTCAATCAGCGTGCACAATGCGGAAGGCCGCGAGCTCGAGCGTTACAACGTCGTGATCGGTTCGATGATTTCGAAAGACGACGGAACCAACGTGAAGAAAGGCGAGACGTTCGTGCAATGGGATCCGTATAACGTTCCGATTTTGACCGACAAGAGCGGTAAGATTGAATTCCGCGACATGATCGCGGGAGTCACGATCAAGCGCGATGTCGATGAAGCGACCGGCCTCATGGGCACGGTCATCATCGAGCACAAGGAGGATTTGCATCCGCAAATCGTTATCGTCGGGGACAAGAAAGAAGTGCTCGCGAGCTATTCGATTCCAGCCGGGGCGCACGTCATTGTCGAAGAAAATCAAAAGATTCGCGCGGGCGCGTTGCTCGCGAAGACACCGCGAAAAGTCGCGAAGACCAAAGACATCACCGGCGGTCTGCCGCGTGTTGCCGAATTGTTCGAAGCGCGCCGACCGAAAGACGCCGCCGAGATCGCGAAGATCGACGGTGTTGTCGAGATGGGCGGAACCGTTCGCGGCAAACGCCGCTTGATTCTCAAAGATCCAGACACGGGCGCCGAAGAAGAGCATCTGATCTCGCTGACCAAGCACATCATCGTTTTCAAGGGCGACTTTGTGAAGAAGGGGCAACAATTGACGGAAGGTCCGATTGTGCCGCACGAAATTCTCGAAGTTTGCGGGCCACAAGAACTCCAAGAGCATCTCGTGAACGAAGTGCAGGAAGTTTATCGACTCCAAGGCGTCGAGATTAACGACAAGCACATCGAAATCATCGTGCGGCAAATGTTGCGCAAGGTGAAGATCACCGATCCGGGCGACACGTCGCTGCTCTGGGGCGATCAGGTCGACAAGCTTGATTTCGAACAAGAGAACGCGCAGGTCGTGGAGAAAGGCGGCAAGCCGGCGGAAGCTGTTCCGGTGTTGCTTGGAATTACAAAAGCCTCGCTCGAGACCGACAGCTTCATCTCCGCGGCATCGTTCCAGGACACGACTCGCGTTCTGACGGAAGCCGCTACGCTCGGCAAGGTCGATCGTCTCCGCGGATTCAAGGAGAACGTGATCATGGGTCACTTGATTCCGGCGGGCACTGGCTTCCCGGCGCATCGCGAAGTGCGGCTCATCGAGAAGGGCGAGCCGATCGGCGCTCCGGCGATGGAAGAGGCCGAGATGCAACCCGCAATCGGATAGGTCGAGCAAAATCAAACAAATGTGGAACGTCGAATTGGCGCGAGCTGATTCGACGTTCTTGTTTTAAGCGATGTCTATCGTAACCAAAACCGGCGACGAGGGCGAAACCTCGCTTATGTACGGGCGGCGCTTACCGAAAAATAATCCGCGTTCCGAAGCTTACGGCGCGATTGATGAGTTGAGCGCGGCTCTCGGGTTGGCGCGCGCGAGCTGCGCAGATAAATTCGTTACCGGACAAATCTTCGCGGTCCAAAAAGATCTGATCAACGTCATGGGCGAGCTCTCAACGTTGCCAGAAGACCGAGAACGCTACGCTAAAGACGGCTTCAAAGTTGTCGATCAAAGCATGACCGATCGCATCGGCGCAGTGATTGTCGATCTTGAAAAAGACAAATCGCTGTTCCCGAAGGATTGGGTTATTCCGGGTAGCGATCCAGCTTCCGCCGCGCTCGATCTTGCTCGGACGATCTGCCGCCGGGCGGAACGGAACGTTGCCGGCGTGAATGACCCAAATCCAGAGATTCTGCGTTATCTCAACCGCCTTTCGGATTTGTGCTGGATTTTAGCGAGGCTGCTTGAGGCGCGGGCGAAAAATTCTGCTAACATTCGCCCATGAATATGCTCGCATCCGCGCAAATCGCTCGGTTTCGAAATGCTGCAATTGTTTTTGCGATCTTAAGTTGCGTCGCATCGGTCTGGGCAGCGCCACGCAACGAAATCCGCTCAGCAAACGCGATCGGTCCAGCGAACGCGCCGGTGCTGATTGAATTTTTCAGCGATTTACAGTGCCCGCAATGCGCTCGATACGAACCGATCGTGAAAAGTTTGAAGAAAGAATTCGGCGACAAAGTCCGGATGGTATTGAGGCATTACCCATTGTCCACACATGAGCATGCATTGCCGGCGGCATGGGCGGCCGAGGCTGCGGCCAGTCAGGGAAAATTTTGGGAGATGGCTGAAGCTCTCTATAAGACCCAATGGATGTGGGGACGCGCTCCCGCGCCGCGCACAATTTTCCTGGATCAGGCAAAGCAATTGGGGCTCGATTTGGACAAGTTTCAGACGGACATGGATGGACCGGAAGCGCGGGCGCGCGTTGTTGAAGATCAAGACCATGCACAAGCCATCGGCGTGAAACAGGCGCCATCCGTTGTGATCAACGGTTATAACGTTCCGAATGCCGACTTCAGCGAAGAGGGTTTGCGCGCGGCAATTAAAAGCGCGCTCGCCAAAGCCGCTGCTCAATGAGATCGGGATCGCCGCGAATTGCCGCTATCGCAGTGATTGTGGCGTGCTTCGGTTTGATCGACAGCGGTTATCTTACGATGAAACACCTTGAGGGCAGCTTCATTCGTTGCGGCGATGAATGCTCTGCAGTGCTGGGGAGCAGATATGCCGAAGGAATCGCTGGTGTGCCGCTCGCCGGATTCGGCGCGGCCGCATATGTGGCGGTGATAATCGCGGCCGGTTCGGCGGCGTTCGGCTCATTGCTTGGACGAAGAATTTTTGGAGTTGTCGCAATCGGAATGGCGCTCTTCAGTGTGTGGCTGATTTATCTTCAAGCTTTTGTCATCCACTCTTTCTGCAAATACTGCCTCGCCTCCGCCGGATGCTGTTTTACTCTCGCCGGGCTGGCGATTTTCGACCGTTTCTACATGGGTCGAAAGGCTGAAATTACAGTTGCCAGAAGCGCAGACGTATAGCATCTTCCCCGTCCGCCGTTCCCCCTCTCTCGCGGCGAGCATTTTATATGGCAAACACAGTTGAATTAGTGCCTGAGCTTTTGGAAGCGGGCGTGCATTTCGGTCACCAGACCAAGCGCTGGAACCCGAAGATGAAGCCGTTCATCTTCGAACAGCGCAACCAGATTTACATCATCAACCTGGACGAAACGGTGAAGCAATTGCACCGCGCGACCGAATTTCTTCAGGACGTTGCCCGTCGGGGCGGCAAGATTCTATTCGTCGGCACCAAAAAGCAGGCGCAAGAGGCAATCAAAGAAGCCGCCCTCGCTTGCGGACAGTTTTACGTCAATCAGCGTTGGCTCGGCGGGACGTTGACCAATTTGGCGACGATTCGGAAAAGCATCGGCAGGCTGAAATTTATCGAGCAGATCGAGCAATCGCCCGATTACAAGAAAATGGGCAAACAGGAATTGGCGGCGTTGAATCGCGAAGCGGCCAAGCTTCGTCGCAATCTGGAAGGTATTCTCGAAATGGCGCAGTTGCCGGACGCCGTCATTATCATCGACACGACGCGCGAGCAAAACGCAGTCGCCGAAGCGAAACGTCTCAACATTCCCGTCGTGGCGATTGTCGACACTAATGCCGACCCCGAGATGATCGATTATCCTATTCCCGGAAACGACGACGCGATCCGCGCGATCCGCATTGTTTTGCAAAAGCTGGTGGACGCGATCGTTTCGGCGAGTGGCGAAGCGCGCATTCGCGAGCAAATCGAGATGGCCGGCGTTTCCGCTTAACGAGCGGCCGCCGTTCCAAAACAAAAATTCAAGTCAATGAGTGCTAAGACCGATATCGATCCAAAAGTTGTTAAGCAGCTTCGCGAGAAAACGAACGCGGGGATGATGGACTGCAAACGCGCGCTGGAAGAAGCGGGCGGCGATTTGGCGAAAGCGGAAACGATTTTGCGGACCAAAGGAATCGCGAGCGCGAGTAAGAAAGCGTCGCGCGTGACGAAGGAAGGCATTGTCGCCTCCTACATTCATTTGCAGGGCAAAGTCGGCGTGCTTGTGGAAGTGAACTGCGAGACGGATTTCGTCGCGAAAAACGAAAACTTCCGCGGTTTCGTCAAAGACATCACACTGCACATTGCCGCGGCGCACCCACTTTATGTCAGCCGTGAAGATGTCCCTTCAAGTTTGATCGAAGCCGAGCGCGAGATCTACAAAGCGCAGGTGACCGGCAAACCGGCGAACGTTGTCGAGAAAATTGTCGATGGGAAGCTGGACAAGTTTTACAGCACAGTTTGCCTGCTCGAACAGGGTTTCATTAAGAATCCTGACGTCACGATCAAGGATTTGCTCAGCAGCAAGATCGCGGAGCTCGGCGAGAACATTATCATCCGGCGCTTTACGCGTTATCTGGTGGGCGAATCGCTAGCGTCAGAAGCGTAAACGACTGCTTTCGCGCGAAGATGTCGATCTTCGAAGCGACTTTGATCTCATCGAACCGCGATTAGATTTGCGGTAGATGGGACTCAAGAAATACAAACAGAAGCGCGATTTCGCCAAGACCGCCGAGCCAAGTGGCGGCAAGCCTTTGCCGAAACAAGTGCGCGGCGCGTCACGGTTTGTCATTCAAAAGCATGATGCGAGTCGATTGCATTACGATTTTCGCCTGCAAATGGAAGGCGTTTTGAAATCGTGGGCGCTTCCTAAAGGATTGCCTTGGGCGCAAGGCGAAAAGCATCTCGCGGTCGAAGTTGAAGATCATCCGATCGGATATGAAGACTTCGAGGGAATCATTCCGGAAGGGCAATACGGCGGCGGAACCGTGATGGTTTGGGACCGCGGCCTTTATTACGTTTACGGGGAGCACCCGGTCAAATCGCTGCGCGAAGGTAAACTTCATCTCGTGCTGGCCGGCAAAAAAGCACAAGGCGAATGGACTCTCGTTCGAATTCGCGGTCGCGACGGCGAAAAGAACACGTGGCTGATTATGAAAACCGGCGCGAGCGCCAAAGCGCCGTCAAAAAAAGAGGACGATCGTTCGGTGAAGACCGGCCGGACGATGGAACAGATCGCGAATCAACGGGACGCGGAATGGCAGTCAAACCGCGCGGAGAAGGAAACGAGCGCGAAATCCAAATTGAACGCTCGAATCAAAGCAGCGCTTAAAAAAAAAGTCTCGCGCGAAAACGACAGCGAAAAAAGTGAAGCCGCGCCGGCGAATGTCGATCTCGCCTTAAAGCAATTGCCGAACGCAAAACCGCGCTTCATTGAGCCAATGAAAGCGCGGCTGGTGGAAGAACCGCCGACCCACGGTGACTGGCTGTATGAACTTAAGTTCGACGGCATTCGCGCCATCGCGATCAAAGATGGCCGGAAAGTCTCGCTGATCTCGCGCAATGGAAACAATCTCAATAAACGTTTTCCGGAAATCGCTGATGCGGTCGGCAATTTGCCGGTCAAAGAATGCGTGATCGACGGCGAAGCGGTCGCGCTTGACGAAGAAGGCCGGTCATCCTTTCAGCTGTTGCAAGCGCTGGAAATGGAAGGCCGAAAAGCGCCGCTCGCGTTTTACGTTTTCGATTTGCTTCAACTCAACGGCAAAAGCCTGCTCGAGCTTACAGTCGAGCAGCGAAAAGACGTCCTCGCAAAAGTTTGCGAGGACGTCGGCGATCCAATTCGTTATTCAGGCGAAATCAGCGGCGACGTGAAAACGTTGCTTGTGGAAGTCAAGAAGCGTGGCTTGGAGGGATTGATCGGTAAACTGCGCGGATCGAAATACGAGCCCGGTCGGCGCAGCGGCGCGTGGATCAAACTCAAAGCGGTGCACGAACAAGAATTCGTCATCGGCGGCTACACACCGCCAGCCGGATCGAGAAAACATTTCGGCGCGATCCTCGTCGGTTACTACGAGAAAGGAAAACTGAAATTCGCGGGCAAAGTCGGCACCGGCTTCACTGGAAAGTCATTGTCGATCTTGCACAAGAAATTTCGCGAAGAAGAACGGGACGATTGTCCATTTGTCGATCTTCCATCGAAGCAAGGTGGCGCTTGGGTGCAGGGAATCACACCATCGATGATGAAAAAGATGCACTGGGTGAATCCGAAATTCGTCGCGCAAATCAAATTCGCCGAATGGACGCGCGACGGGAAATTGCGGCAGCCAGTGTTTCTCGGTTTACGCGACGACAAAGATCCGAAGCAAGTCGTTCGTGAACGGTAAGGGCCGGAACGCCACCTGCTTCCGAGAGAGAAGTTATTGACAACTGTTCACAATTGGCGGAAATGGTCAGCCCGCGCTTAGTCTAACAACCAAAGGAGAAACGATTATGCGTCCAACTTGGAAAGGTAGCATCAGCTTCGGCCTGGTTTACATTCCGATCTCGGTTTATCCGGCCACTCGCGAAGAGAAGCTCAGTTTTCGGCAACTGCGCAAAACCGATTTGAGTCCGATCAAATACAAGAAAGTCGCAGAGGTCGACATGAAGGAAGTGCCGGCGGATCAAATCGTGAAGGGCTACGAGTACGAGAAAGGTCGCTACATCATCATGAGCGACGAAGATTTCGAAAAGGTGCGGATCGAATCGACCCATTCAATCGACATCACCGACTTTGTGGATATCGAGAAGGTCGATCCGAAGTTTTTCTACAAGCCGTATTTTCTCGAGCCACAGAAAGGTGGGGAGAAAGCTTATGCACTTTTGCACAAGGCATTGAGCGGCACGGGCAAGATCGGCATTGCCAAGGTCGTGATCGCGAACCGCGAATATCTGGCAGCGGTGAAGCCCGACGGATTGTTTCTCGTGCTCGAGCTCATGCATTTCGCGAGCGAAGTCTTGAGCCCGCAAGAGTTGAATCGTCCGAAGACGGAGTTGAATGACAAAGAATTGAAAATGGCGAATGCGCTGATCGATAGCATGTCCTCGGATTGGCAGCCCGAGAAATATCGCGACGAATACCGCGACGCGGTGATGGAGATCATCGAGAACAAGGCGAAGAACAAACAACTTCCGCCCGCGCCCGCGGCTGCGCCGCGCACGACGAACGTTGTCGATCTTGTAAAAGTGTTACAGGAAAGCATCAACCGCTCGCAAACCGTGCGAACGAAGCGCGGCGGTAATGGCGCAGGCAACCGGCAAAGATCGACATCGACGTTGGTGAAGCAGAAGCGCCGAGCGGTCGCGTAATTAATCGGGTTCCACCGTCGCCTGGACCCGCTGGACCATTGCGACAGCGGCCATGAGCACAATTCCGGCGACGATCTGGTGCGGTCGCAGCGCCGCATGAAAGAATCCCCACGTGATGCAAACCGCGGCGAGCGTCTGCATCATTTCAAAATAACCGGCGGTCGAAGCGCGAGTCAGACTCAACCCCCGGAAATAAATGAGAAGCGGAATTCCGCCCGAAATAGAAGCGAGCAAAAGAAGCAAACCGATCGCTTTCATGCTGTGCAATTGTGCGGCCGCGGGCCAGAGATTCGCGCCGTGAAGTTTTCCGTAACCGAGCAGGATCAATGTCATGCAACAAAGTCCGATGACGATTCGCATGCTCGATGCGAGGCGCAACGACATGCCGAGCATAACGCCGCGGCCTGCGACGGTTGAGCCTCCCCAAAAAAACGCGCAGATCAGTGCGTAACCTGTTCCGATGCTGAGCCCGGCGCTTTCAAACGAAACGCCGATAAGTTCGGGCCGTTCGACCGAAATCAAAACGCCGGCAAGAATCGCAATGCCGGCATAAAGAAAAAATCTTGCAGCCAAGCGGTCGCCGAAGAAAAAAAACGCGCCGATGGTTGAGATTACCGGTTGAATATTGAGGATCACGTTCACCACCGTTGGATTTCCGTATTTGAGCGCGAGCGTGAAAAAGATTGTGCCGACCGCGGAACCGGCAAACCCGGAAAAGAGCAAATAGCCCCACGTGCGCCGGTCGACCTTGCGCAGCTCGCCCAGATGCGGGAGCAAGATCGGCAAGAACATCAGCAGAATGAGCACGTGCTCCCAAAACACGATCACGTCCGCGTCGAAGAGCTCGTTGAGTGGAATTCGCCAGGCACTTTCGGTTCCCCAAAGCGCGGCGCCGAGACCGACGAGCCACGGCCCATAACGTGTCCAGCGAGTCGAGCGTTCGCGAATCGTCATTGCCAATCACCCGCGATCGGGCACTGCAGCGGCCGCTTCGACAAGTTGTCGATCCTTGGTCGGACGAAAAATCATCCAGACGCCGACAAGAACGACCGCGCCGCCAAAAAGCGACCAGAGCGGAAATTTTTCGCCGCCGAGCGCCCAACCCAACATCACCGCGCCCGGCGGAGTGATGAGTGAGATCGTTTGCAAATTCGTGACCGTCATCCGCGGCAAGAGCCAGTAGAGAAGCAAAAACGTCAGCGATGAGCCGACGATCGCGAGATAAAGCAAACAGAAGATCGACATCGTCGTCCAATGAAAGCGCGCCGGATTTCCATCAACGACCGCGCCGAGGATCAAGAGCGGCACGGTTCCGAAGATCATTTGCCAGGCCGCGAGCATTGCCGGCGCGAGCGTGATCGCGCGCTTCTTTAAAAGCACGTTGGAAAATGCGGCGGCTGCGCCCCCGAGCGCAATTCCCACCCCGCCCCAAAAGGCCCAGATGCCGCCAAAGTCCAGCAGGCGTGCGCAAATTACCGCGGCTCCGCCAATCGCGAGCAAGGCGCCGGAAATTTTTTGCAAACGCAACGGCTCATCGGGGAGCATCCAATGCGCGAAGAGCATTCCGAAAATTGGAATCGTCGTTTGCAAAACGGCAGCGAGTCCGGAGGAGACGTGCAACTCGCCCCAGAAGAGCAGTGTGTAATTGAGAGCAAACATTAGAACGCCGGTGACGGCGAGGACCGCGTAGTCCGCTCGCGTTGCTGGAAGCAGCCGAGTGCGGCCAATTGAAACAGCAAGTAGAACGAGAATCGCAACGACGAAGCGAATGGCGACGAATGAAATTGGAGGCAAATCGCGCAGGCCAACTTTGATCGCGAGCCAGGTGGAACTCCAAACGATGCAGAGCGTCAGCCAGGCGGCTGCCATCTTCCAATTCATGCGCTGCATTCCGGCGACAGTCGCGCGAATCGCACGTTGCGTAAAGCCGGGGCCTCGCGCTTGTTGCGGAGCGAATTCGAGTTAGCATGTTCGTGTGAGATTCAACGTGATCGTAAAACCTAAGGAAGCGGTTCTCGATCCGCAGGGAACCGCGGTGCGCGATGCGATGCAACATCTCGGAATGCCCGAAGTGCAGAGCGTGCGCATCGGAAAATACATGGAAATCGAGCTCGATGGCGAAGATGTCGATCTTGAGAAGCGGCTGCACGGACTTTGCCGGGACTTGTTGTCCAATCCGGTGATCGAGGACTATGAATTGCAAATGCCAAATGGCGCCCTGGAAAAGAAAACGTCGAACGCTCAACGTCCAACCCCCAACGCCCAACCTCAGACGAAGAAATGAAAGCATTGCGGTTTTTCTTTTGCGTCATTTGTCCGCCGATTGCCGTGTTAATGACGGGAAGAATGGGAAGTTTTTTTCTAAGCTTACTTTTGACGTTGGCGTTTTGGATTCCGGGAGTCATACACGCCTGCTTGGTCGTTAATGATTATCACGAGGAACAACGCGCGCGCGGAGCGGCCCACTAGATCGACATGAAATTCGCGGTAATCCAATTCCCGGGCTCGAACTGCGATCAGGATTGCGTCGCTGGCATCAACAGCATCGAAGGCTTGCGAGCGGATTACGTTTGGCACAAGGAAACTTCGCTGCGTGATTACGACGCGATTGTTTTGCCGGGCGGGTTTGCGTATGGCGATTATCTGCGTTGCGGTGCGATTGCGCGTTTTTCGCCGATCATGAAGGCGGTCGTGAGCGATGCGCGTGCTGGCAAGCTCGTTCTCGGCACTTGCAATGGATTCCAGGTTTTGTGCGAAGCGGGTCTGCTTCCAGGCGCATTGGTTCGAAACCGTTCCTTGCGGTTCGTTTGTGAGATGGTGACGTTGAGGGTGGAAATTCCGGATTCAGCGTTCACGCACGGTTGCGCGGAAGGAACTTTGCTTCGAATGCCGATTGCTCACGGCGAAGGCTGCTATTTTGCCGACGAACAAACGCTGCGGGAGTTGAACGAGAACCGGCAAATCGTGATGCGCTACGCGAATGAGCGCGGCGAGATTGTGCCCGAAGCAAACCCAAACGGCTCCATCGATAACATCGCGGGCATCCGCAATTCGGAAGGCAACGTGTTCGGATTAATGCCCCACCCGGATCGCGCTTGTGACGATCGGCTCGGCAGCGCTGACGGGCGAAAGATTTTCCAATCAATGATGGAGACGATCGCGGCCACGCAAGCGCGCGCTGCATAGGCGATCAACCTGCCTTGCTCAAAGCGCAGAGGCCGTCCAACGACGGCCGGTTGAAGCGAAAAAAGCCCAAATTCCTCCGGATAAGACGGGGCGAATTCAGGCGCTAACACGCCTGCGTGTCTGTCACTCAAACAGACACAAGTGTAAAGGAAATTGACACGATTTGGAGGGCTCTCGGAGGCTCTCCCCAGGTAAATCGAGGACGGCACCCCCATTGCTAAAGCTCTTTGGCATAAACCAACCCTACTAATAAATATGCTTCTCGAAAAAACATTCCATATGAGCCAGCCGCTGGCCGAAGCCAAGGCTCGCTTAACCAGCATTCAATCCTACAAGCGCCAGTTCCTGATGGTGACCAAAGCCACCGTCACCTCATCCAAGACCGTGGACTTTAGTTTTCGCGGCCCCTTGAGTTTCGAAGCGCGCACAACTCTTCTTTCCGTGAACTCGGAATCGCGCGATCAATTCGCTTTCGAATCGGCCGGCGGCAACATCGAAGTCATCGGCCTCGTGGACTTCACCGAGATCCGCCCCTATTGCACCGAGATCACGCTGGCGATTCATTACAAAATCAAGAACCGCTTGTTCGCATGGCTGGACAAGCACTTGCACTTTGTCGACACGTTCGTGAACGCAGAACTGCGTAGCATTCGAGCGCACTTCGAAGGAATCGCGACTTCCTACGCCGAGCGCATTCCGATCCTGCCTTTGTTCGAGACGGCCGCGGTCGCGTAAACTTTCAGCGAGTCCCAAAGCTCGAGAGCACGGAGCTTCGGCTCCGTGCTTTTGCTTTTATTTGATTCGGACGGCGTGCGTCTTGTCCAAGCGCAGGATTTGCCCTGGCTGAAGCGACACTTTCGCTTTTGGATCGACAATCTTCTGGCCATCGAGTTGCACGCTGCCCTGCTTGATCAATCGACTGGCCTCGGCGCGCGATTTGTTGATCGCGAACGCTTGCGAGTACGCCGCGGCTACAATGCCGACGGCGTCGTCCAACGTGGCGTTGAAAACCGGAAGCTCAGCCTCGTCGAGCCTCTTCCCGCTGAAGCGCGCGCTCCACTCGGCCTGCGTTTTTTCCGCAGCGGCCGTCGAGTGGTAGGTTTGCACGATCTCAAACGCGAGTTGTTTTTTTGCGGCGAACGGATCTGCATCTCGCGGTAGCTCGCGACCGAGAACCAGCTCGTAATATCGAGCCATGAGCTGATCAGAGATGCTCATTAATTTACCGAACATGTCGGATGCCGGTTCGCTGACACCGACAAAATTGCCGAGGCTTTTACTCATTTTCTTTACGCCATCCAGTCCTTCAAGCAGCGGCATGGTCAGGACAACTTGCTGCGCCTGGCCTTCCTCCTTTTGAAAATCGCGGCCGACCAGAATGTTGAACAGTTGATCAGTGCCTCCGAGCTCCACATCGGCGCGCACCATCACCGAATCCCAGCCTTGCATGATCGGATACTGGATCTCGTGCGCGTGAATTGGCTGTTGATTGTCGATCCGCGCCCGGAAATCTTCTCGCTGCAGAAGTTGTTGCATCGTTACTCGACTATTGAGGCGAAGGACGTCTTCGTAAGACATCGAGCGAAACCAGTCGCCGTTGCAGACTGTTTCTGTTTTGCCTGGATCGAGAATCTTGAACGCTTGCTCGCGATATGTCTCAGCGTTCGCCATCACTTCTTTGTGCGTTAAATGAGGACGCGTCGCGGAGCGTCCACTCGGATCGCCGATCATTCCGGTGAAATCTCCAATGATCAACACCGCGTGATGTCCAAGGTCCTGAAACTGTCGCAATTTTCGCAGGACAACGGCGTGGCCCAGGTGAATATCGGCGCTCGTCGGATCAACGCCGAGTTTTACGCGGAGAGGCCGTCCGAGCGCGAGCTTCGCGCGCAGTTCATCCTCGCTAATGATTTGGGCTGCGCCTCTTTTGAGAATTGCCAGCGCGTCGTCCTGTGCCATCAAGCGAATTGTAGCGGCCGCATTGATTGGCGGCAAAGGTTTCCGACTTCGGCGGAACTACTTGTTCTTGTTCAAGAGCTCGCGGACTTGATCGATGGTCATCGGCGGATTTTGGCGATCCAAGGATTTCTGGCTTTTGCCCTGTTCGCGAAATTCGCGTTCGGCGGCAAAGGTCCGGCCGGTGACGTTATTATGAGCATCGTAAACGCGGCGATTGTCGCGCGTCGAAGCTGTTGGAAAATGTGCCGGCGAGATTTCGCCTTGTTTCACTGCGACCGTTCCCGTTCCGGAATTAAACTCGCGAGCTTGATATCCGCCGGAAGAATAATCGTGCAGCGCGGCGAATTGTTTCTCGTCCCGATTTGGCCGGAGGTAAAATGTTCCCACTGTGCCGCGTGACTCCGGACGAACAGATTTATCAGCGGTGAATTTTTTCGTTTGAGCTCCATTTTTCAGCTCCATGTTCGGACGCAGCAACCGATCGATCAAACTCGTCTCCTGCTGCTGCGCACGAGCGGATTCCAGGCAGAACAAAAACGCGCATAGAATCGCCAGCGAACGCACGGCTGAAGTTGGCGCTGCGCCGCCCGGATTGTAAAGCCAATTGTAACTGCGGCCGATGTCGATCTTGTCAGCGCCCGAGCGCTGCGCGCAAATTCGCGGCACCGGCGGGCGGTCTAACCCGCCCGTGCAGAATTTCATCGGCCGTAACAGGACGCCCATAATAGTGCTCGTTTGCGCCTTTACGCGTGCCGATCACTGCTCCTTCGAGCGAAGCGCCGATGAAAAGCCCCTTCGATTTGCTATAGGTGTAAATCGCAGCGCGCGGAGTCACGTCCGCTTCGGCGGCGCGGCCAATCGGTCCGGCCGCAACGCTCGCGTCAGCTCCGAGCGTGATATTGCCGCCTTTGGAAAACGCACGCACGGCGCGTTCACTGTTGAGGACAATGACGAAATCGGTCACCTCTGCGCCAATCTGCGGACCCCAGCCGGCGCCACCGGTGTCGATGAACGACGGTCCCGACCAGCCATGCCCGGTCCGAGCAACCACGACGCCTTCGCCAGCTTTGCCACTAAATATAAAACCGGCTTTTACAACGCTGATAATCGCAAGCCCTCGCGCGCGTCGCAGAATCCGCGGCGGGATTCCCCTTTCGGGCATATGCCGAAATTCGCGAATGGTCCGCGCGGATCGGTCAACGACATCTTGCTCGGTCGCGTTGGAGGCGACGAGCGACAGCGAGAAAATTGTCAGGATCAGGAAAAGATGTTTCATGGTACAAGCAGTTCGCGACATCGCCCTCTCGCGGATGTAGTTTCGGCGAAGAATCGATCGAACAATTTCGTTAGGCCAAGTATGGAACTGGAAGAACAATTTATGCGTGACGCGTTGCGCCTGGCGGCGAAAGCCCGCGAAGCGGACGAAGTCCCGGTCGGAGCCCTTGTTGTGCGTGAAGGAAAAATCATCGCGCGCGGCTACAATCAAGTTGAGCTGCTGACGGACGCGACCGCGCACGCGGAAATGCTGGCGTTAACGGCGGCGGAAGCGGCCATCGGCGATTGGCGTCTAACTGAATGCGATCTTTACGTGACGAAGGAGCCGTGTCCGATGTGCGCCGGCGCGATTGTGCACACGCGCATTCGGCGAGTGATCTTTGGATGTCCCGACGTTCGCGCCGGCGCGGCGGGAACAGTCATCAACTTGCTGCAGCACAAGTCGCTCAATCACCAGGCGCAAATCACGCGCGGCATTTTGGAGAACGAATGCGCCGCGATTCTGCAGGATTTCTTTCGCAAGAAACGCGCGAGAGCCGACAAC
>DATBCV010000020.1:0-8652 GCA_036270275.1 Chthoniobacterales bacterium | reverse complement strand
AGCAGAGCGATGCTCTTGCAAACGGTCAGATGATCAATGCGACTCCCCTCCTCCATGATCAAACGATCTGGAGAAATCCACGCCAATCCGATGTGGCAACTTGGATGAATTTGATAACCGAACTCCTTTTCCAAAAATGCGCGGCGCATCGACCACGGAAGAAGCGCGCTCAGAAGCAAAAGCAATTTCTTCATGGCGCGGCCCCGAGCTGGCGATAGATGTCGATGTAACGCGCGATCATTTTTTCGGCGGAGAATAGCTCGGCGTTTTTCAAACCTTTCTCGCTCCAGGACTGCCGCGTTTGCGAATCAGCCAGTCGCAAGAGATCGGCCGCGAAACCATTTTCATCTTTCGGAAGATGAAACAGCCCGCCTTCACCGGCAGCTTCACGCAGCGCTTCGGTATCGCTGCAAACAACTGGGCAACCGCACGCTTGCGCTTCAGTGACCGGCCAGCCGAATCCTTCGAAGGTCGACGGAAAGAGTAACGCCAACCCGCAGTTGTAAAGCGCCTCGAGGACTTCGGATGACGGATTGTCGATCTGCGAGATGCGATCGCGAATCCCGAGCTCAGTCGCGAGTGCGATCATTCGCTCGGTCAACGGCTCGCCGGCAAAAACCAAACGCGCATCCCATTGATCTTTCGTCGCCGCAAAAATCCGCAAAACACCATCGCGATTTTTGCGGGGCAAATTGGAGCCTACGTGCAAAACGTACCGCGTTCCCGGCCGGAGCGGCGTGGATTCCAGCCGGCGCCACGCCTCTGTCTCTGGAATGATTCGATACGGATAATTGAGGCCGAGCGGAACGCGTTCAAGGCGAGGTAAGTTACCGCCGCGACTAACGAGGCGAACGGCGTCGGCCATCGTCGCTTTGGATGTACAAGCGAGCATCGTCACTCGCCGCAGTGAGCGCAGGATCCAACGCTGAAGAATTTTCCCGGTAAACGAGGTCGGGCAATCGGTTTCTTCACCAAGCGCAGGCCGAACCGCGAGCAAATCGTGACACGTTACCAACACGGGCACGTTTGAGATTTGATCGGCGTAGACCGCATTCGAATGATCGCAAATGTGAACGACGTTCGGACGCCGCGCGAGCTCGCGCTTGAGCCGACAACGAAACAAAACGTATTTGTCGATGTAAGCGAGCCACTTCGCGATGAAGCCGCGGCCGTTGTGAAATTTTCCGAGAAATGGCGAGGGAACGAGAAGCTCGGCATCGACTCCGGCCTTGGTCAAACCGGACAGCATCATCATTCCAAAACGCTGCATGCTGTGCTGGCGATCGAGCAGATAGTTACCGATCAACAAGACCATTGGTGTGATCGGCGCCGGAATCGGATCCGTAAAGACGAGCGGCGTAGGCGGACCTGCGCGGCAAAGGTTTTGGTTCGGGTGTTATTTGTTCGGGCTCAATCGTGTCTGGCGAAACGGGGACGGATCGGATCGCAGCGAGGCACAATCCATTCAAAAACGCTGCGAAGCCCAGCGTCGTCGGTTGTCCAAGCTGGCCGTTGAGCAAGGGAAGAAAACTGCAACCGAACAAAAGTACGGGCAACGTTAACGAATCCCGCGCGAGCGCGACCAAACTGGTCCAGCCGATTCGAAGGGTGAGCGCGACGCGCCACAAAAGAAACAGCAACCCGAAAATCGGTCCGCTCTCCATTAAGACTCGCGTCCATTCATCCTCCGCGAGCAAGAACGCAGCGCGGCCTACTAGAAAACGCGCGCCGCCTGCGGTTCCAATTCCGAGGCCGTAACCGAACAGTGGCGGCTTGTCGAGATTTCGAAGTCCTTGCGTAAATCCGCTGATGGTACGGTGCAGCATACCTTTAATGATTGTCGTGTCGGCCGCTTCAGCTGATTCAGTGAATCGGGCGGACAAAACATCGAGACCTTCACGAAGAATAGGGACACGACTGATCACCGACGCCGCGAGCACGACAACCAGCAAGAGCCGGCCAAACTGATTGACTGCCCTTGGTTTCACTAAAAAGATCACCAAGATCGACATCACGATCAGCAACACGGAGACGACGCATCCACGGCTTCCTGAGACTGCGATACTGACCAATACCGCACTGCCGGCGGCCAGAAGCAGCCAGGTTTTGTAGGCGCCTTTCGCCATCGCGCCGTAAAGCACGAAGGCGGAGGTGACGCTGATGTAAAAGATTGCGCCTGAGACGAAGGAAAAAGTTCCGGGCGGCCGGATCTTGCCGCTCCCGGCCGTGAGTTGTTGGGCTTCGCCCGCTCCGACAGTGCGATTAATGAAAGAATCGGGAGAGGCTTCGAACTGCACGATCATGAGTAAACACATCGGCAACATGAGCACGAGCAGGAACCAGCCAAACTTCTTCACGTCGTTCACGTCCAAAACATTCGCCATTACAAAAATGAGCGGAAGGTGGAGAAAATTGCATCGGAAACCGTAAATCGTGACTTCAAGGATGATCGACCACGGCAGATAGGGCTCGAGCACGAGCATGCCGACGAGCACTGAAAGAAATCCCAGTATCCAGAGCGACACGACATAGCGATTGAAAGAAAAAACTCCGGCGCGTAATGCCAGCAGAAAGATCGCAATGACAACCGGGTCGCGAATGATAAGCAGAGGATTCGAAAGCTGCGGGACCACCCATTTGCGCAAAGCGCCTTCGAAAATGAGCAGGATCAGATACGTCCAAATCAAAAAGCGGATTTGGCGGATCGTCTTGGTGCGATCATTCACGGGTGGCTCGTTGAGAGCCACCGGCTGGAATGACCGCCTCGGTTCGGAGACTGCTCTCATCGGCGGGCAGCTTACTGTGCCATCAGTTCTCGTGCCACTGCCACCAAACGCCGGCGATAATCTTCCCAGCCATGCAAAGCCGCTTTGGCCTTCGCGGCCCGTTTTATTTCCATGAGTCGATCCCGGTCGCGGTTAAGAAGATCGAGTTTGTCGGCGATCGCCTCCGCGGAGCGGATCGGCACAATAAAACCGTCCACCCCATCGGTAAGCACGTCGGGTCCACAAGTGTGGGCAGTCGTGATCACTGGTGTGCCTTGGGCCATTGCTTCAAGCACGACCAAACCGAAACCTTCAAAGAGCGACGGAAATACGAGCACGTCGTGTTCCGCCATCTCGCGCAACATGCCGGCGTGTGGAAGCGATCGGATCCAACGATGCTTGCGAACGGCTTCGTTCAGAGCCGCGCAATCGTTCACGGTTTTTTGGCCAAGCAACGTCAGATCGACGGAGTCATTCAACAATTCGACAGCCTTGAGCAAATAGGACAAGCCTTTGCGCTGGCCCAATGCGCCGGCGAAAAGAACTTTCAGTCGTTCGGATGGTTTGCGAATTTCGCTCGACGACGATGCGGGCGCACCGTACGGCACGATGTCGATCTTTGCGCGCACTGGCGCTGCATCCAATGTTTCTTTTGTAAAAGTGCTCGCGACAATTACCCGATCGGCCAAGGCCAGTTCCTGGTCTTTGCGTTCCAACTTCTCGGCGCTGTCGCGTGTTCCAGTCAACGTGCCTGCCCATTCGGGTTCGCGCTCAGCTTCTTCAGCGAAAATTTTTTGCGCGACGCGCCAGTAACCGATGGGAAGATCATAAGCGCGGCGAATTCCAAGCTCGCGCGCCGCGCGAAACGTTTCGAGCGCGCCGTCTTCGTAGGAGTAGACGACGTTGCAATTTTTAACGGCGCGCAATCGCCGGCTGACTTTCGCGTCCAGGTCGCTCATGACCGCGTCAATGCTCAGCATTCCGTGCTCGTGTCTCGGCGAAAAACCGAACTGAGTTGCGAGGAGTCGACCGATCTCGCGAGCCGGAACAGTGCGTGTTCGCGATCGGATGGACGAAGGGAAAGATCGCCGCGCAAGTAGGTCGCGAATTTGCGCCGGCAAAAGTGAATTGAGAGCCGCGCGGTCGTTCCAATTAATCGTGGTCCAGAATTCGGCGAGCAAACCGGCCTGATCGAACGCGGCCAACGTTTCGCGCACAAATTGGCTGCCGGTTGGATGTGAAACCAAAATCATGGCGCGGCCTTTCCGATAACATCGAGATAAGCGGCGGCTGCAGTGCTCGCGCGGAATTTTTCAAGATGATCGGCGGCGCGTTCACGTAATTTCGCTCGAGCATCAGAATGCGTGAGGAGTTCCTTCAGCGAGCGCGCCAATTCCTGCTCGTTGCCATTGTCGAAGGTCAAGCCACACGGACCAATCGCTTCTGATAATCCGCCAGCTGCCGAGCCGACCACAACGCAGCCGCAGGCGATCGCCTCCACCGCAACCAACCCGAACGGTTCGGCCCAACGCGACGGCATCGCAAGAATTTGATGGCGATTCAGAATTTCGACCAAGGCAGGTCCTGAAATCTGTCCGGCGAACGTGACTCGTCGATCCAAGCCGAGCTCGGTCGCGAGTCGCCGCAGATTTTCTTCTTCCGGTCCGCTGCCGATCAGAGTGAGATCGGGCGTTAATCCGTCCGCCTGCAAAATCTTGAGCGCGCGCAGAAGTAAATCCGCTCCCTTGTCCGACACGAGGCGGCCCACGAAAACGATCGCTTTGTCACGAGCGATGTTCGGCAACGGTCGAAACAATTTGTCATCGTAAGGATTTCCGATGATCCGCGCCGGAACACCAAGCCGGTCCGCGACCGCCTGGCTGATCGCAATATTTTTCGCGGACCGAAGCAGCGCGTATTTGATTCGATCTCTCAAGCGAACGCGACCGCGCGTGTCTTGAATCCACGTGTGATGCGCAATGACGACCGGCTTTTTCAGGAGCAGAGCCGGAATCAAACTTCGCAGACTGATGTTGTTCTGAAAAAACACATCGCTCCAGCAAAGAAGCCCGAGAAGATCGACAATCGATGGTCGACGCGTGAGTTGATAGCTCGCTCCAGGAATCCGCTCACCCGGAGATTCCGTGACGACATGAACTTCATGGCCGGCCGCGGCAAATTCTTCGACGAGAAGTTTCGAGACGGTCTCGAGACCTCCGATACTCGGTTCGAACAGGTAGGAAGAAAAAAGAATCTTCAAAGCGTGTCTGCTTCGTCTTACGAGTAATTATTCCAAACCGTGCGCAACAATTGTTTGCGCTTCGCCAGCTTTTCCTTTGCGCGCGGATCGGCGCCGGACCTGCGCGCGAGAATCATGCTCTCCAGACAATGGCGAGCGAACAGGATCGGCTTGAGCAGGGCCAAATGTTTGCCACGATATCGCTTTAGAAGTTTGAGACGATTGCGGTGAAAATCGATCGCGCGATTGGCCGACCAGGCAGAAAGCTGTTCGAGATTATCGTGGACCACGTGCTCTGTCGCGATCACGGCCATTTTCCAACCGAGCTTCGCGCAATGCCACGCCCAATCGAGGTCAGTGTCGGAAAACGGAAACGCATTCGCATCGAGTCCACCGGTTTGTTCCCAGGCTTCGCGTCGCACCAAAAGCGGACTGGTAAAAACGATATCGCAGTGGCGCCAGCGAACATCGTCGCCGATTTGCCACGCCGAATCATTTGGTGAATGCAAACCTAACGGGCCGGCAACATTTTGGCCGAGCGCAAACGAAAGCGCGGTGGGAAATCGCATTCCATAGCCGCAAAATTCGCCGTCATAATGTTTCAGCGTGAATCCGGCCGCGGCGAGTTGCGGTTGTTGTTTCAAAAGCGCGACCGCTTTCTCAAGTGGATCGACATCGTTCAAGTAATTGTCCGTCTCGTACAAGAGAAACCAGCGACAATCCGGAAAACGCGCGACCGCGGCCGCACACGCCTGATTGACGCCGTCCGCAAACGAACGCCGATCGGTCGGCGCGTCGATCACGAGCAGCTTGTCACCGGAATTTCGTTGCTGCCACTCGTTCAAAAACTCAACGCTCCCATCATTGGAGCCGGCTTCGAAAACAACGACCGCTGAACCGAAGGATGCTTTTCGTAACGATTCGGCCAGCGAAGTCACTGCACGTTGCAAAAGCGATCGGCGATTGAACGAATTAATGATCGCGACCAATTCCACTGCGGGCTCGTCGAAATTCTGATTCATCGCGCACTCGAGAATTGTTTTAAGGAACGGCGATGATCGCGAAAGAGGCGGGCGGCTTGGTCGATCGCCCGCAGCGCGACGCCGCGGTGGTGCATGATTTGTTTTGTCATCTCCAAGATCGACAACGTCTTGTTGGTCAGACGTGGCTGATAGATCCAGGAATGGCAAAGCATTGCGAAAAAGCGCGAGACCAATTCGGTGTCGACCTCCATGAACGAACGCGCGGAGGGATCGTAGTGATGAATCACGTAGGTCGTGAGCACTTGTCGAATCCGATAGCCAAGCCAACGAAGACGACTACCAAACTCGAGATAACTTGCGCCGAACTTGACGCTCTCGACGTAACGAATGCCGCGCTCGAAAATTGATCTCGGATAAATGCTCGCGCCATCAGATATCGCCCAGCAATTTTGCGAATCGGGCGGGTCCACGGAAAATCCGCGGGCAACGAGCTGCGCCGGGCAAGGAGGCGGAATTCCGAATTCGGTTTGGCCGGGATAATGTTCGCCCACGATCCAAATCGAATCCGGATCGCTAGCGACCGCCTCAAAACATTTTTCGAAATGCGCGTCCGGAAATTCGTGATCGTCGTCCATGGTTCGAATGTGCGTGCCGTGACAGACGAGCGCGGCGTGATTGCGATTCGCATACAATCCGCGGTGCGGGCCACGAATGTATCGGCAGCCAAACGCTTCCGCGAGCCGCTCAACATCGCGCGCATATTGCGCATCGGAATCATCGGACACGATCACTTCCATCGGCTGCAAGCTTTGACGACGCAACGATTGGAGCGTTCGTTCGAGACTTTGCGGGCGGTTCCGCGTCACGAGCGCTGCGCTCACGCTGATTGGTGTTGAGAGATTGGCCATTAGATCGGCGCAGCAACACCAACATTCAGAGCATTCGCAATTCCACGGAGCAAATGATCCGAATGAGCGACGCGTTGATACCACGCGTAAATTTCCGCCGCGGTTTTGGCCCGTGCGTCCGCGCCAGGAATTTCGGCGCGCTGGTTTTGAACAAAAAACGGACCGGGGAAGCGATCCCCATCAATAAAAATCGGCGTGCCGGGGTGCGGCAAAACTGTGATGACGCTGTGCGCGCAAAGTGAAGCGAACGCGCTCGACTTCAACAGGACGACCGTCTCGACGTTGGAACGATGAAAATAATCGAGCCACGCGAATGAACAGGTCCGCAATAATTCGGAAGCATCAGCCGCGGCGATGCGCGGCCGGTAAGTGGTTTCGATTCCAAGATCGACAAGCAGCGAGCGCGTCACCGGATTTTCTTCGCCACCGAGAACGAACAAACTGCGCGGCGCGATTGATTCCGGAATGCGGGAGATGGTCGAGCGAAACGATTTCAGAGAACGTTCGGCCAGACCAGTGCCGCCGAAAATCGCCCAGCGATGCGGATCGCGATTGGCAAGCTGCTCGGGCGAAAGCGCGGGCTCGCCCAATCCCGACGGGATCGGATGCAACTGAATCTCCGCGTGCGGAACAAGCCGCATCAGTTCGCGCCGAAAATTATCGCTGCTGACAATGCAAAGGTCGGACAACTGCGCGACTGACTTGGCGAGATCGATCTGGAGCGGTTTCAACCAAAAGGCACTCGTCCACGGTGGGCCCGAAGCAAAAAGCTCATGGAAAATCGTGACGAATTTAACGCGTTGCTCGCCGCGCAACCGGCGCAAGATCGACAATAACCGAAACGGTACGCCGCGTTTTTGGAATCCGTAATTCACGTAATGCAAAAGAATGTTCTCGAATTTCGCCATTGAAGTGTCGGCCAAACGCTCCAGTGGAATCACTTCAAAGCCGGCGGCGTTGGTCGGCACGGATGTTCTGAAGCTGGCGAAGACGGTGTCGAAATTGAAGTTGTCGCGGAGTTTTCGGGCGATCGTCAGCGCATAATCTCCGACGCCGTCGATGCCGCCGGGAACGCGAGGCACGATTTGAAGAACCGTTTTCAAGCGGTGACGGGTTGACTTGGCGCGTGATCGCCGATGTGTTGCAACGCCTCGACATATTCGTGGATGTCGTCGGTCGCGATTTGTTCCCAGCGAAACTGAGCGGCGATTTCGCGAGACTTGTTCGAAAGCGCGGCGTAATCGCTTTCGTTCATCCGCATAATTTCCAGCGCGCGGTTCGTCATTGCTTGCACGTCGCCAGCGGGAACAAGAAATTCCGCGCCGGCGTTTTTGAAAATCTGTCGCGGTCCGGGAACATCGTAGGCAATGGTTGGAATACCGGCGGCGAGTTGTTCGATGACCGAAATGCCAAATCCTTCGATGTAGCTTGGAAAAAGTCCGAGAGCGCAATTGGCGATCAATTGCGGCAATTCCTTTGGCTCATATTCGGGCAGGCAACGAATTGATTCGCTTGGGGTGAGTTGAAGATCGCGCAGAACGCTCTGCTCGTTGGTCATCGTTCCGAGAAAAGCGAACCGCGCGCCCGGTTCCGATTTCAAAATACGGCGAACAATATCGGGCCAGTCGCGCGACCCTTTCCGAACACTCCACATTCCGAGGAAGCAGATTTCTTTACGACGTAGACGCTCCGCCGCTGGTCGGGCCGCGTTTGCGAAAGCGGCGCGTTCTTCATCATTCAATCCGTAGGGCAGCACA
>DATBCV010000019.1:0-75979 GCA_036270275.1 Chthoniobacterales bacterium | reverse complement strand
AGCGACACGCGGAACTGGCGGTGATCGACACGGCGGGCAAGGATCTCGATCAAGTCACCGCGATTCCGGAATCGGTCTTGAAACAGGGCCGGACCATCGATCACTGGAGTTTGCCCTTTCGGATGGTGGTCAAAAGTTTTTATCAAAATTCGCGGTTGCGAATGTTGGGCGACGCGGGGCCGAATGCGCGACCCATTGCCACTCAGGGACCAGGCGCGCGGATTGCGGTTGAGGCTGCGCCGCGTGCGACTGCAACCGACGAACGCGATGTTCCCAGCGCCGCGATTGAAATTGTTCCCAAAGAAGGCGGCAACTCGTTAGGCACGTGGCTCGTCTCAGACGCGCTCGGCGCCCCGCAAACGTTCTCCTGCGCCGGACGGACATGGAAAGTCGCGATGCGCACGGCGCGTTACTACAAGCCTTACACCGTGACGCTGCAAAAATTCACACACGAACGCTACGCCGGCACGGAGATCCCGAAAAACTTTGCGAGCAAAGTGACCTTGATCGATCCCGAGCGCTCGGTGCAGCGCGATGTGCTGATCTATATGAATCATCCGCTGCGTTATCGCGGCGAAACGTACTACCAGGCGGGATTCGAGCCCGATGACAGCGCGACGATTCTTCAGGTCGTCCACAACCCGAGTTTTCTCGCGCCTTATGTCGCGTGCGTGATTGTCGCGGCCGGGTTGCTCGTGCAATTCGGATTTCATCTCGTTGGGTTTGCCCGGCAAAAAAGGGCGGCCACGACATGAAACGATTTATTCCCTGGATTGTTTTGATCGTGGTCGCGGGCTGGATTGTCGCGAGCTGGGTCCCGGCGAAGCGCGCGAACAAAGACGATGTCGATCTTGCGAAGTTCGGAAAACTTCCGGTGCAAGTTGGCGGTCGGGTGAAGCCGCTCGACACGGTTGGGCGCAACTCGCTGCTTATCATTCACGGCAAACAAGAGCTGCGGCTGGACGACGGCCGCAGATTAAGCGCAATCCAATGGCTTGCCGATGTCCTCTTCAATGCGCCGGTCGCGGACGAATATCCCGTTTTCCAAATTCAAAACGACGAGGTGCTGGGTTTGTTCGGGCAGCAACAAAGTACGCGGAAATATTTCAGCTTCACGGAACTCGCGCAGTTCCTTCAACAAATTCAGGAACAAGGCGACCAGGCGGACAAACTCGAAGCGGTCCAGCGTTCCGCGTTTCAAACCGCGATCCTGAATTTGCGGAACGCGCTCACGCTTTACGAACGCCTGAAGAACAGCGTGCAGCTCGAAGGCAGTCAAAATTACGCGGGTGAGCTTCAATTTTACATCGCCGCCGTGCCGGAGGCCGCGAAAGCCGCTCATCAACATCAGCAAGGCGAACAATTCGACGATGAGAAGCTCAACGAAGTCGTCGAGTTGATTCAAAAATACGAGAAGCTTTCCGAGATGGCCTACATCCTCGCCGTTCCGCCTGTGAAAGGGCAGAGCGACTGGCATTCGATCGGTGACAGCTTGCTTCACTCGGTCGCGACCGGAGAAATTCATCCCATCGTCAAAGAATACGCGCTGATCGGCGATGCGTATCGCGCGAAAGATCACGCGCGCTTCAACGAACATGTCGATCTTGCCGCGAAATTTTTCGCCAACGAGCAGCCGAACGTGGTGAAGCGGGCGTCATTCGAGTTTCTCTTTAATCGCCTGCAGCCATTCAGCCAAAGCATGGCGATCTATCTGCTCGCATTTCTCCTCGCGTGCACGTCCTGGCTTGTTTGGAACCGCACCTTGAATCGCTCCGCGTTCTATTTCCTGGTCCTCGCGCTGATGATCCACAGCTTCGGCCTGTTTGCGCGCATGTATCTGCAGGAACGGCCCCCGGTCACGAATCTTTATTCATCCGCAATTTTCATCGGCTGGGGCGCCGTGATTGTCGCTTTGATTCTGGAACGAATCTTTCGCGATGGAATCGGAGCGGCCTGCGCCGGGGCGATCGGTTTTGTCACTTTGATCATCGCTCATCATCTCGCAGGCAGTGGCGACACGCTGGAAATGTTGCAAGCGGTGCTCGACACAAATATTTGGCTCGCGACGCACGTGGTCGCGATCACCACCGGTTACTCCGCGATGTTTCTCGCCGGAATGCTCGCGATCATTTACGTCGTGCGTGGTGTGTTCACGCGCTCGCTGACAAAGCAAACGGCCGACTCATTGGCGCGCATGACTTACGGCGTCGTTTGTTTTGCGACGTTGTTCAGTTTTGTCGGCACCGTGCTCGGTGGAATCTGGGCCGATCAATCGTGGGGACGTTTCTGGGGTTGGGACCCGAAAGAAAACGGCGCGGTGCTCATTGTGCTTTGGTGCGCGATCGTTTTGCACGCGCGCTGGGGCGGATTCATTCGGCAACGTGGACTGATGGTGATGGCGATTTTTGGAAACATCGTGACGAGTTTCTCGTGGTTCGGCGTTAACATGCTCGGCGTCGGTCTGCATTCCTACGGCTTCATGCAGAAAGCGTTTCCGTGGCTGCTCGGCTTCATGATTAGTCAACTCGCGCTGATCACCGCGGCGAGTTTGCCGTTGGAACACTGGCGAAGCTTTAGCCCAAAGGACGCAGGCTCTCGAGAAAAAGAACTTCCTGCGCCGAGCGCGGCATAAATCACCGTAGCAAAGCGCAACCAAAGCACGCTACAATGGTTTCATTGTCGAGGTCGTGTTTATGAAAAATCCATACGTTGTTGTCGTTGCCGCGCTCGCGTTCTCGGCGCTCTCCGCATTAGCTGGAGGCAACAATCATGGTGGTGGCGGTGGCAATTCCGCCCCGGCGGTCCACAGCTCATCGGGCTCCGCCCCGGCCACTCCGAGCGCCGGCGCGCCACATTTGAGCGGCGTTCAACATTTTGGAAACGGAATTTCGCAAGGCGCGCGGCCGATGTCGATCTATCGGCCGACCGTGACCTACAAAAATGGGCAGCGCACTTTCAATTATCCGGCGGTGGCAGGTTCTGGCGTGCAACGTTCCGCGCATGCAAATTTCGCGAACAACACGAACGCAACCGCGATCCATGGCAAGAGCGGCAATGTTCAGGCAAACGCCGCAATTACGCGACTCAATCGCGGCAATCTTCGGACCGGCGGGAATTCGCAACACGCGGGAGCGATCAATCTCGCGGCCAAACACAAACTCGATCCGCAAAGCTCCGCGCGTTTGCGCAATTGGAACGGAAACGTTTCGAGCGCGAATCAGGCGCGCCAAAATCATCTGAACAACTTGCGTCACCATCACGATCACGATTGGTGGCGGCATCATTGCGTCACCTTCATTTTCTGGGACTGGGGTTGGTGGGGTTGGTCTGACGGCTGGTGGTATCCGGCCTGGGGTTACGATTCGTATTCTTATTACGGCTACAACGAGCCGATCTATGGCGATGGCGACCTCACGCCCGAACAAATCATCGCCAGTGCGCAGGTCGCGTTGCAGCAACAAGGTTATTACAATTTCGCGATCGACGGCCGAATGGGCGCGCAAACTCGCGCCGCGATCGGACAATATCAAAGCGATCATCGACTCCCAATCACTTACACTGTCGACGCGGCGACGCTCGGTTCGCTCGGAGTAATTCGCTAACTTGCAACGCGCGCCGAATTGGCGTTGAAAATGGCGTGGTGAATCCGCCCGCGTCGCAGAAGCCAAAGAAAACCAGCAACGTCAGCGCCGGGCTTCTAATGTTTCGGCGGCCAAAGATCGACATTGTCGAATTTCTTCTCGTTCATCCCGGCGGACCGTTTTGGAAAAACAAAGATGATGGCGCGTGGTCGATCCCGAAGGGACAAGTTGAGCCCGGCGAAGATTTGTTGGCGCGCGCGCAGATTGAATTTGAAGAGGAATTGGGGAACAAACCTTCGGGCAATTGGATCCCGCTCGGTTCAATCAAACAAAAAGGCGGCAAAACCGTTCACGCATGGGCGTTCGAAGGCGACTTGCCGCAAGATTTCGAGCTGAAGTCGAACACGTTCCAACTCGAGTTCCCGCCGCACTCGGGAAACTTTCGAGAATTTCCGGAAGTCGATCGCGCCGAGTTTTTCTCCGATGAAATCGCGCGACGCAAATTGAATCCCGCGCAAATTCCTTTTCTCGATCGTCTCCTCGAAATCCTCGCCGCGAAATAACTAACGCGTTTCGATACTTTCCGGCGCTAGGACGCAGCGGAATCCGTAAATCACGTCGCGATCGTTCCGATCGATCACGTTGCGATAAGACGATTGCATTTCGAGCCGATTTTTGGTCGCCCACGAGCCGCCGCGCAGTACGCCCCAATCCCGCGCCGCGCCACTGCTCGCTCCGCCTTTGTAAGTATCGGCGCACCATTCCCACACGTTGCCGCCGAGATCAAACAGGCCTAACGAGTTTGCCTTGAAGTTTCCGACCGGCAAAGTTCCGCCGCGCTTTTGCGACATTGAATAATTCCCGGCGCTGGACGGCGGCGGCCATTGTTTGCCCCACGGAAATTCGTTTTTGATCTTTCCGTCGCGCGCCTGCGGCGTCGAACCGGCCTCGTTTGGCAATCCAACCGCCTGGCTCCACTCCTTATCGGTCGGCAAACGATACGATTGTCGATCTTCGATCAGGTTTTCTTCGCGTTCTTTTTCCGTCAGCCATTTGCAAAACGCGAGCGCGTCGAACCAGTTCGCTTTCACAATCGGATGATTCGGCGCCTGTTGAAAATCGGGCGGCTCGTAACGGCGTCCGGTTGCTTGCACAAACGTCCCATAATCCTGGACGCGCGTTTCCCAAATTGAAATACGAACGTCGCCCATCGGCACAAATTTCATCCCGAGCGAATTCGTGAACGGCTGTCCCGGCGCGGGGCCGACACTCTTTTCCAAGCGCGCGGCAAGAAACGTTTGCTGCTGCGGTTCGACCTTGCCGTTGATCGTCGTCGCTTTGTAACCGCTCAAGCGCAGTTCGTAATTCACCTCGCCCGGCTTCACTTCCTCGATCACCAAGGGCGTTGGTCCGAGCTCCCTGCCGTTAGCCAAAACAATCGCCCCGCCCGGCGCGCTCGTGATCTTCACGCTGCCGTTGGCGAAAACGAAATGCGCCGCGTTCTCGCGGCCTCGTTCGATGTCGATCTTCTGTTGTTCGTTAGGCCAGCCGTCGAGATGCGCGGTCAATTCATGAGCGCGAGCCGGCAACTCCAGACGCAGCGGTGTTCGCCCGGTCGACTTTCCGTCCACCGAAATCTCCGCGCCGGCCGGCTCGCTCGTGATGGTCGCGATCGAGCTGACGAAGGCGAACCCTTTACTCGCCTTTTGACCGCGCTGGACTTCCACCTCATCGCGCATTTCCCAATCGCCGCGGTGCGTCACGATCGAATATTTTCCGGTCGGAAGATCGACAATCGATTGGGGCGTTGTTCCGTTGCGCGAGATCTGACCGTCCTCGCTGCGAATCGAAAACTCTGCGCCGGTCGGCTCCGATTGAATTTCGAGCGCGCCTTTACTCCGCGCCAAATGAAATGCCGGCAACACCGGCGCGCGGCGCGGACTGAGATCGACAGTCGTTTCGATCGGATCATAACCCGGCGCCATGATGCGCACATTATATTTGCGCGGCTCGAGATCTTCGAACCTCGCCGGGCTTTTTTGCGCGTGATCGCCCAGGACGACGAGCGCACCGGGCGGCTCGGTTCGAATTACGGTCTGCAGATGCAGGCCGGCGCTCGGTTGTTTTTGTTGCGTCCAAAACCAAACGCCCGCGGCCGCGAGCGCGAGGACAGACAACATCGCAAGAAGCAAACCCGTGCGCGATTTTCTCGGACGTTCGCCGCGCTCGAGCGCGAGCAAATCGCGATTCATTTCCGCGGCCGAGCTGTAACGTTTCTTCGGCTCGTTCGCGCATGCTTTTACCAGAACGTTGTTGAGCTGGAGCAGCTGATCGCGGTCGGGTCGCTGGCTCAATTGCGAATCGATCTCGGGAAAATCGAGCCGGTCTTTGCCGGTGCACGTTTCGTAAAGAAGTTTGCCGAGACTGTAGAGATCCGCCTGCGGCGTGCCCGGACCTTCCGGCGGGACGTAACCTTCCGTTCCGACGAACGATTGTTGCCCGCTCGTCGCGACCAATCCGATATCGGCCAATTTCGGCACGCCTTCGGTGAAAATTATATTGGAAGGTTTGATGTCGCGATGCGCGAGCCCGCATGAATGCAACGCGTCGAGCGCTTCCGTTAACGAAACACCGAGCCGAATCGATTCCGCCGCGGACAGACGTTTGTGACGGCCGAGATCGCTCTTCAAAGTTCGCGGCTCGTAATGCGCGATGTCGATCTTGCGTCCGGCCACGTGATCGTCCGCCAGCTCCATGCTGTAGTAGAGATATTCGCTCGTCCGGCCGACGTGCAGAATGTCGACAAATCCGGCGTGCTCGCGCGAGATCGGTTCGAACGCCGACATGCCTTCGAACTCGCGCAGAAACGCGCGCTCACTTTCGAACGTGCTGCGATAAACAATTTTCACCGCGCGCAGCGCGCCCGTCACCGTGCGCGCCAGCCAGATTTCGCCGTAAGCGCCGCGCCCAATCACGCGCAGCAATTCGTGATCGGGAATGATTGGAATCTGGGCCGAAACTTCGATGGCCGCGATTCTACATAAAGCGTGAAGGAGAGGCAATTCCGGGGAGCGTTTCTGTAGAGGCCGCTGTCCTCAGCGGCAATTCTTGGCTCAAGCCGCCGTGGCGGCGGCCAACTACAGATTCTTCTTTTCGAGCGCTTTGATTTCTTTTTTCAAAACCGCGCCCACGCGATGTCGGGCCAGATAAACCTGACCCACGCTCACCTTTAATTGCTCGGCCACTTTCTGCGCCGGCCATTCCTTGCGCACGTAGCAATCGAAAATTTGAAACTGTTTTGGGTCGACTTTCTTTTTTGCCCGCGTGATCGCCGCTTCGAACAGGTTTTCTTTCCACTCCTTTTCCCACAGTTCGTCAAGATCGACAACGCGCGGGTCCGGCACCCGCTCGATTGTCGCGGTCATGCGGTCGTCGATGTCGCGCGGACGTTTCGCATCGCCCGGCTGACGTTTGCGGAATTGATCGACAATTCGCCAGCGGGTGATTTGCAACAACCAGCCTTTGAAGGAACCGATCGCCGGATCGTATTTCAACTTATCGATCTTCTTGGCGACGGTAATCACCGTTTCCTGCACGACCTCCTGCGCCTCGGCATCGGTGAGGCCTGCTTTGCGCGCGGCCGAGTAAATCAATTTCCAATAGGTGTCGAAAAATTCCTGCCAGCGTCGCTGATCGTCCCAATTTGCGAGACGATCTACCAAACTGCGTCGCGTGGTGGCTAATCCTGCGCTTCTCACACCATCGTTTTAGCGGGTCGAATCACGAAGGAAAAGTCCGTTGAAAGATTATTCGCGGGTAGACGTAGTCCACTCATGAAAACTCCCGCGCCTCTTTTAAAAGCGCTCGAATCGCTCACGGCCGCCGGCCATTTTTTCCGTCGAATCGCAGCGCAGATTTTCGGAAACATTTCATGGCGACCGCCACAATGGCTTAGCCAAGTCGGCGAACGTTGGAAGAGACTCGAGCGCGCGTATCCAAGAGTCATCGCGCCCGGTATCCTCGCCATTCTGTGCGCGAGCGCCTGGACCTGGAATTGGTATTCGCATCTGCCGAAACCGCACCGAGTGACCGCGAAGATCTCGCCGATTGAAGTCACGAAGTTGGAAAAGGACCTCAAGTTTCCGCGCATGATTATTTCCTTTAGCGAATCAGCGGCGCCTCTCGAAGATTTGAAAAAGCCGAGCGTTCAGGGAGTCGAACTGCGGCCGCATCTCAACGGCGCCTGGCACTGGATCAAGGATGACATCCTTGTTTTCGAACCGACCGAAGATTGGCCGGCCGACACGAAGTTCCGAGTCATTTTCGACAAGAAATTTTTCCCGACCCAGGTGCGAATAGAGCGTTTCGTTTACGAAACGCAGACGCCGCCGTTCGGGATCGCGATCAAAAAGCTCGAGCTTTATCAGGACCCAGCGAATTCAACTCAGCGAGCGCTCACTGCGACCATCGAGCTGACGCACGCGGTCGACGCGGGCGAGTTGGATCGACATCTGCGCTTCGCGACCGTTAGCGGGGCAAATCTCTTTGCCGCGAGCGATCCCGCGCCGCATTTCAAAATCACTTTCGGTTTGCATCAACGAGTGGCTTATCTCCAGAGCTCGCCGGTTGTGCTGCCGGAGCGGGACGACTTCGCGAAATTGATTTTGAACAAAGGCGTCCGCACCGCTCAGGGCGGCGCGCAATACAAGACCGATCTCGAGCAAAAGGTTCAAATCCCGTCCGTCGCTTCGATGTTCAAGATCGATTCGATCGAAACGACGATCGCGCGAAATAAAAACGGCGAGCCGGAGCAGTTGATCGTGCTTAACACCACGAGCGACATCAGCACGCGCGATCTCGCCAAAGCGCTTGAGCTGAAGTTGCTCCCGAAGCGCAAAGCCTCGGATGAAGAGAAAGAAGCAGAGGTCGATAACTCCGATGAAACCGACGAAGCGTCACCGACTCCGACAACGACGCCGGACGAGAGTGAATCTGGCGAAGAAATTGGCTCGCAGTTGAAAGAAGTCGAGCTTTGGAAAAGCGCGGACGCAGTTCCGGATGAAATTCTCGACGAGGCGAAATCAATCAAGTTTCAAGCATTGCCCTCGGAAAAAGCGCAAGATCGACAACACGCGTTTCGCGTTCGGGTCGAGACCGACGGCGAGCTTTACGTGCGCGTGAAAAAAGGTGTTCGCGCCGCGGGCGATTATCCGCTGAGCGATGACTACGACGCCGTCGTGGCAGTGCCGTCATTGCCGCGTGAAGTCCAGATTGAAGGCGAGGGCGGAGTGCTGGCATTGAATGGCGAAAAGAAGCTGTCGATCCGTTCGCGCGCTCTCAGCACGATCGACTTTGAAATCAGCCGCGTCGCGACCACGCAGATCAATCATCTGGTTAGCCAGACTGAGGGCAAATTCGAATCGCCGCTCTTTGCGAATGCCGGGTACTTCAACAAGGAAAATATTTCGCGCATCGCGACCGAGCGGCAGAACATCGCGCTGGAGAATAAATGGAAAGCCAATTATTCCGCGTTCGATTTCAGCGAGCATCTTCGCAAACCGGCCGATGGCGGCAGCGAGCGCGGTCTGTTTTTCCTGAGCGCGCAGGGTTGGGACCCGGAAAAGAAGAAGTTAATCGACGTTCGTGATTCGCGTTTCATTCTCGTCACCGACATTGGAATTCTGACAAAGAAAAACGCGGACGGCAGTCACGACGTTTTTCTGATGTCGATCAAAGAAGGCAAGCCGCTCGCGAACGTGGTTGTCGATCTTCTCGGCAAGAACGGCATCCCGCTGCAAACCGCGACGAGCGACGGCAATGGTCGCTGCGCATTCACGTCCGTCGACAAATCGCTGCGCGAAAAATTGCCGGTCGCGTTTGTCGCGCGCAACGGTGACGACGTTTCATTCATTCCTTACGCGCGCGAAGATCGACAACTGAACTTTTCCAGGTTCGACATTGATGGCGTCGACAGCGTGCTCCCGGAAAATCTCGACGCGTTCGTCTTCACCGAGCGCGGTGTTTATCGGCCGGGCGACGAAGTTCACATCGCGCTCGCCGTTAAGCAACGAAACTGGCAGGGGAACCTCAAAGGCTTGCCGCTCGAGACCGAAGTGATCGACGCGCGCGGTCACAGCGTGCAAACGCGCAAGATCAATTTACCCGATTCCGCTTTTGTCGACTTCGTTTACCAAACCGCGAACGAATCGGCGACCGGTCTCTATACCTTCAACGTTTATCTAGTTAAGAACAGCAAACGCTCGACGCTTCTCGGTGGCACAACTGCGAACATCAAAGAATTTTTGCCCGACCGGATGAAGATCGACACTCGTCTGTCGCAAACTTCGCCGAAGGGTTGGATTCAGCCGAAGGAAATGCGCGCGACTGTTTCGCTCGCGAATCTCTATGGCACACCGGCAACCGAGCGCCGCATCGTTTCCAAAATCGAGCTGATGCCGACGGCCTTCTCCTTTCCTGAGTTCCGCGATTACACTTTTTTCGATCCGCTCCACGATCCAAAGAAAGAACGCACCGAACAAACGATCGAGCTCGGCGAAAACAAAACCGATAGCGCGGGGCAGACGCAGTTTGATCTGCAACTCGAGCGCTTTGCGGATGCGACTTACTCGATGCGATTCATCGCGGAAGGATTTGAAGCCGAAGGCGGCCGGAGCGTGACGAGCACGACCACGGTCCTCATTTCGGCTTTGCCTTACGTCATCGGCTGCAAAGCCGACGGCGATTTGCGTTACATTGACACGAACAAAACGCGCGTTGTCGATCTTGTCGCGGTCGATCCGCAATTGAATCGGATCGCGCTCGGCAACGTGACCGCAAACGTCATCGCGCAAGAATACGTTTCGGTTTTGACGAAACAGGAAAGCGGCAAGTTCGCTTACGAGTCGGTCCTTAAAGAGCGCACGACCAAATCGGAAAAGATTTCGGTCGCGGCGAATGGTTCCAAGTACGACCTGCCGACAAATGAACCCGGCAATTATATTTTCGAATTGCGCGACGATCAAGATCGCCGTTTGGCCAAAGTCCAATTCTCCGTTGTCGGCCACGGCGCAGTCTCGAAATCGCTTGAGAAAAATTCGGAGCTGCAGGTCAAGCTCGATCGCGAGCAATACAACAGCGGCGACGAAATTGCGGTCAGCATCACCGCGCCATATGCCGGCAGCGGCTTGATCACAATCGAGCGCGACCACGTTTATGCGCAGCAATGGTTTCAAGCGAACAGCGCGAGCAGCGTTCAACACATCCGCGTCCCGGAAAATTTCGAGGGCAGCGGTTACGTCAATGTCGCGTTCGTGCGCGCGCTCGATTCCAAGGAAATTTTCGTCAGCCCGCTCAGCTATGGCGTCGTTCCTTTCACCGCGAACAAAGAAAAACGCCGGCTCGTCCTGGACGTGAAAGCGCTCGCAACCGCAAAGCCGGGCGAACCGTTGCGCATCAGTTACAAATCCGACCGGCCCAGCAAGATTGTCATCTTCGCTGTCGATCAGGGAATTCTTCAAGTCACGAATTACAAAACGCCAGACCCGCTCGCGTTTTATTTCCGCAAATGCACGCTGCGCGTCGAGACTTCGCAGATTGTCGATCTTATCATTCCCGAGTTCTCGCTTCTGCGCTCGGTCTCGGCTTACGGCGGCGGCGGCGACATCCAAAAGCTGAATCCCTTCAAGCGCGTCACCGAAAAGCCGGTCGTGTTTTGGTCGGGCATTCTCGATTCCGACACAACCGCGCGCGAAATCGTCTATGACGTGCCGGATTATTTCGACGGCACATTGAAAATCATGGCGGTCGCGATTGCGAACGACACCGTCGGCTCGAACGAACGCGAATCGTTAATTCGCGGACCGTTCGTCATCACGCCAAGCGTGCCGGTGCTCGCCGCGCCGGGCGATGAGTTTGAAACCGGCGTAACCATCGCGAATAACGTCGAAGGTTCCGGACAAAACGCGGAAGTCGAGCTCCGCGCGCAACCGAATGATCGATTATCGATCGTTAGCGGCTCCACGCAGACATTGCGCATCGCGGAAGGGCGCGAGCAGACCGCGATCTTCAAATTCCGCGCGAACGAAAAACTCGGTTCCGGCGAAATTTCGTTTTTTGCGAAAGCGAACGGCCACGAAACAAAACGTCGCGCGACATTGAGTGTCCGGCCGCCCGCGCCCTACATGACTGAAATCCACAGCGGAAGTTTCAAGGACAAGATCGACATCAAGCTCACGCGGGAGATGCATCCGGAGTTTCGCAAGCTCGAGGCGAGCGTTTCGGCTGTGCCGCTCGGCCTCGCGCGCGGGCTTGATGCTTACTTGAAAGATTTTCCTTACGGTTGCAGCGAACAAATCACAAGCGGCGCATTTTGCCGGTTGATGCTCGCCGACGAAGCCGATTTTGGTTTGAGCCGCGCCGAGATTAACAAGCAACTCGAACACACCTTCGGAATTTTGGCGCGTCGCCAAAACGATCAGGGCGCGTTCGGATATTGGGCGCCGGAAAATGGCGAGCACATCAGCTTCGTTTCGGCTTACGTGATGGATTTCTTGAGCGAATCGAAAGCGAGCGGGTTCGTGCCGCCGCAGGAGATGTTCGCGAACGGTCTGCGCAATTTACAAAAGATTGTGGCGCGCACACCGCAAGACTTGAACGACACACGCACGCTCGCCTATTCGATCTACACACTGACGCGCGAAGGCGTCATCACGACCAATTATATTTTGAATCTTCGCGATTGGCTCGAGAAAAACCGCAAAGAGGAATGGCTGCGCGATATCACCGCCGTTTATCTCGCCGGCGCGCTGCACCTGCTCCACAAGGACGCTGACGCCGAGCGCTTGATCGACAATTACAAAATCGCCGATAACAAAATGATTGAGCGCTGGGATTTTTGCCAGCCGCTCGGAACGAATTCGCAATACATCGCTGTGACCGCGCGCGAATTCCCCGCGCGGCTGCGCAAGATTTCACCCGAGCAATTCCAAAACATTCTGAGACCGATCGGCGACGGCGAATTTAACACGCTCTCGTCCGCGTATGCCGTGCGCGCTCTGAAAGCTTACTCCCACGCGATCGCCCAACATCCGCTCGAGCTTTCGATCAGCGAGCTCCACAAAGATAAAATTGAAACCCGTTTGGTGAATGGAACGAAAGCGCTGTTGCGCGCCGATCTGACGGACAAAGCGAGAGGCGTTCGTTTTAACTCCGCGCAACGATTGACCGGACCGGGCGCGTTCTTCCAAATCGTTGAAGCAGGATTCGACCGAAATGTTCCGAACGAAGCGCTCAAGAACGGCCTGGAAGTTTATCGCGAAGTTCTCGGCAAGAATAGTGAAGCTGCGTCGCGCACGAAACTCGGCGAACAACTGCACGTCCGCATTCATGTGCGCAGCTTGAATCGCGAGCCGATCACGAACGTGGCGATTGTCGATCTTTTGCCGGGCGGATTCGAAGTGGTGGATTCGTCGATCCACACCGGGACCGGGTCCACGCCGGGCGTCGATTATGTGGACGTCCGCGAAGATCGCGCAGTGTTCTTTGTGACCGCGCCGACCAATGCGCTCGAAATCGATTACCAAATCAAGTCGGACAACCGCGGAAACTTCATCGTCCCGCCCGTGTTCGCGCAATCGATGTACGATCGCAACCTCAAAGGCCGCGGCATTGGCGGTAAAATCACCGTGACGGAATGACGGCCTCGTAGCGCAAAATGAAAACGCGTGTCATCCCGAACGAAGTGAGGGATCGCTCAAAGGGTGATGGAGCGCACAAATTATATTGTGTGGTCCGCGCTCCGTGGGTGAGATCCCTCGCTCTGCTCGGGATGACGGCGTGGTTCGTGTGGTATTTTCTTCCAAAGCCGCCCCTGGTCGACGGAATCTCGTTTTCGCAAATCGTGCGCGATCGAAACGGAAAATTACTGCGCGTTGCGCTTAGCAGCGATCAGAAGTTCAGAATGTGGACGCCGCTTCAGAAAATCTCGCCGGACCTGATCGACGCGACCCTGCGCTACGAAGACAAATACTACTCGAAGCATCCGGGCGTAAATCCGATCGCGCTCGTGCGTTGCGCGATTGATGTCGTTCGGTTTCAACGCGCAACCGCGGGTGGATCGACGATCACGATGCAGCTCGCGCGGCTGCGATTTCATCTGCACACGCGAACGATTCCCGGAAAGCTCCAACAAATTCTGCGCGCGCTCGAATTGGAGCGGCACTATTCGAAAGATGAAATCCTCGAAGCGTATCTGAATCTCGCGCCCTACGGCCGGAACATCGAAGGGATCGGCGCGGCGAGTTTGATTTATTTTGATAAACCGGCTGCGCAGTTGACCGGGCCCGAATCGGTCGCGCTCGGCGTGATTCCGCAAAGCCCAAGCCGTCGCGCGCTCTTCGCGGAGCGCGATAACCGTTCGGTCAATCAAGCGCAATCGAATTGGTACGATCGCAGCCGCATCTCTGAGGCGCGCGATTTTTCCGGGCGCGAATTTCGTGCGCGGATACAGCGCGACGGCAAACTTCTCGCGCCGCATTTCGTGCAACAGCTGCTGGAAACGTCACACGGTCGCGAGGAAATCGTAACAACGCTCGACTTGGAGAAGCAGCGGTCGATCGAGCGAAGAATTACCGACTACGTTGCCTGGAGTCGCAACCGCGGAATTGAAAACGCCGCCGCGATGCTCGTCGACACGCGCACGATGGAGGTGCTCGCGCAAGTTGGCTCGGCCGATTTCGACAAGATCGACATCAACGGCCAGGTCGATGGAACGCGAATGCTGCGATCGCCGGGTTCAACATTAAAGCCTTTCGTGTACGCGCTCGCGCTCGAGCAGGGGTTGATTCATCCATTGTCGATCCTCGCCGATGCGCCGCGCAGTTTCGGCGAATACAATCCGGAAAATTTCGATCGCGAATTTCTCGGGCCGATTCGCGCTTGCGACGCGCTCACGCGGAGCCGCAACGTTCCGGCGGTCGAGCTGACGTCGCGTCTCGCGCATCCGACGCTTTATCAATTTCTCAAAACGTCAGGCGTTCGATTGCCAAAAGCCGAATCTTTTTACGGACTCGCGCTTCCGCTCGGTGGCGCGGAAGTTTCGATGCAGGACCTCGTGAAACTTTACGCCGCGCTCGCGAACAACGGCGATCTGCGCCCGCTGCGGTTCACAAAGAGCGAATCGATTCCGCAACCGAAGAAGATTCTTTCGCCGGAAGCGGCGTTTCTCACTTTGGAAATGCTCGGCAATGTTCCGCGGCCGGAAATGAATTGCGCGGACGGTAATCGCAGCGCGCCGGTTTTTTGGAAAACGGGAACGTCGCACGGATTTCGCGACGCATGGTCGATTGCGGTCTTTGATCATTACGTGCTGGGAGTCTGGGTCGGGAATTTCGATGGACGCGCAAACCCTGCCTTTGTCGGACGCACCGCGGCCGCGCCGCTGTTGTTTCAAATCGTCGACAATTTGCGCGCGAGCTGGCCCGAACCGAACACGCCGCATCTTCCGCCACCGGGCGCGAATTTAAAGCGGGTCGAATTCTGCGCGCTGTCTGGCGATTTACCGAACGAGCATTGCACGCAACGCGTCGAAGGCTGGTTCATTCCCGGAATGTCGCCGATCAAAACTTGCGATGTGCACCGCGAAGTATTGGTCGACCGCGCGAGCGGCTTGCGAGTGCCGATCGATGACGGCACGCGCGAATTGCGCCGCGAGGTTTACGAATTTTGGCCTGGGGACATTTTGAAACTGTTCGAGCAGGCGGGCGTGCCCCGCAAAACGCCGCCGCCGTTTTTGCCGGAAATGGCAAGCGAGCTCATCGGTCGCACCGGTCGCAGTCCGCGGATCGTTTCGCCGGCGGGGAAAGAAATTCTTCTCGCATCGGCGAAATCCATTCCGCTGCGGGCGAAAGTGGATGGCGACGTCCGGAAAGTTTATTGGTTCGCCGGGAAAAAGTTCATCGGCCAGGCGGAACCGAATGAGTTTCTGGGCTGGGACACGCACGCCGGCGATTACGAATTGACGGCACTTGATGATCATGGCCGCGCGAGTTCGTGCAACGTGGTTGTGCATTGAATTGCGACGGTCAGAGACCGCCGCTACAGATAACATGTGTCCCGTCAATACACGCTGCATAGCGCAAGATCGACATCGATCCACATCGATTACGCCGCGGAGCTGAACGAACAGCAGCTCGCGGCCGTGACCGCGCCGCCGGGACCGCAATTGATTATCGCCGGCGCGGGCTCGGGAAAAACGCGGACGCTGACTTATCGCGTCGCCTACTTGCTCGAGAACGGAATCGATCCACGCAATATTTTGCTGCTCACGTTCACGAACAAAGCCGCGCGACAAATGCTCGAGAGGGTCACGAATTTATTGCCGATCGACGCGAGCGGAATTTGGGGCGGGACATTTCATTCGGTCGGCAACCGGATGCTGCGCCGGCACGGCAGCGCGCTTGGATACAACAGCGGTTTCAGTATCATGGACCGCGAAGATCAAAAGGATTTGATCAACACTGTGGTCGCAAGCGCGGGTATCGATCCGAAAGAAATCCGATTTCCAAAAGGCGACGTGCTGGCGGAGTTGTTCAGTTTCGTGGTGAACACCGAGACGCCGCTCGAAGAATTACTCGCCACGAAGTTTCCCTATTTCCTGCCGTTGCTCGAAAAAATTCAGGACGTTCACGTCCGCTACGAAAAAAAGAAGAAGGCGACGAATTCGGTCGATTTCGACGATCTGCTCGAAAAGACGCTCACGATGTTGCAAAAGCACGAGCACATCGCGCAGGTTTATCGCCGGCAATTTCAATTCATCCTCGTCGACGAATATCAGGACACGAACAAGATCCAGGCGGATTTCATCGACCTGCTCGCGCGCGAGAGTCGTAATTTGATGGTCGTGGGCGACGACGCGCAGTCCATTTATTCGTGGCGCGGCGCGAATTTCCAAAACATTCTCGAATTTCCGAAACGTTATCCGGACGCGCAGGTTTTTAAGATCGAGATGAATTATCGGAGCGTGCCGGAGATTTTGACCGTCGCGAACGCGGCGATCACGGCGAACGTTGACCAATTCAAAAAAAATCTGCAGCCGGTGCGCGGATCGAACTCGGCCAAGCCGGCGATTGTCGCGTTGAATGACGGCAGCGAACAAGCGCAGTTTGTGGCGCAACGAATCCTCGAGCTGCGCGATGAAAATGTCGATCTAAACGAGATCGCGGTGCTTTACCGCGCGCATTATCACGCGCTTGAGTTGCAGCTCGAACTTTCGCGCCGCGGAATTCCGTATCAAATCACGAGCGGGATTCGATTTTTCGAGCAGGCACACATTAAAGATGTTGTTTCGTTTTTGCGCCTGGTCGCGAACCCGCGCGACGAGGTAGCGTTCAAGCGAATGGTGAAATTGTTGCCGGGAATTGGAAACCGGAGTGCGGAAAATCTTTGGAACGCGTGGGACCAATTATTGAACGAGCGGGGCGAGATCACGTCGTGGAGCGAGCGATTACTTCCAATGAACGTGAGCGCGAAATCGAAGAAACATTGGGCGCAGCTCGCTCACACCTTGGATGAAATCGCGCCGGGCGGTCAGCCGAATCCGCCGTCGGAAATGATCACCTCGGTCGTGGAAGCGATCTATGATGATTACGCGAAGGTGAACTTTACGAATTACGAATTGCGCAAAGAAGATTTGACTCAGCTCGCTGCGTTTGCGCGCCAATTCAAGGATTTGAACGAATTTCTATCGCAGCTCGCGCTCATCAGCAACGTCGACGCCGAAGCGGCGCCAAATCAAAACGCCGACAAAGAAGCGGTGAACCTTTCCACCGTTCATCAAGCGAAAGGGCTCGAGTTTCACACCGTCTTTGTCATTTGGCTAACCGACGGAATGTTTCCGAGCAGCCGCTCGATGGACAATCGCAAGGACTTGGAAGAAGAGCGGCGTTTGTTTTACGTCGCGATCACGCGAGCGAAGGACGAGCTTTATCTCACTTATCCGCACATGCGATTGACCGGCGGTTACGGCGACGTTTTTCAGCGGCCATCGCGGTTCTTGAAAGAAATTCCGAACAAGCTGGTCGAAGACTGGCAAGTCAAGCGCGGCTGAGGAGATTGCATCATGAACGTTGGTTTTGTCGGAGTCGGTCGAATGGGCGCGAATATGGCGCGCCGTTTGAAGGAACGCGGTTTCCACGTGACCGCGGTCTACGATTCGAATCGAAAAGCGGCGACGGATTTGGCGGGCGAGCTCGGTTGCGCGGCGGCCCAGGATTTGTCGGAGGTTACTGCGGAGTCGGACATCATCTTCACCGTTGTCACTGACGACAATGCGATGCGCCAAATTTTTTCGGGAAGCGGCGATAATCTGCTGAAGAACGCGCGCGGAAAACTTTTCATCAATTGCGCGACGATTTCGCCGCAAGTGCATGTCGATGTTGAAAAGCTGGCAAAAGAAGCCGGCGCGGAATCGCTCGAGGCTTGCATGGCGTCGAGCATCACGCAGGCGCGCGAAGGAAAACTTTATTTGATGTGCGGTGGAAGCGAGAAAGCGTTTCGCAAAGCCGAACCGATTTTGAAAGAGCTCGCCGCGAGTCTTCGATTCATCGGCAAAGCGGGCGAGGCGGCCAAAGTGAAAGCGTTGGTCAACATGGTGATGAATATCAACACCGCGGGCCTGGCCGAAGGACTCGGCCTCGGTGCCGCGCTCGGTCTCGATTTGAAAATGCTTCGAGAAGTTTTCGCGCAGACCGGCGCGAACTCGCGCGTGCTCGAAACCGACGGCGAAGACATGCAAAACCGCGAGCACACTCCTTTCTTTTCGGCGGGGCACGCGGCGAAAGACAGCGGCATCGCGCTCGAGCTCGCGCGTCAGCTTGGCTTAGAATTGCCACTGGCGCGCGCGACGAAGCAACAATACGAGCGGATGATCGCGGAAGGCTTGGGCGAGTTGGACAAATCAGGCATCGCCGAGCTGACTTTCAAAGATCGACATAAATCCCGCGGCCGCGGGAGCGATTCGCGTGTAAGTTAGGGGATGGGCGGATTTCACGGAAGTCACGCGGCCGGCTCGGCCGACGCGCCGACGGGCAAGCGCGACATGAAAATCGTTTGGCGCGTCTTTCGTTATTTGAAACGCTATCCAGCCCTGGCGATCGGAATGCTCGCCTGCGCGATCGGCTCAACATTGATGGTCTATGTTTTTCCGGTGGTGACGAAACAGGTGCTCGATGTCGTGATCGGGCAGCACCATCCCGAAAAACTCATGCCGCTGGTTTTACTCGGCGTGTTTGCCGCACTTTTGCAAAACGGACTGAATTCGCTGCGATTGGTCCTCAACAACACGTTCGAACAAAAAGTCATTTTCGATCTGCGGAGCGATCTTTACTCGCACATTCAATTGCTTCCGCTGAAGTGGTTCGACAATCGCGCGACGGGCGATCTCATGACGCGAATGCTCGAGGACGTCACTTCGGTGGAGCGAATGTTGATCGATGGAGTGGAACAAGGCGTCGTGGCAGTGCTGCAAATGGTGCTCGTGCTTGCGATGATGTGTTACTTCAGCCTGAAATTGACTTTGTTTGCGCTCAGCCCGGTGCCATTTCTCGCGGCGGGCGCACTTTGGTACACGCTCACCGCGCATCGCCGTTATCGATTGCAACGGCGCGCATCGTCCGCGATGAACGCACTCTTGCACGATAACCTCTCCGGCATTCGGCAAATCCGGAGTTTCGCGCGCGAAGAACAGGAACACCGGCGATTCAATCGGGTGAGCGACGAACTGCGCCGCGCGACGCTCATCGTGATGAAAGTGTGGGCGATGTACAATCCGTCGATGTATTTGATCGGGACGCTCGGGGTAATCGTCACGGTGTTTGTCGGCACTCGCGCAGTGCTTGATGGCACGATGCAGCTCGGCCAGCTCGGTGCGTTGCTTTTGCTGACCGGTTATCTTTATGAGCCGGTCGGTAAGCTGCATCAGCTCAATCAACTCGTGCAAGCAGGCCGCGCTGCTGGCGAACGTGTTTTCGAAATCATCGACGAACCAATCGAGCCGGGCTGGCTGAGCGCAGGATCGACATCGGCGATTGCCGGCGATGTTCGCTACGAAAATGTCACGTTCAGCTACAGCGCGGACGCGCGACTCGCCTTGGATCACGTCTCGTTTCACGCGCAGCCGGGACAAACTGTGGCCCTCGTCGGCACCACGGGCGCGGGAAAATCCACGTTGGCGAGTTTGCTGCCGCGCTTCTACGAATTGCCCGAGAACGACGGCAAAATTTTTATCGATGACAAAGAGATTCGCGAATACAGCATCCGCTCGCTCAGGGAAAATATCGGTGTGGTGACGCAGGAGAGTTTTCTTTTCAACGGAACCGTCCGCGAAAATCTTTTGTTCGGAAAACCGGATGCAACCGACGCGGAGATTTGGCGCGCGGTGGACGCTGCGAACGCGCGACAATTCATCGAACGGTTGCCAAAAAAATTGGAGAGCGTCGTGGGCGAGCGCGGGGTGAAGTTGAGCGTCGGCGAAAAACAACGCCTCTCGATTGCGCGGGCGCTGCTGAAAGATCCGCCGATTCTCATTTTGGACGAGGCGACCGCGAGCGTGGACACAGCGACCGAGCGATTAATCCAGGAAGCGCTCGAACATTTAATGGCGAACCGGACGTCGATCGTGATCGCGCATCGACTTTCGACCATCATTCACGCCGATCAGATCCTGGTGCTTGAGCACGGTCGAATCATTGAACGCGGCACGCACGAGGAATTGATCGCGCACGGTGGAAAATATGCGCGGTTGTGCGAGCAAAGCTTGCTCGAATCGCCACGCGACGTTGCGGAGCGCGACGAAGAATTGGAAGAAGCGCCAATCGCATCGCCCGACGAACAGATGTCGATCTAACAGCGTCTGCGGGCGATTGAGGGCGATCGCCCCTACCTGGTGAGCAGCGCGTGGTATTTTTCTTCTAACTCCACGTAAGCGCGGCGCTCTTCGCGCAATGTTTGTTCGAGATCACGAATGCGCTCCTGAAGACGAATAGAAATGCCGGTGCTTGCCGGTTCGCTCGCGACTTCACTTTCGTTTATGCGCGGCGCATTGATCTTGAAAAGCGTGGGCAATTCGCGGATTTGGCGTCGCGTCCCGTCGCAGGAATTGATCACGAAGGTGTCAGCGTTAATGTCGCCGAGGCGAATGAATTCCTGAACCGCGCCGACCGTGGTCGGGCCGTAAAGAAGCTCGCTCGTTACTTCCACGAGCCAATCCATGGCCAGCTGCGGAATCATCGGAGCTTTCAACCACGCGAGCTGATCGGTTGAAACGAGATCGTGCGGGGCGACTTGAGCGCTAGCGGCCCAGGCTGCGAGTTGGTCGAACGAGACCGGACCAAACACGGCGCCATCCTGGTATTTGCGCAGAAACCAGGCCTGACTGGAAACTTCGTCCATCGTTTACTCGCCCGATGAAGAAGGCGATGGAACCGGCGACGGCGGAATCTGGAGAGTCTGTCCGGCCTGCAACTTCAACGGGTTTTCGATGTGATTGAATTTCTGAAGATCACTCACACTGACGTTGTGCTGATGAGCGATCGAGGTGAGCGTTTCACCGCGCGCGACAACATGCGTATTTCCGTCGTCCGGCGAGGCCGAAGTCGAGGAAACCGGAGTGGATGTCGATTTTGCGATCGTCGATCCAGCAGGCGATGGCGACGTCGCTTCGCCAATCATGACGCCCGGCTTATGCTCGCCGAGTTGCTGTTGAAGTTTCAAAATCTGCTGCGACAACATGTCGATCTTCGCATTTTGTTCTTCGATTTTTTTCGTGAGCTCCTGAAGTTGCGCCGTCTCGCTCGCGGCGGGATTGGGTGTCGAGGCGAAGGTCTGGGCGGAAGCGGTCGAAATTGTGAAAGCGGCGACAGCTAGCGCGCATAAGATTCCTCCAGCCAGCAATTTCATGGGACCTCGAGTTTGGCATTAGGGGCTTTGCCTGGCAAGCGAGGGCGGCGGACAATTGCGGTCAGCTTGCCTTCCTACTTTTTCGCCTTAAATTTTTGATATGCCGGAGCGCGTGCAGAAGCCGATTGATCCCGCTCCGTGGGGTCCGAAGCAGGGGGACGAAGGTGGTCCGCGTTCCCCCGATATCTCCCGTCCGGACACAAAGGATTTGCTAAAGAAAATGCGGAAGGTCGACCCCAACCAATCGAAGCGCTACCGCCAGCGCACCGGTCAATAATGGACAAGCCGCCACTGGTGCTCGATCCGAATTTTTCGGGAGCGAGCGAAGATTTTCCGGCGGTGTTGCGCAGAAAAGGGCTGCTGCAAATCGCGCCCGAAAATGTCGCAGGCGCAACGAACCAAACATTCTTGCCGACGGAATCGACCACCATCCTCGCCTTCAAATTTTCCGGCGGCGTGCTCGTTGCGGGCGATCGTCGCGCGACCGCGGGCAACACCGTGGTTTATGATCGCGCGGACAAAGTGCTCGAGATAGATCGACACTCGATCATGGCGATCGCGGGCGTGCCGGCGACGGCTTGGGAAATGGCGCGCGTCCTGGAACATTCGTTTCAATATTTCCGCCGCACGCAATTGCAGGAAATGAGTGTGGACGGCAAAGTGCGCGCGCTTTCGAAATTATTGCGAGACAATTTCGGATTCGTCATGCAAGGCGTCGGCATCGTCGTACCGATCTTCGCTACCTACGACGACAACTCCAAACCGGAAGCGCGTTTGTATTTTTACGATGCGATGGGCGCGCAGTTTGAAGTGGCGGATTTCGCGGCGACGGGTTCGGGCTCGCCGGCCGTGCGCGGGATTCTTTATTACGAAAATCAGTGGGGCCCGAAAAAGCTCCACGATTTGGACCAGGACGAAGCGGTCGCGGTGGCGTTGCGCGCGTTAGACACGGCGGCTGAAGCCGACACCGCAACGGGCGGAGTCGATCGCAGCGGCAAAATTTTTCCTTTAATCAAAATCGTTTCGCGCGAAGGGATCACGACTTTGAGCGAAGAAAAAGTTTCGCAGGTTTTTAACGCGCGAGTGGGATGATCGAAGAACCATACCGATGGGTGGAAGCGATCGCGAACCGGCGCGAGTACATCGAGACGCAGCTCGCGCAGGGCAGCCCGATTGCGGCAGTCGGTTATCGCGACGGTATTGTGTTCCTCACGATTGGCCGGCGTTCGCGGCAAAAGCTTTTTGAGATTTACGATCGCATCGCGATGGGAGCGATTGGTCATCCGGGCGACATCGAACGCTTGCGGCTGGCGGCGATTGAGCTGGCGAGCACCGAAGGATTTACGCGAGCGGCCGCGGACGTTTCACTGCGACGCCTGGCGCATTATTCGCTCAGCCCGGTGATGAAAAGCGCGTTCGAGCAAATTTACGGGCCGCCTTATCTGGCGCGGCTCTTGTTTGCCGAAATCGGTTCGAGCCCAAAAGAAGATTTGTTTTTGTCGGTGGACTACGACGGTTCGATCACAGCTGATGGTCCGTCCGCCCAACCGCGACAACGATTTGCCGTGTTGGGTGGGACAAAGGCGTCGGCTGAATTAATGGACAAGTTCTTGCAACAAAATCACGCGACCGACGCGACATTGGTCGATGCAATTGCCACCGCTGCCGACGCGTGGAGCGTTGGACGGCTCGCGCTCGGCGGCGAAACTGCGACGAAGGACCTGCCCGATCGTGAGGCGGTGCGAAAATATCGGAGCGAGCAGCTCGCGAATTCCAGCGTGGAGGGAGCGGTTCTCGAGCGCGATAGCCGGAGCGCGATTCGTTATCGCACTTTGTCCGACGAAGAGCTGCGTTCGATCCTGGAAACATAACGATGTCTTCGCGACGGGGTTTCGGGGGGGCAATCAGAAACGTTCTCGCGTGGGTTGGACTCGCGCTCATGCTCGCCTCATTCGTTTGGTGGCAAATTTTGTCGGTGCCGCGGCCGACGCCAGTTTCCACGCAACACACTGCTGCGCCCGCGCCTTTTACTTTGGTGGTGATAGATCCCGGACACGGCGGACAAGATTCCGGCGCGATGTGCGGACCGGTGTATGAGAAAGATTTGACGCTCGACATTGCGCAGCGCCTGGATCGACTGCTCCAATCGCAGGGCCTGGCCACGTTGATGACGCGTGTTGGGGACAGTTACGTTTCACTTCAGGACCGCGCCGCCGTCACCAGTCGCGCGCGCGATTGCATTTTTGTCAGCATTCATTTTAACGAGAGCAAGAAAATCGCGAGCGGTATTGAAACTTATTACGCCGAGCATCAGAGCGCGCCCGCTCCGCGGCTGGTCTCGTGGATTCCGTTTTTCCAGGGCCCGGCAGCGGAATCACCGACGGTAGCAAGCCAAAGCCTCGCCAAATTTATTCAGGAAGCGATGATCGCGCGCACGAAAGCGCCGGATCGTGGAACTAAGGCCGAGCAATTTTTCGTGATCGCGCATGTCGCGGTACCGGCGGTCCTGGTGGAGGGCGGATTCCTAAATAAGGAAGAGCTCGCGAAGTTGGACAGCAACGATTACCGGGACCAAATGGCGGCGGCGATCAGCGAAGGCATTCTGCGTTACCGTGAAGTTTTAAAAGATCGACAATTACCTCTCGCCGTGGCCGGCGCGGGGACTGAATAGCGCCGTGAATTCGGCGTCAAAGCAGATCAAATGAAACTTCGAGTCGCAGCGCTGGCATTGCTGGCCACGGTCGCAATTTCCGTCCGGGCGGACGATTTAATCCACAACGTCCAGCAATCGCTCAAGGATGAGGGTTATTATTTCGGTGAGGTCACCGGAACCAAAGATGCCGACACAACCGCGGCGATTCGGCGCTATCAAATTCGCAACGGACTGCAAATCAGCGGCGATTTGAACGATGAAACTTTGAAGTCTCTCGGCGTCGATGCGTCCGGCGTGCACGCCGTCGTAAAAGCTTCGCCGACCACTGCGCCGCAACCGGCAGAATCGCAGGAGCGTCCGGAATTACGCGAGGAGCAGCGTGAAAGTTCCACTCCGACAAATCCAATGACCGGTCAACCATTTCCCGACCAACAAGATCGACAACCTCCAGTGCCGCTCGATGAGGATGCGGCGCCGATCGTGCCCGGCGGACATTTCGCCGGAACGCCGTATGCGAATTCGTCCCGGGAAGTTCAGCACGACGTAATTCTGTCCGCGCAAAATATTTTGGCGCGCCAGGGATTATATCGCGGAGCATTTAACGGAGCGGCCGGGCCTGATCTGGAATTTTCGCTGCGCGCGTATCAGGCGCGCGTTCGCCTGCCAACGACCGGCCGGCTGGATCTCGAGACTCTCGCGGCGCTGCAACTGCTGCCAGGTTCGCACGCGCCAATTTATCGCGCGCACCGCGGCCGCCGTGATGAGCCGGTGCGCGGCGAGTGGATCCGCGACCGTTGATTCAGGATTTATCCGGGTCGAAACGCATCGATTGTAACTCGGCAAAAACGGTGCCGACAAAAATTTGCGCCTCGATTCGGAGCGGGATGCGATTTTCGTCATCCGAAATCCAGATCGTCGCTTTCCGAAATTTCCGGTGCGGCTCGAGCTCGAATTTCTTACCGACCCGCTTCAAGTCGATGTCGATCTTGATTGCGTTGTAGCTGCCAGCGCGGACGGAGACGCGTTCGCGTCCCAAGACTTTCACGGTGGTGAGGTATGCCGAAGTCGCCGGATAAACGACGATGCGATAGACGCTGTTGTCGGCCAAAGGTTGGCTGCGCAAATAGAGCAAGGCGCTCTGCAGATCGAAAAGATTGGGAAAGTTAAACGGTTTGGTGTTGGTGTTGCCCGGAACTTCGGTGCGCGTTCGCGTCACTCCCGAATTGGTGAACGCGAGATCGGTCACCAATTTTTTCTTTCGATAAGTCTCGGTCTGTTTGCTTTCGATCGGCCGCAGCGTTTGCGAATCAGCGAGCCCGCGGTAACTCGCGTCCAATCTCCACAAGGCGCGGGCCAGGCCAACGCTTCGGCCTCCGGCTTCCAACTGAAATCGTTTATCGACCTTGCTAAAATGAACCTCACCTGCGCCGGCGGTAATTCCAGACCAGCCGAAATGATAAGTCGCGCGGACGGGACGGAGCTCCGGGAAATTGCCGGGCGGATCGCTGGTTAAATTCGCTTCCCAAGCCGGAGCCGCCAGGAGCGATCCGCGTGAGGCAAGCAACAGGGCGGCGAGGAAAACTAGATGTCGATCTTTCACGATGTCGATCCCGCGCGCAATCTATCCATGAATTGACCGGTACAAAAAAAACACACGCGAGATTGGGTCCCGCGTGTGTTTCGTTGCTTGGAAGTGTTGTTAAGGTTTCTTCGGCGTCGCTGTAGTCGTCGCGCCAGTGCTTTCTTTGGCCGGGCTGGCGGTGGTGGTAGTAACGGAGCTTACGCGGCCGGGCTTGTTCAAAGCCGCGATGACATCAGTAGTGAAGTCCACATTGTCGCGAGAATACATGAGCACCGGAACGCCGTTAAGACTGTTGCCGGATTTGTCGAAAACCAAATCGAGATTGTTTGCTTTGACGCGCTCCATCACGACGTCGCTGATTTCCTTGACGATGCCTTCGCGCATGCGCAACGCCTGCTCTTGAAGCTGACGCTCACGGGTCTGACGAAATTCCGTGATCTCGCGCTCCATGTTTTTTATGTTCGCGATCTTGTCGTCGCGCTCTTTGGCCTTGGCCGCTTTAGCGTCCGCGCTCAAAGCCGGGGCTTCGAGTTGTTTGTTCAGATTGTTGATGTCATCGAGCGCCTTTTTGTAGGAATCGGCGCGCTCGTCGTACTCCTTCTTGGCCTGGTTCTTGGCATCGTTGATTTTCGCTTCGGCGTCCTTCGTCTTGTTGTATTCGCGGAAGGTCTTGTTCATGTCGACGGTGCCGATCTTCAAGGTTCCTTGCGCCCGGGCCGCGATTGGCAGCATGAGAAGAGAAACCAGAGTCAATAAGAGCAGTTTTTTCATAAGAGGGCTAAATAAGTCGTCGGAAACTGTTCCGACCGCAAGTGTCAATATTCGGATTAAAATTGATAGCCGACGCTGAAATTCAGGTGGCCATGTTTGCCGTTGCCGGCGGTATCGAGTGGGAAGCCGTAATCAAGGCGCAATGGTCCGATGGGTAAGTCAAGGCGGAGACCGACGCCGTAGTCCGACGCGAAAGAATCGAACGTGCGCCGGGGACTAACGCCCGGAGGAGCATTCGGGAAAGGGTTAGGAGCGCCGAGGAAGATGGCATTTGCAATGGCGGTATTCCCGCGCGGTACCGCGATTGTGTCCGGAGTGAAGTTCCACGGATCCGGATTTACAAATCCACAGTCGTAGAAGAAAGCGCCGCGGGCTTTTTCGATAATGGGGAAACTTACTTCGACCGTGGCTCGCACTAACGATTGGCCGCCGATCGGCTGATTTCGAGAATCTCTCGGGCCAATATCTCTAAAACGAAAACCGCGCAAATTGTTGGACCCGCCCAAATAGAGGCGATCGAAAATTGGAACGCTCGGAACCTCCTGAACGAATCGTTCCACGACGCCCTTCGGGACGCCGGTGGCGGTGACATCTCCGCTCGCCTCGAACAACTTGGTTTCGGGTTTGTCCCACACATCCACCGTGCTTACTTCCGCGTCGCCCAACAAAATAATGTCCTTCCAGACGCGGATGTACTTCGTTGCCTGAAAATCGAACCCATAGATTTGAACATCGCCGCCGAGCGGGCCGCCTGCGACGTAGGAGGCGAGCGAAATTCGCTCACCTTTGCGAGTGAGAAACGGATTATCTCTGCGGTCCCAAACCAGAGAGCCAGTCACCATGCTCTGCGAAGTGGTTCCTCCTTGCGCCTGGATCTCTGGCGACGCGTCAGTGGCGACGTTGTAGATCTCGAAATTTTGAATGCTGTATCCCAGCACGCCGTAGATCCAGGACCAGATCGGTTTCCGCGCCTCCAGCGAAGCGCCATAATTTCGTTGATCGTAAACCGAGCTGAGATAATTCGCCTCTGAATAGAATGCCGAACCGCTGAGCGAGAACCGCCGGTTGAGGAAATAAGGCTCGGTCAAGCTGACGTTGAAGTCTTTTCGCTGACTGCCGATTTGCGCTTTGGCGCGGAATCGCTGGCCGCCGCCGGTCATACTGGGCCAGTTCGTGATGTCGAAGTTGCTTTGAGTCAATTCGACGAAGCCAATCACGCTGTCGATTGTGCTGTAGCCCGCGCCGAAGTTGAGCGAGCCAGTGCGTTTTTCTTCCACCTGGACAACCAGATCTTTGCGTCCCTCCACTCCGGTTTCTTCCGGAAACGTTTCCACCTTGGAGAAGTAGCCCAAATTCTCCAAACGCTTCTTCGTTGTTTCCACCCGCACCGTGTTAAACACGTCGCCGGGCGCGATCAAAACTTCCCGGCGGATCACCTTGTCCTTCGTCCGGCTGTTGCCGACGATGTTGATCCGCTCCACGAATGAGCGATTGCCTTCCTCAATCTTGTAATGCACGTCGATCAAACCCGGCCCGGCAGGAGTTCCTTGCGGAAGAATGACAAGATCGACATAGCCACCGCTGCCGTAGCCGTCCGCGATCGCTTTCGCGTCATCGTGTAATTGTTTGGGCGAGTAAACGTCCCCTTCTTTTAACTTAATCGTTTTGCGCAGCTTTTGTTCGTCCGTCAGCTTATAGCCGGCGAAGGTGAGCTTGTTCACGTGGTACTGAGCGCCTTCTTTAATGCCGACCGTGATTACGAGCGGGCCGCCATGTCTTCGTTCCCGGCTTGCTTCCGTCACCTCCACGTCCACGTAGCCATGGTTCTGGTAAAACTCTTTGACGCTGTCGAGGTCCTGCTGCAGCTGCGCTTCATCGAGCCGTCCCGATTTATCAACGAAGGAAAGCATCGTCTTGCCTTTCGTTTTCATTTGCTTGCGCAAAATCCGCTCGCCGAAATGCTCGTTACCCGCAAAATGGATTTTGCTCACCGCGCCCTTCGCGCCTTCCTCGACCGTGTAAATCACGCGCGCGGTCCCGCGACTTTCCTCGATCGGTTCCACCTTGAAATCGACCGACACGTCGGTGAAACCTTTGCTCTGATAGGTGTCGATGATTTTTTGCCGCGCTTTTTGCAAATCATCTTCGTTCACCGGCGCGTTTAATCTCACGCCGATTTCCTTGCGCAGTTTCTTTGCGCTCACTCGATGCGCTCCGTCAACGACCAGCTCTCGGAGAACCTGGCGCGTTTGCACCGCGACAATCACTTTCACTCCATCGCCTTCCGGTTGCGCGAAAATGCGAACGTTCTGAACCGTTCCGGTCTTGTAAAGATTTCGGATATCCTCTTCGACCGTTGTGTCCGAATAGGGCTGGCCAACGCTCGTGCGCATTTGCGCGAGGATCGCTTCCTTGGAAACGGTCGCCGGCCCGGAGTATTGCACTTCGATCGCGCGAATGAGCGGCGCTTCAGGCTGTTGCGCTGCCTGACCCAACGTTACTTGTGGCGCGAATGTCGCTGACGCCGCGACGAAAACCGCCGCCACTGTCCAGCCCCACACCGATCCCCGAAAATCTGTCATAACAATCAAGATGCCGAATCCCGCGCAGTCCTAAAACTGGCGCGGGACACGGCGGAAATAGAGGAGAAGCGGGCTATCGTCAAGGCAGGATTTTCTCGGAGAAGGGTTTGGCGACTCTGATAGACAGCGCGAGCGGCCCTTCAGTTCAACAGTTCGTAGGAATTATTTCGACGCCTAGGTTCGTATCCGGCATCACGGATCAGCGCCTCGATTTTCTCCGCGTCCAAGCGAAACGTCGTTCCCGCGGCGCTCACGACATTTTCCTCCATCATGACCGAACCGAAGTCGTTCGCGCCATATTTCAACGCCACCTGGCCAATTTCCGGACCTTGCGTGACCCACGAACTCTGGATGTTGTCGATGTTATCCAAAAAAATCCGCGAGAGCGCTTGCATCCGCAAATATTCCGCCACACCGGTCGGCTGTTTCACTTTCAACACGGTATGCTGCGGCTGAAATGTCCAGCAAATGAACGCGGTGAACCCGCCGCTTTTGTCCTGTTGATCTCGAACCCGCCGCAAATGTTCGATGCGTTCTTCAATCGTCTCGACGTGACCGAACATCATTGTCGCGCTCGATTTCAATCCCAGCTCGTGCGCGACCTGCATGACTTCCAGCCACCCATCGCTATCGATTTTTAGCGGCGAAATTTTTTTGCGGACGCGATCCACCAGGATCTCGCCGCCTCCGCCCGGAATCGAACCAAGGCCGGCTTTCTTAAATTCCGAGATCACGTCGCGCAACGGCATTTGAAACGTTTCCGCGAAATGCTGGAACTCGGGCGGACTGAATCCGTGAATGTTGATGTGCGGATATTTTTTTCGGATGTGCTGCAAAAGATCGACATACCATTGGAACGGCAGCTTCCGATGATGTCCGCCTTGCATCAGGATCTGAACGCCGCCGGCGGCGGTGAGCTCGTCCAATTTCTGATCGAGCTGTTCGCGCGAGAGCACGTAATGATCTTCGTCACGCTCAGTTCGATAAAATGCGCAGAACTTGCAATAAACATTGCAGACGTTGGTGTAATTAATGTTGCGGTCCGCGATGTAAGTCACGATCCCGCGTCCGCGTCCGCCGTAGCTTTTTTCTTTCGCCAGGTTCCGGCGCGCGTTTGCGAGTGAGCCGAGTTCTTCCAGCGGCAATCGATAAAGCTCGAGCGCTTCCTCCGGCGAAATCCGTTTTTCCTCGAGCACTTTGTCGCTTAGGCGGTTTCGATTCAACGCAACCATCGCTTCCAGTTTAGTAGAGCAGCGCTCGACTTACGAGCCCTTTGGCAGGAGTTTGTTCTCCTCCAAAAATTTCAACACCGCCGCGTTGAACTCGCGCGGTTTCTCCATCATCAAAAAGTGCGAAACGTCTGGCCAGACCTGGTAATCCAATTTCGGAATCAGCCCGCGCACGAACTGTTCGTATTCCGGCGACCATGCCGGCTGCCTGGCCATGATCATCAAGACTGGGATGTCGATCTTATCCGCTTTCCATAAATCTTCATCGGCCGTCGCTTCGAATTCGCTCACCGCGACGTGCTGCGGCGTCTTCAACATTAACGCCCGAATTTTGTCGCGCACCGCAGCATCCTTCATCGCGTTCGTCATTCCGGCAATCGCGCGCCCCGCCGCTTCCGGGTAATTATCTCCCTTCAACGGAACGACAAGTTTTTCCATCGTGTCGCGGTCGAACATCGCGTGCAGCGGCCCTTCGACGATGATCAGCGCTTTGACTTTGTCGGGAAATTTCCGGTAATATTCACGAACAAAGGGGGCGCCGTTGCTGTGACCAATCGGAACGACCGACTTGACCCCGCCGTCTTTAAGCACGCCATCGATCGCGCGCGTATAAAGATTCTTGTCGTACGAAATCGTGTTTGGTTTATCGCTTTGACCATGGCCCGGCAGATCGATCGTGATCAGCCGAATTTTTTCCGCCAGGGCCGGCGCTTGTTCTTCCCAAACGCTTTCGTCACAGGCCCAGCCGTGCACCAACAACAGCGCACTCTCGCCTTTGCCGTAGTTCGTGTAATGCACTTTGACGTGATCGATCTCGACAGATTTCGATTCGCTCACGATCGGCGCCGCGATTGACCCGGTCGCGCTCGCCGCCAGAAACAGGAACGCCAAGGCTTTCACGCGCCGAAGTTACGTTTAGAATCCGCCGATGCAAAAATCTGTCGCGATTATTGGCGCCGGCGTTTCCGGACTGACTTGTGGCGTTGTTTTCGCGGAGCGCGGATTTCGCGCAACAATTTTTGCGCATGAAATCGGCAGGCAAACAACTTCCGGCGCCGCGGGTGCGCTCTGGTTTCCTTACGATGCCGAGCCTGCCGAAAAAGTTATCCCTTGGGCGCTCAGCACTTGCAAAATACTTGTCGATCTTGCAAAAAATCCTCTCAGCGGCGTTTCATTGATCGAGCTCCGCCAATATTGCCGCGCCGGCAAAATTCAACTTCCCGATTGGGCCTCTGCCATTTCGACCGCAGTGGAGAAATCTCTAAATATTTCCGGTCTCTTCTCGGATGGCTTTTCGCTTCGCGTTCCCCTGACCGACACAACCGTCTATCTCGATTACTTGATCAATCGTTTCGAAAAGGCCGGCGGCAAAATCAAAAGTAATATGCGCTTCGAAAGCTTTGAGGATGTCGATTCAAAGTTCGCTCTTGTGGTTAACTGCGCAGGCATCGGCGCACGCGAGCTCGCTCACGATGCCGACCTCGAACCGCATCGCGGCCAGGTCGTCATCGTTCCCAAGATCGACAATCTCGATCGCGCGATTGTTTGTGACGACGATCCGCTCATGTATGTCATTCCGCGAAGCAACGATTGTCTCTTTGGCGGCACGAATGAGTTGAGTGACGATCTTTCTCCGGACGCAAACACAACAAAAGCGATCCTCGCCGAATGCAGCCGCGTTTTGGAAATAGAAACGCCGACTGTGCTTCGCGAGCGCGTCGGTCTCCGCCCGTTTCGAAAAACAGGCGTGCGTTTGGAAAAAGAAAAACTGCGCGACGGTCGCGCCGTGATTCACAATTACGGCCACGGCGGCTCGGGGTTTACACTTTCCTGGGGCTGCGCCGAAAATGTTTTTGAATTGGCGAAGCGCGCGTGATGTCGCGCAAACGATGATGTGAGAATTCCCTCTCCTCCTCGTTCGAGGGGAGGGTTTAGGGTGAGGAGTCGTTAATCCGGGCAGCTCGTGAACAACCGCCGCAAATTGTAAGAATCGAGCTCGCATGGCTGCGGATTGCGCGTGGCCTCGATTTGGAGTGCGAGCCACGAATGGCGCACGCTGTAAATCGTGTCCTCGAATTTCACTTCGCCGCTTTGCACACGATCGATCAACACGTGCGTCGGATCGCGGAGCATCGCGATGAGTTGAATCGCGAAGCCGAGTATTCCCAGGAGAACCGGAATTGGCAGCATCCATTTGTTCCTGCGAATTGCGTCGAGTGCCGCAGCGATCAGCAATCCGAACACCGGCAGCGTCAGCGTCATTAATCGACTGCCCCAGCTCAATCCCCAGCCGAGCGGGCCCCAGCACGCGACGACCAGCATGTGCCCAACAATGAAAAACAGGCAACAAAGCGCGATCGCTCTTTCTCTCTTGTAAAACAGCCACGCGCCAGGAATCGCGAGCAGCAGAATGGGCGAATAAACAAAAATGGAGCGGCCGGGACTAAATAAGAGAACGGACAATCCGGTAAACAATGGGACGCTCAGATTCCCAGGCGGATAACCGGATTTAAACGGAGTGCCGAATCGCGCCCAATTGTATGCCGCCAATGCGAGCAAACCCGCGCCGACAATGATCGCGCTCGTCAGCAACACGCGCGGCTTTCGCGTGTTGTCGCGGACGACGAATGGAAGCGCGAGCAAAGTCGTTGGTCGAAACAAGATCGACAACGCGAGCATCGCGCTGCCGGCATACGTGCGCTCCGAAAACAGAAAGAACAAACTCCAGGCCACGAGTGCGCCGGCGGCGACTTCCGAATACAAACCGCGCGATTGATACCACCAATCGGCACAGAGTCCGATTGCAATGACGGTTGCGATTGCCGTTGGCCAATCAAAAATTTTTCGAACGACGAGCAAGAGCGCGGTCATACCGAGCGCGCCCCAGAACGCATTCAAGCAAAGCGCCCAGCGCACGCCAGTGACTGACGGCGCGATCGCTGTCGTCCAGACGTACGGCTGATCGTTTTCTCGCGCAGTCAGTTTGTAAACGAGCGCGACGGCAAAAACATTTCCGGGAAAATATTTGGTGTAGAGATGTCCGTCCGGTCCTTCGCTGCCGAGATTTACTTTTTCCTGGAGCGGTTTGAGCTGATCGATCGCAAGATGACCAGTGGTCGCGAGCGAAATCCCGCTCGCGAAAACCGCCGCTTCATCCGATGCCTGAAGTTTTCCGCGCGACGTGATTCCGTAAAGAAACAGAAACGAAACAAAACAAATCGCACCGGCGATGAGATTTTGACGACGACTGCTCATAAAAATTCCCGGTCGCTCCTGCTTTACTCTTCCTGGGGCTGCGCCGAAAATGTTTTCGAAGTTGCTAACGACTAATGGCTGGAATGGGTTGGCCGGTGCCAACTTTGCCCATCGAATATGTGATTGGGATTTTTACCTGGCTTGAACGACTTACTTGGAAACGCCATCTCTGAAACGCAGCAATTGTTGAGTCGTCTAACTCTCGATGTCCGGTGCTCTGAACCGTCTCCACCAACCGCACTGTGCCATCAGCTCGAATGTGCAGTAAGAACACGCCGGCTCCTGTCATGTGACGGGAACGCTCGAAGTATGTGTATTCTGGTTTTGGGGCGTAAGTCGCGACTAACGCGGAATTCTTTGCAAGTGCACTCTTGCCATCATTCGACGTCTGCGCAGCAGCCCAAGTTATCGCGCAACTGACCGATAAAATTGCGACGCCGCGAATTATCTTAGTATTTACGTGAGCGCGACGCACTGAAAGGAGCTGACGACGTCGTCGGGGCCTTTGGCGGCGAAGAAACTCTCGTAGTAACCGGGGCCGAGGTCCCAGTGCGGGCCTTTGTAATATTCGTCCCGATAAAATCTCCAAACCCCGCTGACCACGATGATGCAGCTCATGCGATCGTTCCAATAATCGCCCACGTAATGAAAACTGAGATTCGTCCGGGCATAAGCGCCCTTGAATCCGGTATGATCGTAAAGAACAAGCTCGGGCAGGCGGATAACTTCTTTGCTGGGCTCGACGCTCTCCTTGCCGGCGGCGCTCGCGTGATAGCCGAGCGATCCCAGTTTCCATTTCATGTCGATGATGCAGCCGTTGTCCGGCGACAATTCGGTTTTGGGTAGTTGTCTCATAAGCGGCGGAGGTTCGAGGTCGATCTTGAACTAATCGCAGCGCGGCTGTCGAGCAGTTTGGTAGAGGCGCGATTCATTCTCCCCGGAGCTCTTTCCGCCAGCGGGCGATCTGCGCTTTCACGTTCCTGGGCGATGGCGCGCCGGCCGCGGTCCGCGCCGCAAGCGAACGTCGAACATCGAAGATCTTTGCAAGATCGACATTCAAGGTGGGGGAAAGTTTTTTGAGCTCGGCTGGCTTTAGCGCGTTGAGCTTTACGCCTTTGCGCGCGGCATCGCTCACGATTTTTCCGACAAGCTCGTGCGCTTTTCGAAAGGGCATTCCTTTTTTGACGAGATATTCCGCGAGATCGGTGGCGAGAAGATTTGGATCGTTCGCCGCGGCCTTCATTCTCTCTCGATTAATTTTCAATCGCGGCAGCATCGCGGAAAACAATTCGAGCGCGCTCGAAACGGTATCGACTGAATCAAACAATGCCTCCTTATCCTCCTGAAGGTCACGGTTGTAGGAACTGGGCAGCGCTTTCAACGTGGTCAGGATCGACATTAGATTTCCGTAAAGGCGGCCGGTTTTGCCGCGGGTGAGCTCGGCCATGTCGGGATTTTTCTTGTGCGGCATTAAACTCGAGCCGGTTGAAAACTCTTCGCTGAATTCGACGAAACAGAATTCGCTCGTGCTCCAAACAATGAGGTCCTCGCTCAGACGCGAGAGATGCATTCCGATCATTGCGAGCGCGAAAACGAACTCGCAGACAAAATCGCGGTCGCTCACTGCGTCGAGACTATTTTGACTTACGCGGGAAAAACCGAGCTCGCGGGCGATGAGCTCGCGATCCAAAGCGATTGTCGATCCAGCAAGCGCGCCGGAGCCGAGCGGAAGAACATCGGCGCGCTCGAGACAATCGCGCAGCCGTTCGCGGTCGCGCGCTAAGGCTTCGATTTGGCCTAACAAGTAATGCGAAAAGAGAACCGGCTGCGCGCGCTGCAAATGCGTGTAACCGGGCATGACAAGATCGACATGGTTCTGGGCGGGCCCAAGAAGGGCGGCCTGAAGTCTTCGGAGCGCCGCGGAAATCGATTCGATTTGCTCTTTAACATAGAGGCGGAGATCGAGCGCGATTTGATCGTTCCGGCTGCGCGCGGTGTGCAGCTTTGCCCCGGCATCGCCAATTTTTTCAGTCAATGCGCTCTCGATATTCATATGAACGTCTTCGAGCGCTTCATCCCAGCAAAATTTTCCAGACTCGATCTTCTTCTGAATTTCGCGCAGGCCGGACTCGATTTTCTTTTTGTCCGCGTGAGAAATGATTCCAGCCTGCGCAAGCGCGGCGGCGTGAGCGATGGAGCCGGTTATGTCGTGACGGTAAAGGCGATGATCGAAGGAAATGGATTGGCTGTAACGTTGCGCGACTTTCGCCAGCGATTTTTGAAATCGTCCTTTACGCATGATCTCAGTCGATCGAGGCGGAGCGCGTCACCGAAATGGAAGCGTAGGCCGCATCCTTGAGAACGAACTTGCGGATCTCAACGTTGATTTGGCGGACACGGAATTTGCAGAGAAGATGGTCCGCAAGATCGGCGGCCAGCGTTTCGAGAAGTTTGGGAGCACGCGCCGTGATGAAGTTCTTCGTTTCACGGCAGAGCAACGAATAGTCGACCGTCCTTTCGACCGCATCCCGAATGTCGCGAGGATCGCGCGCCGGCCAAACGGTGATGTTCAGGACCAGGCGCTGCCGTTTCTTGCGTTCGGCGGCGGAGACTCCGACTCGCGCGCGAAGCTGGAGCTGCTCGACGTGGATTTGATGCTCGGCGCTAACTCTCATCCTTGATGTCCTTCAACGCGATATTTCTAGGCGAAATGGCGATTTTTAAAGATTTTCGAGAACTTCGGTCTGAAAAACTCGTATTGAGTAATTGAAAGGCAAGTGTGTCGAGCATGAAACGGCGTTCTCTCCAGCCCATCCCAAACCCTTTGTGCTTGTCGGGGCGTCGCCAAAATCTCATCATTGTCGTGCGTGAAAAGCGAACCGGGCGACAGGGACACACTTCAGCGCAGCCGGTTCAAGACGACCCACTGGACCATCGTCCTTTCGTCCGCCAAAACGAGCGACGCTCCGGAGATCGCGCGGAAAGCGCAAACGGAGCTTTGCCGCGCCTACTGGCGGCCGGTTTTTGCAACCATCTGCCGGAACGGACACTCGGTGGCCGACGCGCAGGATTTAACCCAGGATTTTTTCGTGATGCTGCTTAACGGAAGTTTGCTCTCATTGGCGGACCCATCGCGCGGACGATTTCGTTCGTTGTTATGCGCTGCGCTGCAAAATTTTCTCAGTGACAAGCGGCGCGCGGCGTTCCGGAAGACGGATCGCGGCAGGATGCGCTATGTCCCGTGGGATGATTGGATCGCCGAGGCGCCATCACAATTGTCGATCTACGGCCGGGAGCTTCAAAACTCCTCGCCCGAACGCATCTTTGATGTGCGATGGGCCGCGACCATTGCCGAGCAAGCGCTGCAGCGTTTGAGCGAAGAATGCGAAAGGCGCGGCCGGCTGAGAATGTTCACCGCGCTAAGCAAATTCCTGAGCGGGGAGCGCGTGGACACTTCTTATCCGAGCCTCTCTGCCTCGCTCGGAGTCTCTGAGACAACACTCAAGCGAGTGCTTCATCAAATGCGCGTCCGCTACCGCGCGATTTTGCGAGAAGAAGTCGCTCGCACAGTCTCGAATCCGGCGGAGATCGATGACGAAATTCGTTACCTGTGCGCGGCGCTGGCAAGCGAGCAATGAATGACGAGCAAAGTTTCCCCCCGGGTCTGAGCGATTTGCCATTAGGCTCCGACCAACATGATTTACGCTGTCGCTGTGGCTCGCTTGTCCGAGTCGCATCCGGCTTGTGTGCGAGTTGTTTGTTACGGCGCGGTTTGGAATCCAGCGAAGCCGCCTCGGAAGATTTCGATGCCTTTCTCGCATCGGTGGATGTCCCGGATCGCGATTGGCGCCTCGGCCAATACCGGATTTTAGAGGAAATCGGCCGCGGCGGAATGGGCGTGATTTATCGGGCACGGCACATTCCATCGCAGCGTGTCGTAGCGCTGAAGCGGGTCCTCAATTATCACGGCGATTCGCAGGAAACGCTCGTCCGTTTTCAGCGTGAAGCGCGCGCGGCTGCCAGCCTCGATCATCCTAATATTCTTCCGATTTACGACGTCGGCGCGACGGAGGACCGACTTCCGTTCTTTACGATGAAGTTCGCAACCGGCGGCAGTCTGCTCGGGGCGACTAAGGCGTTTCGCGACTCACCCCGGCGCGCGGCGAAACTGATCTCGAGCGTCGCGTTCGCCGTTGGCCACGCCCACGAACAGGGAATTCTTCACCGCGATTTGAAACCGGGAAACATTTTGCTCGATGCGCGTGGTGAACCACTAGTTAGCGATTTCGGTCTGGCGAAATGGCTCGAAGCGGGGAGCGATCTGACGCGCACGCTCACCGTTTTTGGAACTCCAGGATACATCGCGCCTGAACAAGCGGATGGAACAACTGCGAATCTGACACCAGCCACCGACGTTTACAGTCTCGGCGCAATTTTGTTCGAGCTACTCGCGGGGCGCCCGCCATTCCTTGGAGAACATGCCCTGGCCGTTCTGCGACAAGCGGCCGAGAATGACCCGCCAAAATTGCGCTCGATTGTGCCGAAGATTTCGCGCGATCTCGAAACGATTTGTGCGCGATGTTTGCAGCGCGAGCCGGAGCTCCGCTACGCGTCCGCAGCAGCGTTAGCCGAAGATCTCGAACGCTGGCTGGAAGGACGGCCCATTACTGCCCGTCCAATTTCAATTCCCGCGCGCGTTTATCGCTGGGCGCGGCGAAGTCCGGCTCTGGCTGGAGCTTTGGCAATTTGTCTGGCAGGCGCCGGGGTCCTGGCCGGACGGCAGGTTCAAAATTGGAAGCTGCAGAAAGAAGTGCGCAAAAGCGAGCTCGCCAAAAATTCGGTCACGATTTTGCCTTTCCTCGATCTCGATACGGCCAGCGCTCAACCACGTTGGACGGAAAACTTTGCCAAAGAGTTTGGAAAAGCGCTGTCAGCGATTGGCCCTGCGCGAGTAGAGGCGAGCGCGAATGCGACGGAGCTGAAAGCGGCGACGCGAGAATTCAAAACACGGAGCGCGCTTTTCGGGACGCGGCGGCAGGTAGGCAATAAAACCCGACTTTCCATCCAACTCCTGACGCCGGACGGCGATTTGCTTTTTCAGCACGTTGTCGATCTAAGCAATCCGGCCGAGCTGACACGCAGTGTTGCTCCCGCGCTCTTTCAGTTAATCAGTGCGAGCGATTGGTCCGCTTCCATCGCAGCGAATCGCGATCCAGGTTTGCGTAACGAACAAGCGCGCGAATTTCTTGCCGCTGGCCGCGAACTCACTTTTCATTACCGAGTTTCCGATTTCGAGCGAGCGATCCATTGTTTTGAAAAAGCGCTGCTCTTGGAGCCGCACTCCGCTTTGGGCCACGCTTATCTCGCCAGCTCCGCGGCCGCTCACACACACTACTTGGCCGACCCGAGTCTGCTGACCTACGCGCAACGCGAAGCGGAAGAGGCTTCGCGTCTCGCTCCAAACTCCGGGGATGTCCTACGCGTGCTCGCCGGGGTGAATTATCAGCGCGGGCTTTTCCGCGCAGCCCTTGAGGACGGGCTGCGCTCCGTTGAAACGGGCGCGCCCGACGGAAAATCCGCGGCGTTGCTTGGAATGGTTTATGAAGACATCGGCCGGCCCGATCAGGCCTTGCGCTGGTTCGAATTGGCAAAACGCTTTGATGCGCGAGCAGGCGAATACGAATGCCACATCGGCGATTGTTGGACCTCTCTTGGCGATGATGCGAAAGCGCGAATGGCTTATCGCCGTTCGATTGATTTGCATCCTGAGCGTTCTCAGGGTTGGATTTCAACTGCGCGTCTCGATTTGCTCAGCGCGGACTTCGCCAGCGCTCGTTCGTTATCTCGCGAACTTCGCAGCCATGATCCGGAGGATCTGGAAGGCACTCGGCTGGCTGCGCAAATTGAGTTTTTTTCACGGAACTTCGACGAAGCGCAAAAACTTTACGCAGCCCTCGAACAAAAGGATCCAGACGGTGGCGGATCGTTTTACGGCGGCATTGGTTACAAGTCGGCACTCGGCAGATTGACTGATAACGCCGCGCGGAAAGTAATTCTCTTGCAAGAATGTCTCGGCAAGGAGTTCGCGCAGCTCGGACTCGCTCCCGATAATCCCGATGTTCTTTACCGAATTTCGGCCGTCGAATCCTCTCTCGGCAAAACAGAACCCGCACTCGAACATTTGCAGTCCGCGATCAAGGCGGGCTGGACCGACTACCGTTCGCTTTCTCTCGATCCCCGATTCGATCCCATCGCGGACAATGTTCGTTTCCAAGCGATTCTGGGAAAACTGAAGCTGCGCGTCGAAGAACTTTCCAAGGCAACGAAATGGGTCTCCAACGAATAAACAAACCAAAGAATCAAACCTCCCTATGAGAACATGGAATAATCCAGACCACAAAAAAGCGGCCTGTATCGCCGTCTTAAACAAAATCAGCAGCGACGAAACCTTCGGCGCGAAATGTCTTAAATCGGAAGAGTTTGCCCGTGAAGCGTTTCGCAGCGTTGGCAAAATCGACGTGCCGGAAGACGCCAAAGTCGTCTTCTTGCCAGAAGGTGATCTCGATAAAGCCAAACGAGATGGAGCCGGCTCGCTCGTGCTCGAGATCCCTCCTGCCGCCAATGGTCACGGAAACGAACACGCCATGGAGTATGTGCGCTGCTCGTACGTCGTTTGGTGATGCGCGACTGGTTCTCCCGCGATCACAAAGTTTTGCAGTTTCGCCACCGAGTTTGCTTTCGCTCAACGGTAATGACTGCGCGTTCGCAGCAGAACGCGGCGTCGTAATAGTTGCCGACTGAGCCTGAGCCGGGCGACTTCCGTTGAAAATCGCTTTCGCGAAATCCGGAAAGTTTTTCGCGGGATCACAAATTTTGGCAAGTCGCAACGCAGAAGCGCGCGCGCCTCGGCGATGCCGCTGGCTCGATTGACTGCGGAGGCGCAACATTTTTGCGCCAGCCAGCGCTTGCGGCATTCTGGCAAAATCATCAGCGACGGCTCGAGCGATTCGCGCAACATGCGCGCATAGTCCGCGCTCGAGCGAAAAAACAAGCGCTGCTTTCCGATTCGCGCCCTAGAAATTATTTCGTCGAGAAAGTTCCGGGCTGAAGACGGTTTTACAAAAAGCCTCGCGGCAGCGTCGAATCCGCGAAGGAGATGGCTCAAGTATCTCCACGGCGGTTGCGACTCCCCTTTATAGCGAGGCCAACAACTATCGGCGGCGATTTCCGCCAGCGTCGCATCAAAAGGTGCGATGCCCCAGTAGCGCCCGGCGCGATCGCGCGAAGTAAACGGTAGTAGGCCGGTTTCGAGAAGTGAAGGCAGCGATTGTCGATCTAAACTTTTCTTCTTGCGAGCATGCGAACCCGACGATGCAGCGCCTAGAGCTTCGGCGTCGACCAGAATTGGCTGCGAGTTTAACGCAATCCAGTTTTCTTTGTGTAGATCCGACGCTTCTAAAACCGTGGCGAGCGCGGTCTGCACGCCCCACCGAAAATAAAAGGAATGAACCGCGTTGAGGCTTGAGCAGGCCTTAGCCTGGAGAAATTCCATCCAACAGTACTTTTCACGCGCGAGCAGCCGCGGAATGTAAAAACCCGCGTCGATTCCGTTTTGGTTGAGCCAGCGGAGAGCTGCGAACCAAAGTTCTTCTCCATCACACGAGCGCGGTTTGTAGATTATGCGGGCACGATCGGAAAACTCGATCAGCGTAACGCTCCTTCCGCGGTCGTGCGGATCGGATAATCCCGCTTGAATCTTCGTAGCGCGCGAAGCTCGCCGGTCGAAGCCAAAACATTCTGCCAACAGCGCGCGGTCACGCTTCAAGCGTTTCAGTGTTTCACTCTGCGCGTCGACCCAAGCGCCCAGAAGGTGAGCGGCCGTTTCGAACAGGCCCGGAAAAGCGCGGACCGCTTCGCTCAGTGCGAGTCCAGGGCCTGCGCTCTTGCTTTTAGAATTGAGCGATATTGCTTTGGCGGCAATGTGCTCGATCCGCAAAGTCGGTCCGAGTGCGAACACGAGCCGTCTGGTTAAATGTTCGGCCAAGGTGAGCCAGCCCGACGGCGCCACAATTTCGTTGGCCGCATCCGGCGCAAGACTTTGCAAGCGGTTGAGCGCGAAAGTCACCAACGGCTCAAGCGATTGCTCAATTGTTCTCGACGCTTGCCCACGCTGTTTGTCGATTAAAACGCGCAAATCGCGTGCGACTCGCTCTGCGTTTGCGATCAAAGAAATTGTCGCTCGTTCGCAAAGGCCAGGAAGTTTCGCAACCGACCGATCGGGCGGGGCCCGGACACTCGCGGCAGGTTGGCCATAAGCGGTTTCCAGTTTGGATCGACATTTAGATAATGTTCCGGGTCGGCGTTCATGATCCCGAGTATGACTTCGGCGACAACTCGGCTACCGAGCGGGCCGAGACATTCGCCACCGCGGAGCTTCCGGACGCCGAGAACTTCAGCCTCGCGCAAAATGTAATACCAAAGCGGCGTTCTCTCGTGCAGCCCGCGTCGCCGGAGAAACTCGTTTCCTTCGTCGTCGAATCCGATCTGGCAAGGCTTGAGCGAAGGCACGTCAGCCGCGCGACACGCTTCTTGTCCGGAAGGCAAACCGATTCGCGATCCGCGTAAAAGCGTCATTTCCGGCAAAGGCGGCGGCGCAGTCTTGAAAGGAATCGGCATTGCGGCCGCGGGAAGATCGAACATGTCTTCCGAGATCAAGGTGTCGATGTTCTCGGCAAAGTTCGCATTGCCCGCCCAAGTTCGAGTGAATCTGTCCCAATCGACGGTCCGGTCTGCCGCGAGTGGCTCGCTCTCTTTCTCGTGCGGTTTTTTACGAATCAGCTCGCGCAATCGAACCAGTCCGGTCCAGCGATTAACATCGTATTGAGGTTGGACAGTGCTATGCCCGAACCGGAAAACAGCTTGAGTGAATTCGATCGGGAGCGTTAGAGCTTGTGCGCCGGTCTCCGCTTTAAAAAATCGCGCACCATTCCGCTCGATGTGCTGCAAGACTTCCGGCAAGACAAACCAGCTCAGGAATTCGTTGCGAACAATCCACTGGTAATGCCAGACGGTCAGACGGCGCGCGATTTGAAAAACCTTTTCATTCGGGAGCGCGACTTGGTCCAATTCGCCGCGTCTCACAAGATCGACAATTCGGTTGTGAAATTTCAGGAAGGCGACGTGGAGCTGGGAGATGATGAGATGCTGATCGTTGCGCGGATCGGCCAGCAAAGTTGTGCCGTCACGCTGCGGCAAATCGTCACGAGTGGATGAAACTATCGGCGTCGCTTTGGTCTGTCCGAGCAAAAACCGCTCGGCTCCGCGTTCGGATAAGTCGTAGAGTTCCGGCGATTCTTCCGGCCCGCCGCCGTAAACGCTTTCGAGATTTAATCTTGGCTGATGAAGATTCGCCGTGTTTTCCGGAGGATGCGATGCGTTCTCCAGCCCGGTGCAATCGCGGGTCAGGTCGTGATCGAGAAATTGGCCGAGGTAAACGAAAGCGGACGGCGCGAGATCTCCCTGGCGCGGCCGCCCGCGTCGATTTTCAGGGATGTCTTTCATGCGCGCGGACAATTCGCGCAGATGCATTTCATCGTGGCCGCGAAAAGGTCCGCCGAATAATCGCGAGTAATGGGCGGCCGAAGAAGCTTTGTGCGGGGGGCGCAGCATTCGCGTTTATTTTAACTGAGCGCAGGGCCGGCGTCACGACACTTCGCGCCGCTCAGACACAAAAAGAAAGCCCGCCCTTGTCGGAGCGGGCTCGCTTAGAATTACAGTCTTATTGCGTCTACCAGCGCAGCTTCACGTAACCGCTCGCTGGAACGACCAACCGATCTCCCACGCCGTTATTGACCGAGCGCAAGAAACCGAGGGGAACGATTCCTAAAACCGACCGATGTTCGAACGTGCGATCATCATCATCTAGCGGCGATTCATAACGAATGCCGCCTTCCACGCCGATCGAGACATGACAGTTGATGGCGTACTCAGCTCCGAGCATCGCCGCGCCCGTGCCGATCAAAGTGTCCGACAAATATCGGCCGTGAAAGAGTTTCACATTGCTCGGACCACCGATCGAGGAAAAGTCGGTGAAGGTTGTGATGTCGATGGCATCTGCCTCGGTCGGTCCGCCAGAGACCGAGATGTATGGGCGAAATCGTGCCTGGCGCGAAAGAAAAAAGAAGCGGGCGCCAAATTCGAATCCATAAGAATTGTAGTCACCGAACTCGCTCCCGAATGGAATGTCCGCGATGATTACGCGCGGGACGCTAATCAGGACATGGCTTCCGGAGGTGCGACCGCTGGCATCGACATGTTCCCATTTAAAGAGCCCAAAAAATTCCCAGTAATTGCCGACCGCAAAACCGAGCTCACCCTGAACGTGGTAGCCGACGTCATCGAATGCATCGTTGAAGTCGTGCTGTTTAATGAACGCCGTCACAAATCCTGGAATTATGCTCTGAGTTCTCGACTTGTTGATATCGGTCGCGCCGAGATCGAAATCGGCGCCGCCGCTGATCGTGAAATACCAGGTCGTTTTGCAGGTCGGTATTTCGACGATCGGGTTTTTGTCTTTGGCTGAAGGCAACACCTCAGGCCCGGCGAAGGCCGATGTGAAAATTCCCGCGGCGATGGCGACAACCATCGTCAGGAGCAACTGGCGAAAATGTTTGGTTAAGGTAAAGGCTTCCATGGAGCGCGCATCGTAGGAGGCTACGCTCCGGCGAGTCAACAGAAAAGCTTCGTGGTTATTCGTTAGTTAGCCGACTCGAAAACGGACGTCCCGGAATGACTTTTCAGCCGAAGCGCAGCTTCAGATTTCGGATGATGTCGATCTTCGAATCTTCGCTGAAACGTATGGTGCCGGCGAAGAGAGCTGGCCACGAACCGGACGTGATGTAGAATCCGCATCCTGATTTTACTGCCAAATGAAGTCGAGTGACGGGAAACTTAAAATCCTTCTGACCAAGGTCCGCGAAAGCGCATTTGCACCAGTCGATATCGCATCGCTTGTCTTTTTCCGGATTGCGTTCGGCGCTCTTTTAATTTGGCACGTTTGGAGTTACTGCGCGCTCAATAGGGTCGGGCGCTTTTGGCTCGAACCGCGATTCTTGTTCAAGTTCTGCGGTTTTTCATGGGTCCATCCGTGGTCGGCGCATTGGCTTTATATTCATTGGGTGGCGATAGGGGTCTTAGCACTCTTCGTTGCGATTGGTTTTTTCTACCGCGCGAGCGCCGCCCTGCTTTTCCTCAGTTACACATATTTTTTTCTTCTCGATGAAGCGCAGTACGTAAACCACACCTATCTCATCTGCCTTTTTAGTTTCTTGTTCATCTTTGTTCCCGCGCATCGGGCGTTTTCGGTGGATGCCTGGCTCTACCCGCGATTGCGCTCGAACACCACACCGGCGTGGTCCCTCTGGCTGTTACGCGCGCAAATGGGCGTCGTTTATTTTTATGGAGGAATTGCAAAACTGACGCCGGACTGGCTTCGCGGCGAGCCGATGCGAACGCGGTTATCTCATAGAACTGATTTCCCGATCTTCGGTCGGTTTCTCCATGAAGAATGGGGGGTGTACCTGGTGAGTTACGGCGCGATTCTGCTCGATTTATTCCTCGTCCCGCTTCTGCTCTGGCGTCGGACGCGAATTGCCGCGTTTTGTGTGGCTGTCGCCTTCCATCTAACTAATGCGCGATGGTTTGAGATCGGCATCTTTCCCTGGCTTGCCATCGCGGCTACCGCTTTGTTCCTGTCGCCGAGCTGGCCGCGACGGTTCGTCGGATTTTTTAGACGGGTCGAGTCCGCCCCTACGCCAAGCGACTGGAAACTGCCATCCGCTCGCAAACAATTTGTCGTTCTCAGTTTCGTAACGCTCTACATCGCGATCCAAATTATTGTTCCACTTCGGCATTTTTTGTGGAGTGGAGGCATTGAATGGAGGTACGCGGAGCACCGCTTCAGTTGGCGGATGATGATGAACAGATATTACACCCTCGCATATTTCTATGTCACCGATCCGAGTACCGGAAGGACGCTCCGCGTTAATCCCGGACAATTCCTTAACGAACGGCAAACTGGATTGATGGCGACGCTGCCCGATTACCCGCTCCAATTCGCGCATTTTCTGGCCAATGTCGTACCCCGTCGGGGGCCCGAACCGATCAAAGTGGAAGCACGTATCTTCGTTTCCCTAAATGGACGCAAACCGGAGCTTTATCTGGATCCAAATGTCGATCTAGCCGCGGAACCGCGGACACTGGGCCGCCCACGCTGGCTGTTGTCGATCCACGAACCGCTTCCTCCCCCAAACCAAAATTATCCCTCAGCGAATCCGTTCGAGTTGCGATCGAAGGAAAATTAAGCGCTCCGGATCTCCAGCCGAAAAGAAAACGCCGGAGACGACGAGCGCCTCCGGCGTTTCAGCTAATTCGCTTGAAACAGCTTAGAAATGATAGTTCACGCCCAGCTGCACGGTGTCGTGCTTGATCTGGTATTGATATCCATGATCCCCCTCGGGAGATTCGAAATCTTCGTGCAACGTCCCTTGGACCGAGAAGTCCGTAATGAAGATATGGTTATACTCCATCTTCATGGACCAATGACAATTGAACATGTATTCAATGCCGATTCCAAGCACGGGATCGACTGTCCACCCGCTTTCATTCCAGTGGTCGAACTCTGCGGACCCACCAAAGATTAGACCCGGGTTTTCATCGTGAAGGAAATCAAACTCCCACTGCGTGGCTGCCATACCCCCGCGAACATAGAAAAGCGCGTGATTGTTCATGCTGGTGAAACCGATCCGGCCAGCACGTGTGGCCATAAAATGACTCTCGCTCTTATAGTGGTCGAGCTCTTCGCCACTATCGACCAGCATGCTCTTTGTGTCATCGAGGCCGCCGCCTGATGCAGTCAGTTCCCATCCGACAACGAGCCAGTTATTGACCTGACGGTTGTAACCAACCTGCAATCCGCCAAAAATGAATGGCACATCTTGCGTTGCGACAACCTCGTTCTGAAGGTCGTCGAGCGGCTGCCAATCAGTCTTGGCATTGCCCCCTCCGAAGTGGACACCGATGTACCAACCGGTCCAATCGCATTCGGGCGTCGGCACTGGCGCGATTTCTTTGGAACTCATCCGCTCAGGCCCAGCGGATCCGATTTGCGTTAGTCCCACTAGCGCAAGAACAATAAAAGTTAAGGCAATGAATCTTTTCATAGGGCGTCGTTTATCGGGATTCTGGCGAAGTCTGTCAATAACCTTTTTAGAGGACCCATTCGAGGCTGACTTCTGCACGCATTGGCCCTCCTATTGGACTTTTGCTCAGCCGACCCGGAATCGAACGTCGCGAATGACTTTGCCGCCGAAGCGCTGCTTCAGTTTTCGGATGATGTCGATCTTCGCCACTTGCTCCAGTTCATAATGTAACGCCGGCTGAAGGACGCGCACGTAAAGAACACCTTCGCGCAATGCGACGGGCGCGGAATGAGCGGCAATGAACTGACCGACGATGTGGCTCCAAGCCTCGAGCACTTCAGTTTCCTGTAACCGATCTTTCAGTCCGAGCCGCTGCATGAGCTTCGGCAAGAGATCGACCGGCGCGCTCCAGCGATTGTGCGTGACGGTTTTTTCAGGCAGACCGCGCCATTCGGCGATTACTTTGGTGCGAAGCGAGCGAGCCATTGACGAACTCGAAGAGTCTGCGAGCTCGCTCCAAATTACAAGATCGACAATCGCCGAATCAATAGCGCCGGCGCATGTTGCTCGGCAGGATGTTCAGCTCGGTCCGATATTTCGCCACGGTGCGGCGGGCGATCGGAATCCCGCGCTTGCTCAAGATTTCGACGATCTCTTTGTCGCTCAACGGCGCTCCGCCTTCTTCGCCTTTCACCAGATCGAGGATCGCTTCCTTCACGCTGGTGTTGCTCATCGATTCTCCGGTGGCGGTTTGGTAACCGGGCGTGAAGAAATATTTCATCTCAAAAACGCCCTGTGGCGTGGACATGTATTTGCCGGAGATCGCGCGGCTCACGGTTGTTTCGTGAACGCCGACCGCGTCCGCGATTTGCACCATCGTCATCGGTTTAAGAAACGCCGAGCCTTTGTCGAAAAAATCGCGCTGCCGTTTCACGATCTCGTGGGCGATGTTGGAAATTGTCTGCTGACGCTGGTGGATCGATTTGATCAGAAATTTTCCGCTGCGAATTTTGTCGCGAATATAATCCTTCACGTCGCTGCCGTTGCGGTCCTGCGCCATGATGTCTTTGTAAGTGTTGCTGATGCGGAGATGCGGAATTTGTTCGCCGTTTAAGATGACCTGGTAGGTGCCGTTTATTTTTTCGACCGTGACATCCGGCAGCACATAATTTTTCGGCGCTTCCGCGAATATCGCTCCCGGCCGGGGATCAAGCTGCGCGATGCTGTTGGCGCATTTCTGGACTTGCTCGACGCTGATTCCCATCCGGCGCGCGATCTCTGGAAATCGCCGCTTGCCCAAATCCTGCATATGATCGGCGACGATCTTGTATTCCAAACTGGTCTGCCGGCCTTCGCGCTTGAGTTGAATCAACAAGCATTCGCGCAAGTCGCGCGCGCCCACTCCCGGCGGATGAAAGCTCTGAATGAGCGTGAGCATGGTTTCGAAATCTTCCTGCGCGATGCCCGTGTTGAGCGCCATTTCCTCGGGCGTCGTTTGAAGAAATCCATTGTCGTCGATGTTGCCGATGATGAGTTCCGCCGTTTTGCGATCATCAGCGTCGAGCGCGTTTTGGTTGAGCTGACTCATCAAATGTTGCTGCAACGTTTCCTGAGTCGGAATTGAATCGAAAAAGAATTGGCGCTTTTCTTCCGCTTCCTGCGAGCGACCGCTGTAACTCGACGATTGCGCCATGTAATCGCGCCATTCGTCATCGAGCTTCGCCAGCTTATCGAATTCCTCTTTGAAATTGTCTTCCGCGGGAGCTTCCGATTCTGCGGCCGGCGCGTCGGGATTGGGCGGATCGGCTAATTCTTCCAGCACCGGATTGGTTTCCATTTCCTGCTGGACGAGATTGCGCAGTTCAAGCAGCGGTGCCTGAAGGATGAGCAAACTTTGTTGGAGTTGCGGGGCAAGAACCTGCTGAAGAGAAAGATTCTGCGTCTGATGCATTCCAGGTCCGGCCATAGTGTGGAGTTTACTGTCGGGCGAGCGACAGGCAAGCAGGTTACGGGCCGTGCGTGCGCGCGGGTGGCAAAATCAACTGTCGCGATTCGACGGGCGGAACACGACTTGCTAATTCACCTTACGTGCTGAGTTTTCGAGTAACGCATCGCCTCCTCACGCCAATCATCGCCGTGATGTTGCTCACGATCTCGTTTGGCGCCGCACAAAGTCCGGAGTCGAATCAGGAACAAAAGCTTCTCGCTCTGGTCAAAGATATTCAGGCGCAGCAAGCGCAAATGGCGGAGAACGAGGGGAAGATCGAGCAGAAACTGAATGAGCTCGCGAACACGATTCGTGAAGCTCGAATTTACACCAAGAGATCGAAATGATCCGCGCGAAACCTTTTTTTCTATTGCCGCTCGTCATCGGAGTTGTCGCATTGAACGCGCAATCTCCGGCGCCAATTATTGTGCAGCCTGCGAATGCAGTCACCTCCGTAAAATCGACAACCGCCGCGCCAGCTCCAGCTACAACTCAGTCCATTCCCGACGCGATCAAAGCGCTCGAACAAATCAAGGCCGGTAACGCGGAAGTGTTGGCGAAGCAAAAGGCCGCGCTCGAAAAATTGGATGAGCTCCAGGAAGCGGCCGATCAGATGCGCATTTTTGGCAAGCGCGGCTAGGCCTTAGCGATTCACAAATCGCGGCCACGTCTTTTGATCACGCTCAGGCAGCGCGCCTTTGTACTTTCCAAGATCGACATCCTCGCGTTTCATTTGGCCTGCCATGAAGACGGAGGCGCCGGCTTACAAACGCGTTGTGCTCAAGTTGAGCGGCGAATCGCTTCAGGAACGCGGCGCGCGCGAAAACATTTCACCGGCAGTGGTGCGCGAAATCGCGGAGCGCATCGGCGAGGTCAGCAAGCTTGGCGTGCAAATCGCGATCGTAATCGGCGGCGGAAATATTTGGCGCGGCTCGTCCGCCGCGGAGCGCGGAATGGATCGGACGACCGCGGACTACATGGGAATGCTCGCCACCGTGATCAATGCGCTCGCCTTGCGCACCACGCTGACAAAGATCGGCGTGGAAGCGCGCGTGCAAACGGCGATTGAAATGAAAAACGTGGCCGAGCCGTTTATTCTCGGTCGCGCTGTTCGACACTTGGAACTCGGACGCGTAGTAATTTTCGCCGCCGGCACGGGCAATCCTTATTTCTCAACGGACACGACGGCGGCATTGCGCGCGAGCGAGATCGGCGCGGACGTAATTTTGAAAGCGACCAAAGTGGACGGCGTTTACGATCGCGATCCCAACCAGGATCCCAATGCGAAAAAATTCGACCGCATCACTTTTAGCGAAGCTCTGACCAAACGGCTGCAAGTGATGGATTCGACTGCTTTCAGTTTGTGCATGGACAACAAAATCCCGATCGTGGTTTTCGATATGTACAAACCGGGCATTTTGCGGGACGCGGTGCTCGGTCGAAAAGTGGGCACGCTCGTTTGCGACGATCCCGAGACGAAGTAAAAATTTACGCGCATGGACAAAGACGAAATTCTTTTGGAAGCCGAGGTGTCGATGGAAAAAAGCGTCGATTATCTGGTGCACGAATTTTCCGGCGTGCGCACGGGCAAAGCGTCGCCCGCGCTCGTCGAAAACATCGACGTGCAGGCCTACGGCTCGAGCATGAAACTCAAACAGCTCGCATTGATCACGACTCCGGAATCGCGCCTGCTCGTCCTGCAGCCGTTCGACGCCGGCACGGTTCAGGACATCGAGCGCGCGCTCAAGGAATCGAAGATCGGCATCACGCCGGCAGTCGACGGAAAAATCATTCGCCTTCCGATTCCTGAACTGTCGGAAGAACGCCGCAAAGAACTCGCGAAAGCGCTAAGCAAAATGGCGGAGGAAGCGCGCGTGCGCGTCCGTGGCAATCGCCGTGCTGCACTCGATGAAGCGAAAAAATTAAAAGTGGGCGGTGGTATCAGCGAAGACGAAATGAGCGATGTTGAAGACCAGATTCAAAAACTGACCGACCGGTTCGTCAAATCCATCGACGATCATCTCAAGCACAAAGAAGCTGAGATCATGAAGGTGTGAAGAAATTAACGAATTAGCGATTCACTGATTTAACGATTTCAATCGCTCAGTCATCAATTCGCTAAATCGCTAAATCAGCGACACGAACTAAAGCCGAACGAGATCCAAAAGAAACTGGCACCAAAGATAAACCATCCCGCGCCAGGAATATTTCACATCGCCTTGTGGCGTCGGTTTGAGCACGCCTTTGTCGATGTTGTGCGCGATCTGTTCCCGTAAATCGCGTTCCATTTCACTCTCGATCATTTCCTCGTCGAGCTCGGCAATCGCCTCCAGCAGGACATTATTTTTCCGCAAAAACGCGCGGTGACTTTGATAAAGCTGCCAGAAAGATTGGTCGGCCCGCTCACGATTAATTCGAAATTGCGGCGTGAGTTTCAATCCGTAGGAGAGCGGGTAATTCCATGTTGTCCAAATGACGCCGCCGCGCGCGCGTGAAGAGATTCGCAAATAATAAAACGAGAGATCGTGTTGCTCGTTCAAGCAGATGGTCGCCTGCGCGCGATCTTCCGCCTTGTAAAAGAGCCGGAAAAATTGGCGGTAATCTTCCCAGTCCCAGCCCGCGTCGTTCACGTGGACGAATCCCTCATTTTCGATCTCGCGGGTGATTTCGTTGAGCGTCGGGAAAGTGTCGCTCGAGGGCGGTGATTTTGGACGAAGACGTTTTTCTTTCGGTAAACGCAACGTCCGGATGCGCGTGAGGATTTCGACCCATGGCAGAAAAAACCACGCGACGGCCGCGATTGCGCCGAGCAGATGACTGTCGCTGATGAAATAAACGAAGAGATAGGAAACGATCAGGATCGCGATCGCGCCGGCTTTTTGTGCAAACGAACTTTGAAAACTACGGAGCGCGACCGCGAGCACTCCCACCCCGAGCAGGATGAAAAGCTTGAAGAGCATCAGGGAGTAATTTGATGCTCGCTCAGGAATTTCTCGAGCTGATCGGTGTCGAAGTTTGCGAGCACGTAATCGCCTGCGACAAACGTCGGAACGTAAGTTTGCTCCGAGAGTTGCTTCATCTCTTCGTAGGCTTGTCGATCTTCGCCAACGTCGATCTCGAGAAACTTATAGCCGCGTGATTCAAGATATTCCTTGGCGTCGATGCACCACGAACACCATTCGCGGCTATAAAGTTTTAATTCCATCAAGAACGGAAATAAACGATGCGCGATGCGAGCCGTCAATAGATCGGCGTTAATAAGACTTCGCCCAAATCGCGCGTTTGGCGCTCGGTTCGCCGGTGAAAATACATTTGCCGGGTTCCGGATCGCCGAACGGAATCACGCGCACGGTCACCTTCAAATCGTTTTTGATTTGTTCCTCCACCTCTCGCGCCCCGTTCCAGTGTGCGAGCGCGAACCCGCCGTGGATCTCCGGTTTACCAGTATTTTTCGCGGTGAAGAAATCGTAAAACTCTTCTTTGGAGTTAATGACTCGCGTGTTTTCCTCCTGAAATTTCTTAGCGCGCGCGAAGAGATTGTTTTGGATCGACATCAGAATTTCCGCCGCGTTCGCCGCGAATTCCTGGATCGACATCGTCTCTTTGGATTTTCCCGGTTGGTCACGGCGGGAAACAGTGACGGAGTTGGTTTGAAGATCACGCGGCCCGATTTCCACACGAATCGGCACGCCTTTCTTGATCCATTCCCAATTTTTCACGCCGCCGCCAAGATCACGCCGGTCCACTTCCACTTCAAGCGCACCGTCCGCGAATCGTTTGCCGCGCAATTGCAGGGCAAGCGCGTCGCAAGCTTCCAAAACTTTCGCGCGCGTATCTTCTTTTGGCGTGATCGGCAGAATCACGATCTGGGTCGGCGCGATTCGCGGCGGCAATACCAGTCCGTCATCGTCGCTGTGCATCATCACGACCGTGCCGACCATGCGCGTCGTCATTCCCCAACTCGTCGTCCAGCCGACTTCCTGCTTCCCTTCGCGATTTTGAAATTGAATGCCGCTCGCCTTGGCAAAGTTCTGTCCCAGAAAATGCGAAGTTCCCGCCTGAATCGCCTTCCGGTCTTGCACCATCGCTTCAAGCGTTAGTGTTTCCACCGCGCCGGGAAATTTTTCGCTCTCCGATTTCGCGCCGATAAAAACGGGAACGGCGAGATGTTCCTGCGCGAAACGTTGATATACCTCGAGGATGAGCATTGCTTCCGCGCGCGCTTCTTTTTCGGTCTCGTGAACGGTGTGGCCTTCCTGCCAAAGAAATTCCGTCGTTCGCAAAAACAACCGCGGCCGCATCTCCCATCGGACAACGTTTGCCCATTGATTTAAAAGAATTGGAAGATCGCGATAGGACTGGACCCATTTCGCGTAACTCGCTCCGATAATTGTTTCCGATGTCGGCCGGACGACGAGAGGTTCGTTCAACGGGCTGCCCGGTTTCAGTTTTCCGTCGGCGCCCGCTTCGAGGCGCGTGTGCGTGACAACGGCGCATTCCTTCGCGAAGCCTTCGACGTGTTCGGCTTCTTTTGCGAAATAACTCAGCGGAATGAACAACGGGAAGTACGCATTCCGATGTCCGGTCGCGCGAAACATGGCGTCGAGCTCGCGCTGCATGTTCTCCCAAATCCCGTAACCCCACGGACGAATCACCATGCAACCGCGCACGTCGCTTGGCTCGGCCAGTTCCGCCGCGCGGATGACCTGTTGATACCACTCGGGAAAATCTTCTTCGCGCCGCGGAGTGATCGCGCTCTTCTGTTCAGGTGCCTTCGTCATCGCGAGAACGAATTAATCTGGCGTGAGACAAATGGCTAGCTGCCTTTTTCGTAACCTTTGCCGTCGCCCGTTGTCTTATCTGACGTATGAAAATGAAATCATTAGTCACGATGTCGATCTTGACCGCGGCGCTTCAATTCGCTCCGGCGGTTTTCAGTCAAGACGATGCACCCGGAGCGCGTGGAAAAAGATGGGAGCAGCGGCTGGCAAATCTTTCAGCGGACGAACGGCAAAAAGTGCAGGCCGCTCGGCAAAAGGCGATGCAGGACCCGGTTGTCCAAGCGGCGCACGAAAAAATGCGCCAGGCGCACAAGGAATTTCGTGACGCGATGCGCGCCGCAATGTTGAAAGCCGATCCTTAACAAAATCCCCGGCAGAAACCGCGGCGGACTGTGATCCCCCGCCAAGATCGACAATCTCGATGCGTTACGGGTTTTTCGCGACGAGTTGTTCTGCGCGTTCCGCATAGCCGCCCGCGAAATCGATTGTGCAGACGGTGCGATAGCGCGCGTGCGGTCCAAACGCCGCTCCCGCGTAATTAAATTTCGGATTAAAAATATTTTTGCGATGACCGCGATCACGCACGCCATCATCGATGAGTAAGGCTACAACAACTTCGCGCGCGCTTTTTCTGCTGTAGGAAATGTTCTCACCCCAGGTTGAGCTCCAGCTTCCGTAACGGCTGATTCGATCGCCCCCGTGACTTCGATCGCTTCCTTCGTGGCCGAGTTCTCCGCCAATCTGCTCGGCGCAATGGTCCGCTGCGGCGCGACTCATTCCGGGCGACAAGCTCAACGCTGCAAGTGGCCTGGCTTTTTGTAAGAAGCGAACGGCTTCATCAACCGCACGGCCATGTTCTTTCATGAAAAGCGGACGCGCTTCGGAGACGAAGTTTGCGTAGTGACTCGGATTTTCCCGGGCGAGATTGATTTCACGTAAAACTGCGGCGCCGGAAGCTGATTCTGGCTGGGCGGCTTTGTCGCGGGCGAAAGCGGGGGAAGTGATGGAAAGAAGGAGGAGGGCGCTGACTAGAAATCTGAGACTCATTATAATTTCTAGAAAGCACCTTTGATGCCCAAATCGGTTCCAATTCCGCCGGTTGACAGCGCTGTCTCACACCGGTAGCTTCCGTGCCCTTTCCCAGACGCCGATGAAAACGTTTTCCGCTAAAGCAACTGAGATCGACCGAAACTGGTGGCTGATTGATGCCAAAGATCAGGTGCTCGGGCGGGTCGCGGTGAAGGCAGCCAATCTTTTACGCGGCAAGGAGAAGTCCGTTTTTACTCCGCACGTCGACACTGGCGATTTCGTGATTGTCATCAACGCCGAGAAAGTGCGCGTCACGGGCAAGAAGGAAGAGCAAAAGACCTACATGAGTTTTTCTGGTTACGTCGGCGGTCACAAATCCGAGACCGTGCGCGCTCGTCGAGCGCGTCATCCTGAATTACTGGTCGAACGAGCGATTCGCGGAATGATTCCACACAATCGTCTTGGCCGTTCCGTTTATCGTAAATTAAAGGTTTATCGCGGCGAAGAGCATCCGCATTCGGCACAACAGCCCAAAGCGGTAAAAGTCGCGTAAGGAAATTTCTCTATGGCTCAGACGGAAGAATTTATTGCTACTGGCCGCCGCAAAACTTCGGTCGCGCGTGTTCGGATGTCCGCGGGCAGCGGTAAGATCGACGTCAACGGCCGCAGCTTTGAAGATTATTTTCCAAGCGTGCCGTTACAAAACGTCGTCCTCCAACCGTTACAGTCTGCGAAAGTCGTTAACACCTACGACGTCTCAATCAATGCGAGTGGCGGCGGCGTTGCCGGTCAGGCCGGTGCGGTTCGCCTCGCGATCGCGCGCGCTCTTCTCCAAACTGATCCGAATATTCGCGGCGGGTTAAAAAAAGAAGGACTGCTTCGACGCGATCCGCGGATGAAAGAGCGCAAGAAATCGGGGCAGCCCGGCGCGCGCAAGCGTTTTCAATTCTCGAAGCGCTAATCAAACTTCTGCAGTGGCGGCCGTCGCAGCCGCAATCCCAGACTACGGCTTTTTCGGTGTTGGCGCGCCCGCGGGCGGCGGAGGTCCAGCCGGTGCCACGGACGGAGCAGCGATCATCGGCGGCGGCTTTGCGAGCGCGGCTGGAGGCATGGTCGGTTTTGCTTGCTCCGGCGGTTTGAGCGAGCGCAATTGCCGCATCGCTTCGCCGACCCAAACCGTTTCCATTCGATTGTCCTGCGCACTTCCGCTTTGCTGACCGGGCATTCGATATTTCGTCAGCATTTCTTCGCAAACATGACGCGCTTCGTCAGTTCGGTTCTTCGCTTTCAACAACGGCACCTGCGCGATGAGCGCGAGCGGCCCGACGTAGGAGTCGGGATATTTCTGCGCGACCTGCTGATACATCGCCAGGGCTTCGTCGTGCTTGCCCATTAACTCCAAATTTGCCGCCATCGCCGCACGAGCGGTCGCACCGAGATCGTGCTCCGGATATTTGTCGACGAATTTCTGTAGCGTCGCGTTTGCCTCAGCGAGCTTCTTTTCCTCCCGTTGTTTTTGAGCGAGAAGCAAATACGCACTCGCGCCGGCGGGCGTTCCGGGATAATTCGCAATGACCGCTTCGTAATCCTGCTGCGTTTTCGCATTGCCTAACGACTCGGCCGCGTTTGCGCTTCGCCGATTGGTATAAAGCTGGTATCCGCCATAACCAAGGATCGCCAGGAGAAGAACGATCAGGACGGCGGCGATTTCCTTTTGGTGTCGTAACCAAAAGACCCGCGCTTCCACGGAAGGTTCAGTCGCTGGAGGAGCTATAGGCATGTAGTTGTCGATCTTGGGCGGACCGATTGACCCGCGTGAGTTTGCTCTTATGCCACGCTAAAGTTGCGGGCGCAAGCGGGAGAAGCCCGCACGCTGCGATTAGTATTTGATGACTCCCGACGAACCCACGCCGCCAATGCAAAATCCGGAGAAAGATCCGGAAGATTGGACCACCGGTGAAGAACCCATGACCGGCCCGCAACGATCCTACTTGCAAACACTTTGCCGCGAAGCCGGCGAGGAATTTAACGAGAAGCTTACCAAAGCCGAAGCGTCGAAAAAAATCGAAGAGCTCCAGCAAAAAACCGGTCGCGGAAAAAAGTAAAGGCTTCAACCTCCGCGCGCACTTTTCGCTTTGCTGCGACTTTGCAGATTGTGCCGTTTCATTGCCCGACTTCGTCCGCGCTCCGCGGCCGCCTTTCTCCGGCAGTACGAGTGTCGATTTATTTTATGCGACATCGGCTCGCTTAGCGTTTCTTTTTGCGGCCGCCTTTTCGCCCGCCTTTGCGCATCGGCGATTTATTCCGTTTCTTTCCGCGCCCACCGCCACCGGGTTTTCGTCCGCCGCGATCGGATTTGTTAACGGTGGCCCATGCGCGGCGCTTCGCTTCCTTCTTGCCTACGCCGCGCTTCTCGTAACTGCGCTCAATCTTCGATGCCTTCCGTTTTTGCTTTCGCGTGTACTTCTTTTTGCTCCCTCTCGCCATAAATTTCCTCCCACTAATAAAACGCGCTGAAGCGCGCAGTTGGATTTGTCTCGGACATCCATACGCGCGCCGCGAGTTGGCGCGACGAAACGTTGGTATGAATGCGCTTCATGATTTTATCCTCATGATCATTGGCCCTGATGGTCAGGCCAAGGAGCTCACTCTTCTGCAAATTTCGATCCGCGGACTTATCATCTTCATTGCCGGCCTGACGATGGTCCGCGTCGGCGATCGCCGCTCGCTCTCCCAAAAAACCGCATTTGACGCGATCTTCATTGTCTTGCTCGGTTCGATGCTCTCCCGCGCAATCAACGGGGCCGCCCCGTTTTTCCCAACCATCGGCGCGGGTGTCATTCTCGTGTTTATTCACCGGGGATTCGCATTCGTTGCCTTCCGTTCGCACTGGTTTGGCAAAGTGATTAAAGGAGTGGACGAGACGCTCGTGCGCAATGGCGAGATCATTTGGAAAACAATGGCGCAGTGTCTGGTCTCCAAACACGACCTCGAAGAGGACCTGCGTCTCGACGCCAAAACCGAAGATATATCGGAGATTCGGGTTGCACGCCTCGAGCGTAGCGGCGACATCAGCTTCATCAAAAAAGAACGATCGTAAGATCGACAACTTCATTTTCTGATTTCGGCGTTGGACGTTGAGCGTTGAGCGTTGAACGTTTGCTTCGTGCAGCCGCACGACAAGCTTTTCACTCCCGGCCCGGTCGAAGTCTCGCCCAAAACAATGGCCGCATTCTCGCGACCGATGATCGGTCATCGCGGCGAAGATTTTAAAAATCTCTACCGCGACATTCATCCGAAGCTGCAAACGCTCTTCGGCACGAAGCAGCCAGTGTTTCTTTCAACGTCATCGGCGTGGGGCGTGATGGAAGCGTCGATCCGAAACTTGGTTAATCGCGGCGTGCTTTGTTGCATGTGTGGCGCGTTCTCCGACAAATGGCTCGACGTCGCGCGACGCTGCGGCAAAAACTCGGAGCCACTTCAGGTCGATTGGGGAAAACATGTCGATCACAAAGATGTCGATCGCGCGCTTGCGTCCGGAAAATTCGACACCGTCACATTGATTCAAAATGAAACTTCAACCGGCGTCATGAATCCGTTACCGGAAATTTGCTACACGCTCGCCAAATATCCCGAAGTGGTTCTCATCCTCGACACCGTCTCATCATTCTCCGCCATGAAGGTCGACATGGACGCGCTCGGCATCGACGTCATGCTCACCGGCTCGCAAAAAGCGCTCGCCCTACCGCCGGGATTTTCGCTCTTCAGCGTCTCCGAAAAAGCGTTCGCCCGCGCCGAGAAACAAAAAGATCGCGGCTACTACTTCGACTTCCTCGAGTTCAAAAAACAGCAAGAAGCTTGGATGACGCCGACGACGCCGAGCATCGGCCACATCTTCGCGCTTCAATCCAAGCTCGAAGAAATCTTCGAAAAAGGTCTCGACGCGCGTTACGCGCGCCACTCGCAAACGAACGCGCTCGTCCACGATTGGGTAAAACGAGCCGGCTTCGATTTCTTTGCCGAAGAAGGTTTCCGATCAAAGACGCTTACCTGCGTCGCGAACAACAAAAACATCGACGTTGTCGATCTTGCAAAGCGCCTCCGCGAAAAACATCACCTCATCATCGATCCCGGCTACGTCAAACTCCGCGGCAAAACATTCCGCCTCTCCAACATGGGCGACGAAACCGAAGAAACCGTTTCACATTTGCTTGCGTGTCTCGACGATGTTCTCGGGTATTAACCGCCATCGAGTTGCAATTGAACCGTGACTTCGTCTAAGGTTGGCCCTTAGGTGGCAGCCAGTATGAAAGTCGAATTGCTTCAAACCGGTATTTACACCGTATCCGAGGCTGCGCGCTTGGCCGACGTTTCGCCTCGCAGAATTCGTCGCTGGCTCAGAGGTTATGAGTTCAAAGTGAAACACGGCCGCCACAGATCGCCAGCTGTTTGGAACAGCCAACTCGATTCGATCGATCACGCGATGGCGCTTGGTTTCCTTGACCTTTTGGAAATTAGGTGTGTCGACGCATTCGTTTCCGCGGGCGTTAGTTGGAAAACATTGCGACAGGTCCATGATCGTGCGCGCGAGGTTGTTGGACATTCACATCCATTTTGCACGAACCGCTTTGCAACGGACGGTCAAACAATCTTCATGGAGTTTCAGGAGAGAAATAACGAAGCCACGCTATGGGACATGCGTGATCTTCAGCGAGTATTCGACAAAATTATCCGACCGTTTCTCAAAGACATTGAGTTCGATAGCTCGAAAGTGCCTTTTCGGTGGTGGCCCCGTGGAAGAAGTCACCAGGTCGCGCTCGATCCAAAACGTAGCTTTGGTCAGCCGATCATTTTCCGCGAGGGAATTCCGACTCAGGTTTTGGCCCGCAGCGCCGAAGCTAACGGTTCCATTGACGAGGTCGCGCGCTGGTTCGAAATCAACCCTAAATCCGTTCGTGAAGCGGTTGAGTTCGAAGAAGCGCTGGCCGCGTGAAGTTTTTCTTTGATAACAATCTCGCGGCGAAGCTTGCCCACGGAATAAATCAAATGGTCCAGCCGGATCACGAAGTCGTGCATTTGCGCGACAAATTCCGAGCTAATGAAGAAGATATCGTGTGGATGAAAGCTCTATCCGCAGAGGAAGGTTGGGTCATCATCACGGCTGATGTCCGAATCAGTCGCAATCCACACGAGGTTCGCGCATGGAGAGAAGCAGGACACACAATATTTTTCCTAAAGCCCGGATGGACCGATCTAAGTTTTTGGGAGCAGGCGAACAAATTTACCCGATGCTTCCCGGAAATCATTGCACAAGCCGAGTACGCGGCGCGCTCAGCAGCGTTTGCAATTACTGTTAACGGCAAGATTGAATCTTTGAAATAAAAAAGCGAAGGGCGCCCTCGTTTCCGAAAGCGCCCTTCATATTTAGATGGCGATAAGCCGAATTCTGTCGTGGATGATCATTTATCTCATTCGCCGTGGCGAACGCCCTTAAACCATGATCGACGGTCAGAGACCGCCGCTACAGTCTAAGTGATGCGACGATACCCGAGGATTAAATCGGACCGGCTGTCCTGCCTCTGTTTTGTCTTGCACCGCATGGGGTTTTTCGTGCCGCGCGAATTGCTCCGCGCGCGGTGAGCTCTTACCTCGCCTTTTCACCCTTACCTGCGCTAAAAAAGAACAGTTGTTCTCTCAAAGAACCGGCGGTGTCTTTTCTGTGACACTTTCCGTCAACGCCCGCTTGCGCGAACGCCGCCCGCGTATTCTACGCGGCATGCTGCCGTATGGTGTTCGGACTTTCCTCTGGCGAATCTTGCGATTCACCAGCGATCATCTGCCATCGGCCGCTAGTTTAGCACAGCGCACGTCAAAGAAAAGAGAACCGCGGATAACGCGAATTTAGCGGAGGGAATTGGAAAGCAAGCCTTTCTGAATCTGTTTCATCCGCGCAATCAGCGGTTAATTCTGTAAAGCTTTTGACCGCGCAGATGTCGATCTTATACTGAAGTTCCCCCGTTAAACTCAAACCGGAGGATTATTTATGCCACTTGCAGTTGGAACCGAAGCGCCAGATTTCAGTTTGCCCACGAAGACCGCCGACGGTCCGAAGCAGATCAAGTTGAGCGACAATTTCGGCAAGAAAAACACGCTGCTCCTGTTTTTCCCGATGGCGTTCACCGGAACGTGCACGGAAGAAATGTGCTCCGTCGGCAACGGACTGCGCGAATACAGCGGACTGAACTGCGAAGTCTACGGGATCAGCGGCGACAATCCATTTGCGCAGGAAGCGTGGGCGAAAAAAGAAAGCATCGGCGTCACCTTGCTGAGCGATTACGAGCACAAGATCGCCAAAGATTACGGCGTCGCTTACGATTCCTTTTTGCCGCAAATCAATCTCGGCATGGGCGGCGTCCCGAAACGTTCCGCCTTCGTCATCGACAAGAGTGGCGTCATCCAATACGCCGAGAGCAATGACGACGCGAAGCAGCTGCCGGACTTCAACAAAATCAAAGCGAAACTCGCGGAATTAAAATGATTTTTTCCGCCACGAAGAACACGAAGATTTTTATGCTGTTAACTTCGTGTCCTTCGTGATCTTCGTGGTGCAAATATGACTGACGACTTTAGAACGCTGACGAAGTTTGACGCCGGAAGCGGCCGTGAAGGATTTTTATATTCCTTGCCAGCGTTGGAAGAGCAAGGCGTCGGAAAAATTTCACGATTGCCCGTGAGCATTCGCATCGTTCTCGAATCGGTCCTGCGAAATTGCGACGGCAAAAAGGTTCAGCGCAAAGACGTCGAGACGCTGGCGAAATGGAACGCGAAGAAACCAGCGAACGAGGAAATTCCATTCGTCGTCGCGCGCATCGTCCTCCAGGATTTCACCGGCGTGCCGCTCGTTGTCGATCTTGCCGCGATGCGCAGCGCCGTCCAACGGCTGAAGGGCGATCCAAAAATCATTGAGCCGCTCGTGCCGGTCGATCTGGTGGTGGATCATTCAGTCCAGGTCGATTTCTTCGGCTCACCGCGCGCGTTGCAGTTGAACCTCGACATGGAATTCAAGCGCAACCGCGAGCGTTACCAATTTCTAAAATGGGGCCAGCAAGCCTTTAAAACATTCCAACTCATCCCGCCGGGAATCGGCATCGTTCACCAGGTAAATCTCGAGTATCTCGCCAAAGGCGTTTTATCGAAACCGGAAAGCGGGAACCGGAAAGCGGAAATATTTTTCCCCGACACGCTTGTCGGCACCGATTCGCACACGACGATGATCAATGGCCTCGGCGTAGTCGGGTGGGGCGTTGGCGGAATCGAAGCGGAAGCCGGAATGCTGGGCCAGCCGGTTTACTTTTTAACTCCTGAAGTCGTCGGCGTTCATATGAGCGGAAAATTGCGCGAAGGCGTGACCGCGACCGATCTCGTGCTCCACATCACCGAGATGCTGCGGAAACAAAAAGTTGTTGAAAAATTTGTCGAGTTTTATGGAGACGGCGCGGCGTCATTGCCTGTGCCGGATCGCGCGACGATCGGCAACATGTCTCCAGAGTATGGCGCGACGATGGGATTCTTTCCGATTGATGGCGAATCGGTCGCTTATTTGCGCGCGACTGGACGGACTGACGAACAATGCGCCGCGTTTGAAAATTATTTTCGCGCGCAAAAGGTGTTCGGCATGCCGCGCAAAGGCGAGATCGATTACTCGGTCGATCTCGAATTGAATCTTGGCGACGTGCAACCGGCGGTGGCCGGACCGAAACGGCCGCAGGACCGGATCAATCTTCCGGCGCTCGGCGAAACATTTCGCTCGTTGCTGAAAAAACCCGTGAAAGAAGGCGGTTACGGCAAAGCCGATGTCGATCTTAGCGCGAAGCATCTCGTCCAACTCAACGGGAGCGCGCCGACTGACGGCGAAATGCCTTCGACGGACCAAGGTGAAGTCGAAGGCGCGGAGGAGCGCAATAAATTGGAGATGATCGCGAATCGGCCGACGCCCGATACCGCGAAGGAAATCGAAGATACGAGCGCGGATCCGTTTCATCACGGCCAAAGTCAGATTGGTCACGGAACAGTTTTGATCGCGGCGATCACCAGCTGCACGAACACGAGCAACCCAAGCGTGATGCTCGCGGCCGGATTGTTGGCGAAAAAAGCAGTGGAGCGCGGATTAAAAGTCGATCCCGCCGTGAAAACTTCGCTGGCACCAGGCTCGCGTGTCGTCACGGATTATCTCGATAAGACTGGGCTGCAAAAATATCTCGACGAGCTCGGTTTTAATCTCGTCGGGTACGGTTGCACGACTTGCATCGGAAATTCCGGGCCGCTCCATCCGAACATCGAGCAGGCGATCAATCAATTCGATCTCGTCGCCGCGTCTGTCCTTTCCGGAAATCGAAATTTCGAAGCGCGCGTCCATCAAAACATTAAAGCGAATTTTCTGATGTCGCCGCCGCTGGTAGTTGCGTTCGCGCTCGCCGGCCGCGTGGATGTCGATCTTAGCAAGGAGCCGATTGGCAAAGGAAAAGAAGGCGAAGTTTATCTGCGCGATCTCTGGCCTTCGCTGACCGAAATTCGCGACGCGATGCAATCCGCGCTCACGCCGGAAGTTTTCCGCAAACTTTACCGCGACTTTGCCGATCAGAATCCGAAGTGGAATGAAATCCCGTCGAGCACCGGCGAAGTTTATCAATGGGACGAGAAGAGCGATTACATCCACGAGCCGCCATTCTTCAAAGATTTCTCGATGGCAGCCTGCAAGATCGACAACATCGTGAACGCGCGGCCGCTCGGTATTTTCGGCGACTCAGTTACGACCGATCACATTTCGCCAGCGGGCGCGATCAAGCCAAGTTCACCGGCCGGTGAATATTTAAAATCGCGCGGAATCAAGCCGGAAGATTTCAACAGCTACGGCAGTCGCCGCGGAAATGATCTCGTCATGACGCGCGGCACCTTCGCCAATGTCCGAATTAAAAATCTGATGGTGCCGGGGACCGAAGGCGGCGTGACGAAGTATTTCGGAAACCGGAAAGCGGATACCGGAAAGGTGATGTCGATCTTTGATGCGGCCATGAAATATCAGGAAGATGGAATCCCGTTAATCATTCTCGCAGGTCATGAGTACGGGACCGGTTCGTCGCGCGATTGGGCGGCGAAAGGAACGAAATTGCTCGGCGTGAAAGCGGTGATCGCGGCGAGCTACGAGCGCATTCATCGTTCGAACCTCGTCGGCATGGGCGTGCTCCCGTTGCAATTTCTCGACGGCGTGACTGCGGAATCGCTCGGCCTTGATGGTTCGCAAATATTTTCGATCAACGGTTTGTCGGACTCGTTGCAACCCGGGCAGCGCTTAACGGTTGAAATCAAGACTGCCGACGGGAAGCAGCGCTACTTTCCGGTCAAAGTGCGAATCGATACGGCGATCGAGATCGATTATTACCGGCACGGCGGAATTCTGCCGTACGTGCTACGGCAACTGCTCGCGAAGTAAAACCTGGATCGGCGAGCCATCGGCGATAAATGCGGAACGCGGCTGCGCGCTTAGCGGTTCAACGAATTGTTCGCCGTAAAGCGTCGCGACATCCGCCGCGAATTCGAAACGCTCGGCATTCCAAACTTTCCAGCGCGGGTGCTCGACCCGGTATTCGCTGCACCCGCCCCGAAAACAAGTGTAGCCCCAATAATGTTCGGTGATGAACTCCGCGTGCGATCCCGCGGGAATTATTTTCGGCTCGCCGCTCGCGCTCATTTTGAGCGATTCCCATTTGCGTCCGCGCCGCCAGGAATATTCCACACTGATCTTGGAATCGACGTGCTCGATCTCATGCTTCATTGGGAGCGCGACATAGTTCTCGCCGTAAAAGACGCGCGCCACCGTCGCGATCGCGCGCCGCGGAACGAGCTCGCGAACAAAGACCACGCCGCGGCGCCACATGTCCGCGGATTTTTTGCGAACGTAAAAGCGCAGGTTGACCTCCTCGAAATCGCGATGAAGCGGAATCGGCAGCCCGAGCAGACGCGTGTCGAGAAACAAAAAGCCGACGACGCTCAAGAACGTCTCGCCATTTTCAAAATCGATTTCAGTGCCGGGCGGAACGAGCGGCGCGACGGTCTTTGGATCGACAATGTAATTGAGCATGGCGAGATAACGCCAGTTCGCGGTCAGGAATGGTCGCACGAGACAAGCTAGCATCGCGCTCGGCGCGCGCGATTCTGCTTAGCGCAACAATTTCTCGAGGTTCGCGTCCGGTTGCGCGCCGAGCTTGGTCGCGATCGTGTACTCTTGTTTGGCCTGTTCGCGCGACGGGGGCGACGAAGTCGCGTAGATCACGGCCAAATTAAAATGCGCATCGGCGTAATTGGGATTTTCCCGGACGGCCTCGAGCAATTCTTTCTCGGCCGCTTCCTGCCAGCCTTTCTGGCTCGCCGTAATCCCGAGATAATTGTGCGCCGTCGCGCTTTTTGGATTCAACCCGAGCGATTTCGTCAGCTCGGTAATCGCGTTCTCGAATTTCGCCTGCCGGTAATAAACAATCCCGAGCGTCGTATGGGTGAACTCGTCATTCGGCGAAAGCGCGACCGCTTTTTTCAAGGTCATCTCCGCGGCTTTGAGTTTGCCGGTCCGGAAATAAACAACTCCGAGATTCGAGAGTGAATAAAGATTGTTCGGCGTCTTGGTCAGGATCTCCTGATAAATTTTTTCCGCGGTGTGATATTTTCCTTTGTCGAAATTCTGTTTTGCGGTCCAGGCAAGATCGACAACGTCCTCCGGCACGTTCGGTTTGAACATCGCGGGAACGGTGTAATCAGCGGAAGTGGGCGCTGGAGGCGAATCGGTCGACATCGAAGCATCGACTGAGGTTTGCGGCGATTTTGGCGGCGCGCTCGCGGGATTGCTGGTGTTCTTGGCGAATGTGAAACTCGCTTTCACCGTGCCGGAATTATCGTCGGAAATTGAAACGACCGGCTGCCGAAGCAACGCCAGCTCGTCCGAGGTCAATCGCGTGACCGGTTGCGCGAGTAATTGGATTTGTTGCGTCAGCGTTTCCGATTTGATCTGCAATTTATCGAACTCAGCCAGCATCAGCTTCTTCGCCTGATCGCGGCGTGCTTCTTCCTGGCGCTCGCGCACGATGATGTTGCGCAGCATTTCGTTTTCCTTGTTCAACTTCGCGGTTTCTTCCGGAGTCGAGCCGACGAGCTTAACTTGCTCCAATTGCTTGCCCGCGTCGTCCAACTGCGTCCGGAGTTGCGCCACCTGCGTTTCGTAAGTTTGATTTTGTTTCTGACTCGCCGCGAGCTGCGATTGAAGATCGACAATCTGTTTCTTTACCTCAGCAAGCTCCTGTTCCTTCTTCGGCTTTTCCGCGCTGATCTCGCGGACTGTTTTCTCCGCGTCCGCCAGCTTTTGTTTCAAATTGGAATTTTCCGCAACCAGGACTTCGACGCGTTGCTGCGTGTCTTTCAATCCCTGCAGCTTCGCCATTGCGTCATCACGTTCCCTGTTCGCAGCCGCAACTTTTTGATCGGCTTCGCTCAAACGCGCATTCGCTTCGTCGCGCTCCTTGCCTGCCGCGGCGCGCTGTTTGTCCGCGGTCGCCACTTTCAAACTCGCATCGTCGCGTTCCTTCTCGGCCACGGAGCGGCCTTCCTGCGCAGTCGCGAGCGCTTTCTTTAGTTGCGTGATCTCCGCCTTCAACGCTTCCTGCGCTTTATTGTCCTTCGTTCCGCCCTCTGCCGTTTTCTTCAACGAGGCCTGCGCCTGCGCGAGTTGATCGCGCACTTCTTTCTCGGCCGTCTTCGCCTTTTCGAGATCGCCGTGCGCCTTATCTAATTTCGATTTCGTTTCGTCGAGCCGGCTGTTCAATGTCTGCTTTTCGTTTTCGGCCGCGCTAATCTGAGTGTGCGATTTCACTAACTCGGCCTCGAGTTGATCGACCTTGTCGCGCAACTTTCGCGTTGCCTGCTCAATTGCCACTTCGTTCGGCGTGGCCGTTGGCGCGGGTTTGGAAACAACCGGCGCGACAGAAGGGGCGACGGCCGGCGCTTTTTCTTTCGCGATCTGAACCGGTGCCGCTGGTGCTGGAATTTTTTCTTTCGAAATCTGCACTGCTGGCGCCGCGGTGGATTGTGGAGGTCCAGGCGCAGTCTCAGCGGCGGATTCGGTCGAACTCGCGACGCTGTCCTGCGTACCGGCTTTGTCTTGCACGCGCAAAATACTTTCGCTGACCTTGCGGCCGCGATATTCGACGATCGCCGGTTGCCAATCCGGGTGACTCTTGCGCAATTGTTCGATCAAGCTTCCGGCAAAACGATATTTGGCGAGCGCGGCCTTAAATTGGTTCTCGTGCTCGAGTTTTTCGCCCTGCTGCGCGGTCATGTAGGCTTTGAGAAAGGCTTCGCTCGGGTCGTCGGATTGCGCGCGAGAGCTCGTCGGCGTGGCGAAACAAAACGCCAGCGATAAGAGGAGAATGGGCCCGATTTTCTTCATGAACAGCCGGGCGCGGATGATAACAAACGGGGTGTGGGTTGCAATCAAACGATGGGGCATCAGGTTAGTATGAAGCGGAGACTGTGCCACGCGGGCGAGGTTCTGCCTCGCGTTTGCAATCGCGCGTCTAAAAACTAGAATCTGAATCCGCGATGGTGGTCGTAGCTCAATGGTAGAGCCCCAGATTGTGGTTCTGGTTGTTGCGGGTTCGAGTCCCGTCGACCACCCCGTTCACATTTTAGATTTTAGATTGCCGATTTGAGATTTGCGGACGCAAGATCGACATCTCAGCCCAATCTAAAATCCAAAATCTAAAATGTCCTGTGTCTGTAGCTCAACTGGATAGAGCATCTGACTTCGGATCAGAAGGTTGGGGGTTCAAATCCCTCCAGGCACGCGTCTCCATTTCGGAGCTCCGATTTTAGATTTTGGATTGAGCGGCGACGAATTCGCGCCCAACTTCGCAGCGCGTGAATCTCAAGCCGTGGCACATGGCCGTTTTACTTCTCACTGCGAGCGCGGCGGCATTTGGCTGGCTGGCCTGGAAATGCACGCGGGATCCGCAGATTAATTTCTTGCCGCATGGCGCACGGTCCCATTGGATCATTTTTCCAACGCCGCTCGATGCTCGAGCTCATCCGGTGGCGATGATCGACGCGACGTTTCGGCGGACATTCACGCTCGATTCCCAACCGAAGAGCGCTCAATTGCAATTTCGCGCGGCAAAACGAGTCGAGCTCAAGATAAATGGCGAGGCCGTTCCGATTTCTCCGGTTCGCAATTGGAAGGAGCTCGCGACCATCGATGTGCAAAATCTATTGCGCAGCGGCGAAAATAAAATCGAAGCCAGAGTTTTTAACGACGACGCTCCGGCCGCACTTTGGCTGCACCTTGACGCCGGCGCATCGAGCTTGCGAACAGATGGAAGCTGGGAAGCGTCGATCGCTGGTTCGTCGTGGCGGAATTGCGTCGTGGCGTCTGTTCCGCGGAGACCCGGGCCGGGAAATCCGCTCGCCGGCGGCGAAAAGGTCTCGGATGCGCTTCCAACCGTTTGGCGCGCGTGGATCGCCTTCGCAATTGTTGGGTTTGCCTCCGCGATCGGACTTCAACGTTGGATCAAAACGGACGATGTCGATCTTTCCCGCAGCAAAGTTCTTTTGCTGATCGGAATCTGCGTCGCGGCGTGGCTAGTGTTGTTTTGGAACAACTCAAAGCTCCTGCCATTTCGGGTTGGCTACGATTCAACCGATCATGTCGCATATATTAAGTACATCCAGGAGCACCGGGCGCTGCCGCTGCCGAACGAAGGTTACGAAATGTTCCAGCCGCCGCTTTTTTACGCGCTCTCCGCCGGCGTTCTTTCAATGTGCCGCCTGTCGGTCGGCGACACCGCGGCCGTGCATGTATTGCGCGCCATGACGATGCTCTTCGGCATCGCGAATTTCATTTTCGTTTTTCTGAGCATGCGCCTGCTTTTTCCGCGGCACGCGGCTGCGCAAACAGTCGGGTTGATCACCGCCGCCTTTTTGCCAATGCAGCTTTATCTCGCGCATTATGTGACGAATGAGACGCTCGCCGCCACGCTGAGCACGATCTCGATCTATCTCGCACTGCGCGTTTTAAAAACTGATCGCCCGTCGATGATTGAACTTCTCGCGCTCGGAGTCGCTGTCGGCGCGGCGATGCTCGCGAAAGCAACGAGCCTGTTACTGATTCCTCCGCTCCTCGGAGCGCTAGTCATCCAGCTTTGGCATCAACGCGCACCACTCGTCGCGTGGTTTCGCACCGTTGGATCGACAATCGCCGCGATTCTCCTCATCTGCGGGTGGCATTACATCCGGATCTGGCGGCATTTCGGCAAACCAATCGTCGGCAATTGGGAGCCGCTTGCGGGTTTTCCGATATGGCAGGATCCCGGCTTTCATACCGCGAGTGACTACTTCCGTTTCGGCCAATCGCTCGTTGCCCCGCTCTTCAGCGGTTTCAACAGTTTCGCCGACGGACTCTATTCAACCTTGTGGGGCGAAGGATTGGGCGGCGGATTGTCCGACATGCTCTCGCGCACGCCTTGGAATTACAATCTGGTCGTCAGCGGCTACTTGCTCGCTCTGGTTCCAACCGCACTGATTATCGTCGGCCTTGCCGCGGCCACTAACCGATTCATCCGCCAGCCTTCCGCGAAATGGTTTCTGTTGATCGGCTTTTCCGCGGCTATTTTTGTTGCGCTCATCTTCATGACGTTGCGAGTCCCTTCCTACGCGCAGGTCAAAGCGTTTTACGGTTTGTCCGCAATCGTGCCGCTTTGTGCATTCATCGCGATTGCGTGGGAAAAATTTGCGCGCGCGTCGCGAGTTCTCCGATTCGCACTCGCCTCGTTGTTAGTCGCGTTTGCGTTGAACAGTTTTTTCTCCGTCTGGATCCAGGATTCCGCAATCCTGCACATTTATGCCGGTCGCCAGTTCATCCGCGCGAATCGTCTGGACGCCGCGGCGAGCGAAGGAGCGGAGGCCGTGCGCAAAGATCCGGCGAATTCGACTGCCCAATGTTTTCTCGGCGCGGTTTTGGACGAAACCGGCCACCGCGCCGAGGCAAACGAGCATACGCAGCGCGGTCTTGAGCTCGACCCCGCCGACGAACATTGTCAGATCCAACAAGCCATCCATCTCGCTAAGAGTGGCGGGGTTGAACAGGCAATGACTGTCGCGCAACGCCTCATCGCGGCTGCGCCGGAAAATCCGCAGGCTTACGATGTTTTATTTACCTGCGCTCGTGAATTGCAGCGCACACGAGAGGCAATCGCGATTGGACGCGACGCGCTCGCGGTTTCTCCATTCGATGCGCAGCTGCATTACCGAACGGGGCTCGCCGCCGGCGAAATCGGCGATTTAACAACTGCCACCCAACAGCTCGCCTACGCGGTCATTCTCGATCCGCGAAAAACCGAGCACGAACAAAAATTTCGCGTCGCGCTTTCATTTCTCGCGCAAAGCGCCGACGCCGCCCAAGTGATCCGCGACTTGCAACCGCTTGCGGCAAGCTCGCCGAAGTTGCTCGAAATTCTGGCGGCCTATCGGCAAAATTCCAATTCCACGCCGCAAGATCGACAATGAAATTTTCCGCCGCCCGCTCCGAGCTCGATTCAACGATCGTGGAGATAGAGCTCACGCTCGTCAGCATTATTCAGGGCGTCGCATTGACCGTGCTCATCGAAAACGCGCGCGATCTCATTTCGGGCTGGCAGATTTTCTTCTGGCCATACGTCATTGCCGGCTTGCTCGTCATCTTCGTCTTTTGGTCGCGCGCCGTTCTGCACATCATCACCGTCATTCGTTGGCCGCTCGAGTTCGGTCACAATTTTCTCTACATCGCGTGCGCGCTCGTGGAAGCAATCCTCTTCGCGCAAATCGGCAAACCTGCGCGTTGGTTTGGGTTTGGCGCCGCCTTCATCGCGATCGGTTGGACGTTGTTCGTCTACGATTTGCGTCTGATTCACGCGCGCATGCGCGACAGCGCCGGGCCGTTCAGTAATCGTTTATCTTCGCGGGTCCTGCGCGACCAATGGATGAACATCGCGGCTTTGCTTCCAGGTATTTTCCTGCTCAATATCGTCTTTCTCTTCGCGATCCGCGCCTGGCCGGAGTTTTTCATCGCGCGAAACGGCCACGTTTGGCTCATCGCCGGCGAGCTCGTCGCGTTCGTCGGTTACTTGATCTACGTGGTCAGGTTCTATGTCGATCTTGCGCCGCTCATCGCGGAAGCGCGCCAGGAATGGCGCGGCAGTTAAAGCGCGCTTAGCGCGAGCTGCGCTTTCTCTACATTCGACGGTCGCAAAACGATGCAACCTTTCGGCGACTTCGTGCCCGCGGCGAAGTAGGCGTATTCAATATTCACTTCCGCGCGCGACAAGGCATCCGCGATTTTCCCCAACACGCCCATTTCGTTTGCGGCGTCGATGCAGATCACATCGTTCTCAAACGCAAGCACGCCGCGCTCTCCCAAAAGCATCAGCGCTTTGGTCGGGTCGCTCACGATCATTCGAATCACTGAATGATCGACCGTGTCCGAGACCGTCATCGCTTCAATGTTGATTCCGGCTTTCGCGAGCGCCTCACAAACTCGCGCCAGCGCGCCGGGACGATTTTCGAGAAACACCGCCAACTGCGTAGTCGTTTCCAGGGAGAGAATTGATTTCGCCATGAATGCAGAATCGCGCGCGGTGACGGCTCTGACAACCGGGTTCCTCAATCCATTGGCGAATCCGCCTAACGATGCCATTGTCTGCGCGACATGAGCAATTCCCCCGCGCCGCCGCGGACCGTTGGATTTTTTACCGCGTGCGGAATCGTCATTGCCAACATTATCGGCACCGGCGTCTTCACCAGTCTCGGATTTCAAGTTGTCGATCTTCAATCCGGGTTCGCCTTGATCATGCTCTGGATTGTCGGCGGAATCGCCGCGCTTTGTGGCGCGCTTTGCTACGGCGAGCTCAGCGCCGCGCTTCCACGCTCCGGCGGCGAATATCATTTTCTCTCGGAGATTTATCATCCCGCGGTTGGATTCATGGCCGGATTTATTTCCGCCACCGTCGGTTTCGCCGCGCCGATCGCGCTCGCCGCGATGGCGTTCGGAAGATATTTTAACGGCGTTTTCAATTTCGGCTCTCCCGTCGTCCTCTCGTTCGTTCTCGTTTGGATCGTGGCGCTCTTTCATTTTGGAAATCTTCGCCTCGGCAGCGCGTTCCAAAATGTCTGGACAGTGGTCAAACTGATTTTGATCGCGGTCCTGATTGGCGCCGGAATGTTGATCGACCCAAAGCAACCGATCACTTTCTCGCCGGAGCCCGCCGGCACGATGTCGATCTTCACCGGTGCGTTCGCGGTCTCGCTCGTTTACGTGATGTATTCCTACTCCGGTTGGAACGCATCGAGTTACATCATCGGCGAAGTAAAAGAACCGGAGCGAAACGTTCCGCGCTCGCTTCTCGTCGGCACGCTCATTGTCATGGCGGCCTACGTTTTGTTGAATGCGGTGTTTCTAATCACAACGCCGATCGCGGAAATGCGCGGCCAGGTCGAAGTCGGTCTCATCGCCGGCAAACACATTTTCGGAGATAACGGCGGCCGCGTTGTCGGAGCGATCATTTGTCTTGGGCTCGTATCGGCAATCAGCTCGATGACGTGGATCGGGCCGCGCGTGACGATGTCGATGGGCGAGGATCACTGGCTGCTGAGATTTCTCGGTCGCAAGAATCGCCATGGTGTTCCGACAAATGCGACTGCGCTACAAGTCATGATCGTCACAGTGCTGTTGCTGACGGGAAGTTTCGAAGGAGTGCTTCAGTACATTCAGTTCGCGCTCTTGCTCTGCTCGCTGCTCACCGTCGTCGGCGTAATTGTGCTCCGCAAAACGCGACCGAATATTTCGCGTCCCTATCGCGTCTGGTTTTATCCAGTGCCAGCAATCATCTTCTCGCTGATCACGCTCTGGATGATGTTTTACCTTTTGAAATTTAAAACTACCGAATCGCTCGCCGGCCTCGGAACCGCAATTGTCGGGATCCTTCTTTACTTTTGTGCCGGCAGACGCGTCAGTCCCGCCAAATGAGGACCCCCGCGCTCGCGTTGTCGATCTTTCTCGTTCTCTTGGTCCCCGCAACGCATGCAATTCAATGGCCGTGGGATCGCGACACGCCCGCGCCATCCGCAACGCCCAAGGCCGCGATTACTCCAAAACGCGCGGTCGCGCCGACACCAGCGCAGCCGATTCAGGCGCAACCGAAACCGACACCACGACCCGGCATAAGATGGCCATGGCTTCGCGACACCTCCACGCCGTCGCCTAATTCAGCCAAGGCGCGGGCCCAAGCGGAAGCCGAATTCAAAGTCCCGCTGCGCTCAACGTTGTCAGGCGCGGATGAGGTCGCGCGTTTTCTCGCGGGCATGCCGTTGCCGAAAAATTCATCGCTTATCCCGCTGACCAACACTCCCGCGTGGCAGGAGCACGCCGCATTTTTCGAAAAGACGTTTGCGAAAATGAATGTGAAGCAATTGCTCAGGCTTCATAATTGGGAGACTCAATATCTTCCCGAATCGCGCGAGAAAATTCCGGTCGCGTTCTACATGTTCAGCGGTCCTGATTTTCTTTACGTCGATCAAGTTTTTCCCAAGGCCGACATTTACATTCTTTGCGGCAAGGAGGCGATGGGACCGCCGCCCGACCCGAAGCGCATCAGCAATCTTGGCGGCGCGCTCCACAATCTCGAGGAGGCGATGCATTCGTCGCTTCGTTTTAGTTTTTTCATTACCAAAGACATGAGAGTCAGTCTCGACTCGCAAGAGCTCAAAGGCGTGCTGCCGATTCTTTACGTCTTTCTCGCGCGCGCGGACAAATCGATCCGCGACGTGACTTACGGCTCGCTCAGCGACAGCGGCGCGTTTTTGGAAGGCCGCTCCGGCTCAAACCCGGGCGTGCGCATCCGCTACGTCAACAATCGCACCGGCCAGGAACAAACCCTGTATTATTTCAACACCGACATTTCGGACGGCGGACTCGCTTCGTCCGGTTTCCTGAGATTTTGCAACCAGTTCGGCGTCGGCTGCAGTCTTCTCAAAGCTTCGTCCTATTTGATGTTCGAAGGCGGTTTCAATCGGATCCGCGATTTCGTTCTCGATCACAGCAAAACGATCGTGCAGGACGATTCCGGGATTCCGATTTCGTCTTTCAATCCGCAGAAATGGAACATTCGCGTCTTCGGCCACTACGTCGGCCCGATCGAAATCTTTAAACAACATTATCAGCCGAAGCTGAAAGAAATCTTCGATCAAATCTCGCCGCCGCCAATCACGTTCCACTTTGGTTACCGCTACAATTACACGCAGAGCCACGTCATCGTCGCGTCGCGGCGTTGATCATTCCTTGAACCGTCGGAACCAGGCGTAGGGGAAAACATTTCCGGGGCAATCGGTCGCCCAGCGCGGCGGATTCACTTCGCGATGCGGTTTCACAATCGGATAATGACTATTGTCGATCTTGCCGCAGCGTTGCCGCAGATAACGGATCAATTCTTCGCAACAATCCAGCTGCGCGCGCGTCGGTTGCTCGCGGTTGAAATCGCCCACCAAACAAATTCCGAGTGCGATATTGTTCAAGTAATCGCTGTGGACGTGGCCGCCGTTGATCTGCCGTCGCCAGCGATCGCCCACTTCGATCTGTCCGTTGCCGGTCGACGTGCCGTTGCCGATGACGAAATGATAAGCGAGGCCGTTTTGCATTCGCCGGAAATGCCGATGGTAATAATCGAACGCGGCGGCGTTGCCCTGACGCGTTCCGCTGTTGTGAACGACGATGAATTGCCAGCGCGCGCGCGTGACCGGTGCGCGATCGATTTGATCTTTCACCGATCGCGTGAGGTAACGATAGCCCGCACCGCTGCCGCTGCTCCGCCCGCCGCCAAACAATCGCGACCAAAATCCGCGCGGTTTTTCGTAGCCGTATTTTTCGATCGTTAATTGTTCCGGCTCCTGCGGCTGCTCGACCGGCGCGGCAAGCGCCGACTTTCCTCGCGTCACCGACGGCGATGGCGGCGCGCTCGGACTCGGAACCGCGATCGCGCGCGGAACAGTTGGACTCGCCTCAACTTCAGGCGTCTCGGATGGTTTCGGCGAATGTTTCTTTTTCGCCCCCGGAGTTTTTTCCGGTGTGGGCGATTTCTTTTTCTTCTTTCCTTTCGCCGGACTTTCTTTCGCGCCCGATTTTTTCTTCTTCGCGGTAGCTTCGGGTGTCTCGCTCGGTGTCGCCGAAACCTCTGAATCGTCCGCCGGCGTGTTATTTTTGTTCGCCGTCGCCGCGCTTTCTTTAGCCGTCGACTTTTTCTTTTTGGCGGTGGCGTCGGGTGACTCGCGTGGAGTTGCGGAAGCTTCGGAATCTTCCGCGGGACTTTTCTTTTTCTTCGCTGTCGATGTTGGCGAAGGCGTTTCGGATTTTTTCTTTTTGTGCGGCGAAGTTTTGGCTTTCGCGGAAGCGGTCGGAGCGGGTGATTCGTCGGATTCGGTTACCGCGCGCGCCTTGCGAATCGGTTTCTCTTCGTCAGTCTGTTGTGCCTGAAGGAAAAAAGTTCCAATGATCGCGCTGAGCGCAAAAAAAAGCCAAACGCCGGACCGTCCCACTGCTGCGCAGCGTAACAGACTGTTTCGCGCGATCAAATGCGGTTACGCCGGCTGAACTGCGATTTCGGTTGCTTCGCTTTTTCGGCGACGTTCGCGCTCGCGCCGCAGAATCGCGTTTAATTTTCCGCCGAGCAGCAAAAACAAACAGGTCAGGTACATCCAGGTCAGAAGAATAATGATGGAAGCGAGCGCCAGGTAAGTCGCGTCGTAACGGCTGTAGCGCGCGACGTAGAGCTGAAACAATTTCGTCACGGTGATCCAGCCTGTGGCGAAAAATACCGCGCCGGGCAATGCTTGCCGGATCGTCAGATAATTTTCAGGCGTGAGTAAATATAAAACCAGAGCGAGACCGATTAGCGCCACCCACGTGAACGGCAAACTCAAATACGTTACCCACGCCTGGAGCGGCACTTTGAGTTGGAAATTTACTTCCGCGACTCCGGCCAGCGTTTCGCCGAACACGACGGCGTTGAAGGAGAGCAGGATTACGATTCCAAACCAGAAGAGCAGCAAGACCGAGATGATGTATTTCGACCACCAGTTGCGCGGCTCGCTCACGCCATAGGTGTGGCTCAACGCGCGCGAAATCGTGGCTATAAACAACGTGCCGAAATAAATTCCAAGAAAGATGCCCGTGTTTCCCAGCCAACCGCTGGAACCGGTTTGAACTACGCTCGCGACCGCAACGTCGAGGATATTTTGTACTTTCGAATCCGGCGGCAA